>NZ_JAWIIV010000003.1:0-305134 GCF_035916955.1 Noviherbaspirillum album | reverse complement strand
ATCCGGCGAAGTACCTGCCCGAACTGCAGAAGATCAACTACAAGGGCGTGACCGGCAACATCGTGTTCGACCCGAAGGGCGACATCAAGGACGGCACGCTGACGCTCTACACCTACAAGGGTGGCAAGCGCGAACAGGTTGCTGTCGTCAAGTAAGCTTTCCTGCCTCTCGAAAGCCCGGTCCGAGGACCGGGCTTTTTTACGCCGCCTGGTCTTTGGCGCGGGCGATGCAGAGTGCAAAGGGCAATAAAAAAGCGCCCTTCCGGGCGCTTGATCTGCAGCTGGAATGGCGTTGCTTATTTTTGCGACAGGATCCACTTCACCAGCGTGCGGGACTCGGCCTCGCTGACCTGGGCATTCGCCGGCATCGGCACCGCGCCCCAGACTCCCGCGCCACCCTTGATGACTTTCTGGACCAGCTTGTCCTCGGCATCCTTCTGTCCCGCGTATTTCGCAGCGATGTCCTTGTAGGAAGGACCAACCACCTTGTTACCCATCGCGTGGCATGCCATGCAATTCTTCGCTTTCGCCAGATCCGCATTCGCCAGCGCAGCGTTCGAAACCAAAGCACCTGCCGCCAACAACACCAACAAAGAAGCTTTCATTCATATCTCCAGTTGAAAAAGCCGCACCATTTTACTGCGTTTCATTTCGGATCATGTAATGCAGAACCAGTAATGCGTATTGATGCAAACGCAGCATCGGGAAAACGGGTTGACGGCATCGGTTGACCGTTACACTCTTTCGCAATATCCTGCAGGAAAGGACTCCGCCATGCCGATCATCATTGCCATTGTTTTATTATCCGCCCTCCGTTACTTCGAGATCGGACCATTCGCCGAACTGTCATGGTGGTGGATCGCCGGCCTGCTGCTGGTGGCATTCGTCTGGTTCGAATTCATCGAGCGCATGCTCGGACTCGACAAGCGCAAGGCAAACAGGCAGCAGGACAAGGCACGCCAGGAACGCATCGACAAAGCGTTCAAAAAGTAAAAGCCGGGGCGGATTCGCAGCCAGCAGGCAAATAAAAAGGGGCGCTTCTGCGCCCCTTTCGTCTTGCTGACTTGCAGCCTGCCTATCCGTTGCGCATCAGCGCTTGAGCTGCGCCAGATCGCGTACTGCGCCGCGGTCGGCCGATGTGGCCAGCGCCGCATAAGCCTGCAAGGCTTGCGACACCACGCGCTCGCGGTTCTCCGGCTTCCAGGCCTTGTCGCCCTTCGCTTCCATCGCGGCGCGGCGCTGCGCCAGTTCGGCATCGCTGATGGCGAGATGGATGCGGCGCTCGGGGATGTCGATCTCGATGGTGTCGCCGTCATTGACGAGACCGATCGCGCCGCCTTCCGCAGCTTCCGGCGAAGCGTGGCCGATCACCAGGCCCGACGAGCCGCCGGAGAAGCGGCCATCGGTGAACAGCGCGCACTTCTTGCCGAGCCCC
Source organism: Noviherbaspirillum album (assembly GCF_035916955.1). NCBI lineage: Bacteria > Pseudomonadati > Pseudomonadota > Betaproteobacteria > Burkholderiales > Oxalobacteraceae > Noviherbaspirillum > Noviherbaspirillum album. The sequence continues at coordinate 303,700 of NZ_JAWIIV010000003.1, read as the reverse complement.
TTGGACTTGATGTACGAAGTCGGATACAGCATCTCCTGCATGCCAGGGCCGCCCTTCGGACCCTCATAGCGAATGATGACGACTTCGCCTTCCTTGACTACGTCTCCGAGAATCGCTTCGACGGCCGCGTCCTGGCTCTCAAACACGCGCGCCTTGCCAGTGAACTTCAGAATGCTTTCATCGACCCCAGCGGTCTTGACGATGCAGCCCTTTTCGGCGATGTTCCCGTACAGAACCGCAAGGCCGCCATCCTTGGAATACGCATGCTCCAGGTCGCGGATGCAGCCGTGCGCCCGGTCGTCATCGAGCTTGTCGAAACGCTTGTCCTGGGAGAATGCAACCTGGGTCGGCACGCCGCCCGGCGCGGCCAGGAAGCGCTGCTGCACCGCGGCGTCCTTGTTCAACATGATGTCGTGCTTGGCGATCGACTCGGCCATGGTCTTGCTGTGCACGGTCGGCACCGAGGTGTCGAGCAGGCCGGCGCGATCAAGCTCGCCGAGAATGGCGACGATGCCGCCGGCGCGATGCACGTCCTCGATATGGTAATCCTGCGTCGCCGGCGCCACCTTGCACAGGCAGGGCACCTTGCGCGAGATGCGGTCGATGTCGGCCATGGTGAAATCGACGCCGGCTTCCTGCGCCGCGGCCAGCAGGTGCAGCACGGTGTTGGTGGAACCGCCCATCGACACATCCAGCGCCATCGCATTCTCGAACGCGGTCTTGGTGGCGATGTTGCGCGGCAGGGCCGAGGCGTCGTCCTGTTCGTAGTAGCGCTTGGCAAGCTCGACCACCAGGCGGCCGGCTTTCAGGAACAGTTCCTTGCGGTCGGCGTGGGTGGCGACGATGGTGCCGTTCCCGGGCAGCGAAAGGCCCAGCGCTTCGGTCAGGCAGTTCATCGAGTTCGCGGTGAACATGCCGGAGCAGGAGCCGCAGGTCGGGCAGGCCGAGCGTTCGATGTTGGCGACCTGGGCATCCGATACCTTCGGATCGCCGGCCTGGATCATGGCATCAATCAGGTCGACCTTGATGATTTTCTGGGTGCCTTCCTGCTTGCCGTGCAGCGCTTCGATAACCTTGCCGGCTTCCATCGGACCGCCGGAGACGAACACCACCGGAATGTTCAGGCGCATCGCGGCCATCAGCATGCCGGGCGTGATCTTGTCGCAGTTGGAAATGCAGACCATCGCGTCGGCGCAATGGGCATTGACCATGTACTCGACCGAATCGGCGATCAGTTCGCGCGAAGGCAGCGAATACAGCATGCCTCCGTGACCCATGGCGATGCCGTCGTCGACCGCGATCGTATTGAATTCCTTGGCGACGCCACCCGCCGCTTCGATTTCGCGCGCCACCATCTGCCCCAGATCCTTCAGGTGCACGTGGCCGGGCACGAATTGGGTGAAGGAATTGACCACGGCGATGATCGGTTTTTCAAAGTCGCCGTCCTTCATGCCGGTGGCGCGCCAGAGAGCGCGTGCGCCGGCCATGTTGCGGCCGTGGGTGGTGGTGCGGGAACGGTACTGAGGCATGCTCGTCTCCAATATTGCAAAAAGGCAGCTCGCTTCTCCCAAGTGAAGTCTTTGACTATCGAAGTCACGGACTCTCGCAAGGAAGCGCGGCAGGGACCGCTAGAGTGCCTTGCCCACATGCGCGTGTCAAATATATGATTCATTCCTCATTGAGTCGAATTGCATATGAATATCGAACTGCGCCAGTTGCGCTATTTCATCGCCGTGGCCGAGGAAAACCACTTCGGCCGGGCCGCCGCCCGCCTGCACATGACGCAGCCGCCGCTGTCCCAGACGATACAGGCGCTGGAAGCGGCCCTTGGCACGTCCCTGTTCGAACGGACCCGGCGCAGCGTCGCCCTGACGCCGGCCGGAGAGGCGCTGCTGCCCGAAGCGCGCCGCATCCTGCAGCAGACTGCCGCCCTGCCCGACCTGGCGCGGCGCGCAGCATCCGGCGAATCCGGCATGCTGTCGCTGTCCTTTGTCTCCACCGCAGACTACAGCGTGCTGCCGCCCTTGCTGCGGGAATTCCGCGAGCGTCATCCGCAGGTACATATCGACCTGCGCGAAGCGACTACCGATGTGCAAGTGGAAGACCTGATGCAGGGCCGCATCGATGCCGGGCTGCTGATTCCGCCCCTGCATGACAAGGCGCGCCTGGAACTGGACTATCTCGCCGTATTTTCGGAGCCGCTGGTACTGGCGGCCCCGCAAGGGCTGCGAAGCCTTCGCCAACGCAAGACCATCCATTTGCAGGAGGTCGCGGATATGCCCCTGATCATCTTTCCAAGGCGTATTGCACCGGCTTTCCACGATGCCATTCTTGGATGTTTCCGTGATGTAGGATTGACACCCCGCATCGGGCAGGAAGCGATACAGATGCAAACTATCGTTGGCCTGGTGTCGGCCGGCATGGGCATTGCTCTTGTGCCACAATCCGTGTCGAACCTGCAACGCCCCGGGGTGGAATACCATCGGCTGTCCGAGAAAGCCGTGTCGATCGAGACCGGGCTTGCATGGCGCCGCGACAATCGGTCCCCGGTCCTGCGGACCTTCCTTGAACTCCTGCGAAGAAAGAAATAGATGCTGACACACCCGCTTCCCGACCCGATCGCATTTTCCATCGGACCGCTGTCCGTTCACTGGTATGGATTGATGTATCTAGCGGCATTCGTGCAATTCCTGGTGCTGGGCCGCATGCGCGCGCGCCAGCCGCACATGGCCGCGGCCGGATGGAAGCCTGAAAACCTGGACGACATGCTGTTCTACGGCGTGCTCGGCGTCATCATCGGCGGGCGGCTCGGCGAAGTGCTGTTCTACCAGCCCGGCTACTACCTTTCGAATCCGTTGCAGATCTTCGCCGTCTGGAAAGGCGGCATGTCCTTCCATGGCGGCTTCATCGGCGTGCTGCTGGCGATGGCGCTGTGGGCGCGGAAAACGGGCCGCAGCACCGTGGCGGTGTACGACTTCATCGCGCCGATGGTGCCCCTCGGCTATGCCGCCGGCCGGATCGGCAACTTCATCAATGCGGAGCTCCCCGGCCGTCCCGCAGACCCGTCGCTGCCCTGGGCCATGATCTGGCCCAACGTCGATGCCATTCCGCGCCATCCCTCGCCGATCTACCAGGCGCTGGTGGATGGGCTGCTGCTGTTCATCATCGTGTGGATCTATGCGCGAAAGCAGCGTCCTCCGCTGGCGGTCGGCGCCCTGTTTGTCGGCGGGTACGGTGTCGCGCGCTTCTGCACCGAGTATTTCCGCACGCCCGACTATGAGGTTCACTTTGCCGGGCTGACCATTTCCGCCGGCCAGATGCTGTCACTGCCGATGGTGGCATTCGGCATCGTCGCCCTGTTCATCACCTATCGCAGGCACCGCGCCTGAACGCACATGTCGGACATTCGCATTGAACGGGACGGCCAGCTCGCCCGGGTCTGGCTGTCAAATCCCGGCAAGCTCAACGCGGTCGACGTCGCCATGTGGAAAAGGCTGCGCGAGGTCTTTAGCGAGGCATCCGCCGACGACACGCTGCGCTGCATCGTGGTCGGCGGCGAGGACGGCAACTTTGCCGCCGGTGCCGACATCGAGGAATTTGCCGCCATTCGCGGCACGCTCGAACAAGGCGTCGAATACCATACCGAACTCATCGGCAAGGCACTGACGGCGATTGCCGAATGCCGGCATCCCACCATTGCCGCAATCGAGGGCGTCTGCGTCGGCGGCGGGCTGGAGATCGCCTCGGCCTGCGATATTCGCATCGCGTCGCCGCAGGCGCGCTTCGGCATTCCGATCAACCGCCTCGGTTTTGCTCTCGCGCCGGGAGAAATGCAGCACCTGCTGAACCTGATCGGCAAGGCAGCGGCACTGGAAATCCTGCTCGAGGGACGCGTCTTCGACGCCGCGGAAGCGAAGGAAAAGGGCCTGATCAGCCGGCTAGCCGAAGACGTTCCCGCCGCCGCGATGGAAGCGGCGCGCCGCATCGCACAAGGTGCCCCGCTCGCCGCTCGCATGAACAAGGTGCTGGCGCGCAGGCTGTCGTCGCCGGTCCCGCTCAGCGAACAGGAGATGCAAGCCGCGTTTGCCCTGCTCGATTCACAGGACTACCGCGAGGGCATCGCGAGCTTCCTCGAAAAACGCAAACCCGATTTCAAAGGACTATGACAATAATGAACGCCAACCTGTATGCCCTTTTCGAGAGCCGCTTTCCGGACGACCGCACTGCCTGCTGCATCGAGACGCATGAAGGCCTGTACTATTCATGGAACGACATCGACCGCGCCAGCGCGAAGATGGCCAACCTGCTCAAGGGGCTGAAGCTGGAAAAGGGTGCACGCGTCGCGGTCCAGGTGGAGAAGTCGCCGGAAGCGCTGATCCTGTATCTGGCCACGGTTCGCGCCGGCTACGTGTACCTGCCGCTGAACATCGCGTATCGCGCCGCGGAAATGGCTTACTTCATCGACAATGCCCAGCCCGAGGTAGTCGTATGCTCGCCGCAGAACTTCGGCTGGATTTCGCAGATTGCATTTGCCAGCGGGACGAAGCATGTCTTCACGCTGGGCGACGATCGCACCGGGTCGCTGCTGGTGCGCGCCGCGCTGCAGTCGAGCAGCTTCGAAACGGTGGACAGCGCACCTGGCGATCTGGCCGCCATCCTCTACACCTCGGGCACGACCGGCCGCAGCAAGGGAGCGATGCTGAGCCATGAAAACCTGAGCTCGAATGCGCTGGTCCTGCAGGAAGCCTGGCGCTGGCAGCCGGGCGACGTGCTGCTGCATGCGCTGCCGCTGTTCCATGTGCATGGCCTGTTCGTGGCTTCGCATGGCGCGCTGCTCAATGGCAGCAAGATGATTTTCCTTCCGCGCTTCGACACCGCCGAAGTGCTGCGCTGCCTGCCGCGCGCAAGCGTCTTCATGGGCGTGCCGACCTACTATGTCCGGCTGGTCGCCGAGCCAAGCTTCGACAAGGATCTATGCGCCAACATGCGGTTGTTTGTCTCGGGCTCCGCGCCCCTGCTGACGGATACCTTCAACCAGTTCAGGGAACGCACCGGACATACGATCCTGGAACGCTACGGCATGAGCGAGACCGCAATGCTGGTATCGAACCCGTATGACGGCGAGCGCATCGGCGGCACGGTGGGACTGCCCCTGCCGGGCGTATCGGTGCGCGTGGTCAAGGGCGATGGCACGCCATGCGGCGTGGACGAGGTCGGCGACATCCAGGTAAAAGGCCCGAATGTCTTTTCCGGCTACTGGCGCATGCCGGAAAAGACGGCGGAAGAATTTACCGCCGACGGCTACTTCAAGACCGGCGATGTCGGCCGTTTCGATGCGCGCGGTTACCTCAGCATCCTCGGCCGCAGCAAGGACCTGATCATTTCCGGCGGCTACAACGTCTATCCGAAGGAAGTGGAATCCTTCATCGATGAAATGGAAGGCGTGGTGGAATCGGCGGTCATCGGCATTCCGCATCCCGATTTCGGCGAGGCCGTCACCGCGGTCGTGGTCACCAAGACCGACAATGCGCTCACCGAGCAAGACATCATCAATGAACTGAAATCGAAGATCGCGAACTTCAAGGTGCCCAAGCGTGTGGTTTTCGTCCATGACCTGCCGCGCAACACCATGGGTAAGGTGCAGAAAAATATGCTGCGCGACCAGTTCAGGGACGGCTGATCAGATCGAGCGGGCCGGGCGCAGCGCCACTGCGGCATGCGCCCGTTTAGCCTGGGCAAATGCTCAGTCGAAGGCCTTGTAGAGCATGTAGGCCGCCAGTACATACAGAATGATGGCGAACACTCTCTTGAGCGATTTCACCGGCAGCTTGTGCGCGGTCCTTGCGCCCAGCGGCGCCGTCGTCACGCTCGCCAGGGAAATCACCAGCAATGCCGGCAGATAGATGTAGCCCAGCGAGCCGCTCGGCAGATCGGGTTCGTTGAGGCCATAGTAGATGTTCGACAGAGTGCCGGCGAGCGCGATCGGAAAGCCCAAGGCGGCGCTGGTGGCTACCGCGTTATGAATCTTCACGTTGCACCAGGTCATGAAAGGCACGGAAACGAAGCCGCCTCCCGCCCCGACCAGTCCCGCCAGCACGCCAATGACGCCTCCCGCTGCGAACATTCCCGGAGGCTTGGGCAAGTCGCGCGATGCGGCAGGCTTCTTGTCGAGCAGCATCTGGGTGGCGGAAAAGGCTACGAAGATAGCGAACGACATCGCCAGCGCCTCGGAGTCCAGCTGTGCGCCTATCCATGGCCCTATCCACGAACCGATCAGGATGCCCGGCGCCAGCAGCTTGACTACGTTCCACAGCACTGCGCCGCGCGCATGATGCGCACGCACCGATGAGATGGATGTGAACATGATGGTGGCCAGCGAGGTCGCAATCGCCATATGGACGATATGCTCCTCCGGAAAATTCCTTGCGGTGAGCACCATGGTCATGAACGGCACCAGCAGCATGCCGCCGCCAATGCCCAGCAAGCCGGCAGCGTAACCCACTGCCGCCCCAAGCGCCAGCAACGCCGCAATCAGCGAAATGTCCATCCGGTTCTTTCTAATTATTTTGAAATGCGGTCGATGATACACCGCCACTCGAAAGCGGATACGGGAGTGATGGAAAGCCGGTTGCCGCGCTTGAGGATCTGCATCTCGGCGAGGTCGGGAAGACTCCGCATTTCCGGCAGCGCCATCAGCCGCGTCTTGCGGGTGGCTCGCACATCGACCAGCAGCCAGCGCGGATTTTCCGGGCTGGACTTCGGGTCGTGATATTTGCTGGCTGGATCGAACTGGGTCGGGTCCGGATATGGCGTGCTGGCCACTTCCGCCAATCCCGCAATGCCCGGTTCCGCGCAGCTCGAGTGATAGAACAGCACGCCGTCGCCGATGCGCATCGCATCGCGCATGAAGTTGCGTGCCTGATAATTGCGAACGCCTACCCACGGCACCAAGCCGCCGGGTGCGGCCAGGGCGTCATCGATGCTCACCTCATCGGGTTCGGATTTCATCAACCAGTATTGCTTGTTCATCTCTCGCAGATCAGTGGCACCACACGAACGCGTCATGCCGCCAACGACTGTCGGAAGCAGCGAACAAATGCGACGCGCACAAAAAAGCGGCTGCATCTTCATGCAGCCGCCTCGGTATTAAGCCCCGCCTGTGCCGTCTTTGCCGGCATCCCGAACCTAGCGGTTCAAGGTGGTCACAGTTAGCTCAATTTCGGGTTCATCGGACTAGCGACGATCACGCCCATCGAACGAAATTCCGCAACCTATGCTCATAAATGGTTCAAGGAATATATGGCAATCGCGAACACGGCAGGAGATTTAAGTTTACTCGAATCGAGCCTGCTGTCAAAGGTTTGAATGAAAATATTCCTGATGTTTTTATGGAACTAAAACAGAGTTTCCTGCGGCGCAAGCGCTGCATCGAGCACCGTATGCATCGCGGCAATTTTCTGCTTGACATCGGCCACTGTCATGTCGGCAAAAGGTCCCTCTTCGGTTTTCGTCGTGAGGAACTCGGCTGCAATACCAAGCGCGGCCATGACCGCGATGCGGTCTGTGCCCTTGATCTTGCCTGCGTCGCGGATCATGCACATTTTCTGATCGAGGTAATCGACCGCCTGCCGCAATGCGGTTTCTTCGCCTTCCCTGCATGCCAGCTTGTACGGCTGGCCCATGATGGTAACGTCGACCTGGATCACGCTGTCTCCTCGTTGGCTTCATCAGCAGCCGGAATCTGCTCCAGCAGCGCGGAGACACGCTGATATGCTTCCTCGATGCGCCTGGAGAGATCGGCATTCTCGGCCGTCGCCGCAGCAAGCGATGCGCGCAGCTCGGCGTTTTCACGACGCAGCGATCCGGTCAGCTCCGCAAGCTGCTCGATTTTTTCAGAAAGTTGATGAAATTCGGAAATCATTCCGCAACTATAGTAGGCTTGACGAATTTCAGTCAATAGATTCAATTACTTGGAGTTCCTTTTTAAGGACATTCCTGAATTCTCTGCCTTCGCAAGGCACGATAAGACCGTTTCGCATCCGGTCGGGTCCTGTTTGGCCTCCTTGCCTCTTCCGATGCCGGTTCATAAAATGCATTGCATGGGGCGGTAGCTCAGCTGGGAGAGCGTCGCGTTCGCAATGCGAAGGTCGGGAGTTCGATCCTCCTCCGCTCCACACGAATCATCCGCTTCCCGCCGCGTTTTTCAATACCGGCGCACTTCAGGCTACACTTGCCACATTTCATGCGAAGTACCCGACCGATGCCATTGCACCGGCAGGCATGAAATCAAGTGCAAGTGTCGCCAGGAGAGTTCATGTTTAAAGATTTGAGTATTCAGAAAAAGCTCTATGCCGGATTCGGCGCCATCGTTGCACTGCTTCTTGTACTTCTTCTCACCGCCTTCTACAACTTTACCCAGCTGACCACGGCCAACCGCTGGGATCGGCATACCTTGCAGCTTCTGCTGCAAAGCAACGGACTCGAAGCGGACGTCCGCGATATACAGGCGCAGTTCCGCGGCTATGTCCTGACGGGAAACGAAAAATCGCTCCAGTCAGTCGGTGAAAGCGAAAACGCGATGCGTGCGCACCTTGCGCAGTTGAAGACTCTGTCGGCAGACAATCCCGTGCAGCAGGATCGCCTGCGAAAGATTGAGCCCCTGCTCAACAATTGGCTGAAAAACATCGTTCAGCCGATGATTGACAAGCGACGGAACATGCCATCAGCGCCAGGGGCGCTGGATCAGCTTTCGCGCGACCCCCTGATCATTACCGGCTTTACGGATGTGGCCACGGTGCATGAGTTGCTGTCCGAATTCAATGCGGAAGAAAATCGCCTGCTGACGGAGCGTGCGTCGCAGGCAAACGACGCGCGCCAAAACATGCTGCTGCTTCTGACGCTCGGCGGACTCTCCGCGGTGCTGATAGCGCTGCTGATCGCCGTCTCCCTGGCGCGCTCCATCCTGCGGCCGCTTGGCCACCTCACCGCGGCGCTGAGCCGCATGGCTGGCGGCGATCCGTCGGCACGCGCCGACGTCCTCAGCCGGGATGACCTGGGTCAGGTCACTGCCCAATTCAATCTGATGGCGCAAACCCTCCAGGACACGCAGGCGCGCGAAAGGCAGTCGACCGATGAACTGAAACGCAAGGTCGACCTGCTGCTGGACGTGGTGTCGCGCGCGACCAGCGGCGACCTGACCGGCCGCGTGACGGTCAGCGGCGACGATGCCATCGGCCGCCTGGGAACCGGACTGGCGACCATGTTCGACAATTTGCGCCTGTTGCTCGATCGGGTACAGAAGGCCGGCATCCAGGTCGCCACTTCCACCACCGAAATTGCAGCTTCCGCCCGCCAGCAGGAATCGACCGGCGTCGAGCAGGCGCAAACCAGCATTGAAGTGCTGAGCACAACCAAGGAGATTTCCGCCAACACCGCGCAACTTGTCAAGGCGATGCAGGAAGTCAATCAGGTTGCCGAAGATACAACATCCGCCACGTCCGACGCGCTCGGCAACCTTCGCCGCATGGACCACAGCATGCAACGCATGGTCAGCGCGACCGACTCCATCAACGCCAAACTGGCCGCGTTGTCGGAGAAGGCAAGCAACATCAACGCGGTCCTTACGACCATCACCAAGGTTGCCGATCAAACCAATATCCTCTCCCTCAATGCCGCAATCGAAGCCGAGAAAGCCGGAGAAGCCGGCCGCGGGTTTTCGGTCGTGGCCACGGAAATCCGCCGCCTGGCCGATCAGACATCGGTCGCGACCTGGGACATCGAGCAGATGCTCAAGGAGATGCAGTCCGCGGTATCGGCCAGCGTGATGGGCATGGACAAATTTTCCGAAGATATCCGGCGCAGCGTCGAAGAGGCCCGCCAGGTCAGCGACGGGCTGACGGTGGTGGTGGAGCAGGTGCAGAAGCTGCCGCCCCGGTTCGACATGGTGCTCGAAGGCATGCAGTCGCAGGCGGTGGGCGCCTCGCAGATCAGCGAAACGATGACGCAGTTGAACGATGCCACGCAGCAGGCGGTCGATGCATTGAAGGCCACCAGCGAAGCCGTACAGCAATTGCAGTATGCGGCGAAGGACCTGCAGGCCGGCGTGTCGAGCTTTGCGGTCAACATTTAGAGTCCGGCATGCACGAAAGCGCCGGCACGACACGCCCGCCGGAGCTCGGTCAACCACAAAACCATCGATAAAGGCGTCATGCAGTTTCTGATTTTCCATCTCGACAAGGACCGCTATGCGTTGGCCGCTGCCGGTCTCGTGCGCGTGTTGCCGCTGATGGAACTGAAGTCCTTGCCGCAGGCGCCCTCTTTCGTGGCCGGCCTGATGAATCTTCATGGGCAGTCCGTTCCGGTGATCGATCTGTGCCGGCTGGCTTGCGGGCGTGAACACGCCGCCCGCTTCGACACCCGCATCCTGCTGATCGAATATGCACGGCGCGACGGGCATGTGCACCGGCCGCTCCATCTGCTGGGCCTGATTGCGGAAGGCGTGGAAGGAATGGCATCCATCGATCCGGCGCAACTGCGCGACGCCGGCGTTGCCAATGAAAGTGCTCCCTACCTTGGGAAGGTGGTCACTCACGGCGAGCGCATCGTGCAAGTCATTACCCCGGAACATCTGCTCACCGACGACGTGCGCGCCGTCCTGTTCCCCGACAGCGGAGACGCGGCCACATGATGCATGCCCTGTACAACCGCCTGAGGCTGGAGACCGGAATGACGCTTGCGCGGGACGCAATCGATCATGCCGTGCGCCGCCGCATGCGCGAGATTGGCAATGGCGAGCCGAGCGCATACGCGCTTCGCGCACTGAGCGACGAGCAGGAATTGTCGGCGCTGATCGATCAGGTCGTGGTGCCGGAAACCTGGTTCTTTCGCGATGCCGACGCATTTGCCGCGGCGACGGCATTCACTGCGCAGCTGATTCGCAAGGGCCGCCGTCCGGTGCGGCTGCTAAGCGTACCCTGCGCCACCGGGGAAGAACCGTTTTCGATGGCGATTTCCCTGGCCGAGGCAGGCATCGCACCCGACGAGGCGATTCTCGATGCAATCGATGTGAGCCGGGGTGCAATCGAACGCGCCCGGCGCGGCGTGTATTACCGCAATGCGTTCCGCACCAGGGACCTGGCGTTCCGCGACACCTATTTTCGCCGGCTCGACCGCGGCGATCATGGCCACCAGGCCTATGAACTGCGCGAGGAAATCCGCAGCGCGGTACGTTTTCGCTGCGCCAGCCTCTTCAGGCTGGAGGAGACGGCGCAGGCGGAAAAGTACGACATCATCTTCTGTCGCAATCTCCTGATTTATTTCGATGAAGCCACGCAGCGCAATGCCGCGGCCAAACTAAGGGCACTGCTGCGCGACGACGGCCTGCTGCTATCCGGCTACGCGGAAACCAACGCCTTCATTCAGTTCGGCTTCGCCGCGGCGCCGTTCCCCAAGGCGTTTGCACTGACCAAGGCAGCGTCGGCCCCTGCATCGGGAGCTACTGCAACGGCTGCGGCAGCGCGGGCGATTCCGCCGATGCGCAATGCACGGAAACATTCGTCCCCGCCATCGTCACCGCCACGCCCCCCGCGCACTCCAGGCGAGCTCCATGCCGCCCCGTCGTCGGCGAAACCGCATGCCGGCCTCGAAGAGGGCCTGCGCCGCGCCCGTGAAACAGCCGACGCCGGGAAACACCAGGAGGCCGAGGAACTCTACAGGCAATGCCTGCGGACGGCATCCGACTGCGCCGAGGCTTATTTCATGCTGGGACTGCTCCTCGATCAGCAGCGCAAAGACGCGGCGGCGGCCGAACACCTGCGGCGCGCGGTCTATCTCGACCCCGACCATTACGAAGCCTTGTGCCATCTCGCCCTGCTCGCCGAGCGGGATGGCGATGCGGCAGCTGCCAGGCAGCTGAAGCAACGGGCCGATCGCGTGTTTCAGCGCCAGTCCGGCGTGCGAGGCAAACCATGAACGATCACGCCATGAACAATCCGCATGCGGATTGCTGGAACCGCATCGGCGTGCGCGGCGACCATAGCTGCGAACTGTTGGGCGAACACGGCCACTGTCGCCATTGCGGGGTGTATTCGTCCGCCGCTGCCCAGGTCATGCAACGGCCGCTGTCGCAAGCCTATCTGCAGGAATGGGCCGACATCTTTGCCCGGCCGCAGGAGGAGGACAGACGCTCCGACCAGTCGGCCCTGATATTTCGCATCGGCAGCGAGTGGCTCGCCTTGCCGACACGCCTCGCGCTGGCGGTAGCGGATCCGCGGGCACCGCATCGACTGCCCCACAGGAGCGCGGGCCCGTTGCTGGGCGTCGTCGGCATACAGGGACGCATCTATCCCTGCATGTCGCTCGCCGCGCTGCTCGGCATTGCGGACGAGGAGCCGGCGGCCCAACCCGGCCAGCGGGTCTACCCGCGCCTGTTGCTGATGCAGTTCGGCCGGCAGGCATTCGCCCTGCCGGTGGACGACTTGCAAGGCATGCACCGCCATGCTTCCAATCAGCTGCGGCCGCTGCCGGCGACGCTGGCCGAGTCGCGGCACCGCTACATGCGCGGCCTGCTTGTTCTCGATGAACGGCGCATCGGCTGCCTCGATGAAGAACTGATCGGCCACCAGCTTAACGGAGCACTGCGATGACCGGCGGCACGAACGACGACTACAGCGGCATGTCGCTGGTGGCGCTGTTTCGCAGCGAGGCCGAGGGACAGGTGCAGGTAATGACGTCGGGCCTGCTCGCACTCGACCGCTATCCGGAAGACAAGGCAACTCTCGATGTCTTGATGCGGGCTGCCCATTCTCTCAAGGGGGCGGCCCGCATTGTTAATCTCGAAGCGGTCGAGCGGCTCGCGCACGTGATGGAAGACTGCTTCGTCGGCGCGCAGAAAGGCCGGCTGCGGCTGAACCAGGCAAGGCTGGACCGCCTGCTTGCCGCCGTCGACCTTATTTCCCGCATTGCATCCCTGAGCGAGGACGAAGCGCCTGGCTGGCTGGAGCAGAACAAGCTCCACATTGGCGGCCTTCTCGTCAACCTGTACGAAGCGGCGGACCCGGAAAAACTGAACGACGCCGCCGCGCCTCCTGCCCCTGCTCCGCCATCGCCATCGGCGCAGCCCGCTCCCCCCGCACCGTCACGAGCAAGCTTGAACGTTGGCGAAGTCGGCACCCTGCCGGCGGCAGCGATCTCCCAGGACAGTGGACCTGCGGCCCCGTCCGGCGCAGCGCAGCCCTGGCCCGATCCGGACCCGGCAGCAACCGCGGACGAGCAGTTCATGAAAGTCAATGCCCGCCGCTTCGACCGCCTGCTATCGCTGGCAGGCGAGTCGCGGGTTGCGGCGCATGCGCTGCGCCCCAACCTGCAAGCCATGCAGCGCCTGAAGAAGCAGCAACAGGACATGAGCGCGGCCTTCGACCTGTTCAGCGAAGCGCTGCCGCTATCCGACATGGATGAGCTGGCACGGGAACGATGGCTTGCCGTGCACCAGCGCATCAAGCCGCTGCGCCAGGCGCTGGTGGAGCAGCTCGCCGAGCTGGAAGCCTATGAGCGCCGGCTGCTCGGGGGTTCCCAGGCGATGCTGGATGAAGTTCTCGGGTTGCGCATGCGCCCCTTCCGCGACGGTGTGAGCGCATTTCCGCGCATGGTGCGGGATCTCGGACGCAGCCTGGGCAAGGAGGTCCGGCTCGAAATTTCCGGACTCGACACGATGGTCGACAGGGATATCCTGGCGCGCATGGAAAGCCCTCTTAACCAGATCCTGCGCAACGCGATTGATCACGGCATGGAAACGCCGGAGGCGCGCCTTGCAGCCGGCAAGCCGGCGCAAGGCGTCATCCGGCTCGAGGCAAGGCATAGCGCCGGCATGCTGACCGTGGTAGTCAGCGATGACGGCCAGGGTGTGGATCTCGAAAGGATCCGCGGCAAGATAATCGAGCGGCGCATGGCGAATGAAACGATGGCTGCGGCGTTAAGCGCCGCGGAACTGCTCGAGTTCCTGCTGCTGCCGGCATTCAGCCTGCGCGACACTGCGGGCCAGGTATCGGGGCGCGGTGTGGGCCTCGATGTGGTCCAGGTAACCGTGAGACAACTCAACGGCACGGTACGCCTGGAAAGCGAACCCGGCAGGGGCTTCCGCACCACGATCACCCTGCCGCTGTCGCAATCGATTGTGCGCGCGATCGTCATCGATATAGGCGGCGAAGCCTATGCCGTGCCGGTGACCAAGATCGACCGCATCATGCGAGTGGCCCGCGAAGACATCCATCTTCTTGAAGACAAGCAGTTTTTCACCCTCGGCAACGAACATGTCGGCCTGGTATCGGCCGCGCAGCTGCTGGAAGTCGGAAACGGCAGCATGGCGGATGGCCTGCTGCCGGTGGTCGTCATCGGTTCGCAGCAGCAGCGGCATGCGCTGGCGGTCGACGCGATACGCGGGGAAGCCAGCCTTGCCGTACAGCCGATCGAGGGCATGTTCGGCAAGATGAAATCGGTGTCGGCGGCTGCACTGCTTGACGATGGGTCTCCAGTGCTCATTCTCGACATCGACGACGTGATGACGGGCATCGCCCGGCTTGCGCAGGCGGGCACGCTGCGCCGTCTCGAAGGCCTGCAGGAGAAAGCCCGTTCCGCGGCCAGGCGCGTGCTCGTGGTGGACGACTCGCTCACGGTGCGCGAGGTGGAACGCAAGCTGCTGGTTTCGCGCGGCTATGATGTCGATGTCGCGGTGGATGGCATGGACGGCTGGAACGCAGTGCGCAGCCAGCGCTACGATCTCGTCATTACCGATGTCGACATGCCGCGCATGGACGGCATCGAACTGGTCGTGCTGATCAAGAAGGATGAACAGCTTAGGCGCATCCCGGTGATGATCGTGTCCTACAAGGACCGGCCGGAAGACCGCGCGCGCGGCATCGAGGCCGGCGCCGACTACTACCTGGCCAAGGGCAGTTTTCACGACGAGACGCTGATCGACGCGGTGATCGACCTGATCGGAGAGAGCGCATGAAGATCGCCATCGTCAACGACGTGGTGCTGATCGGCGAGGCGCTGCGCAGGATGATCACGCAGAACGCCGAGCACCAGGTGATCTGGGTGGCGCGCGACGGCGAACAGGCTCTCCAGTTCTGCCGGCAGGCCCGCCCCGACCTGATCCTGATGGACCTGCTGATGCCGGGCATGGATGGAGTGGAAACCACGCGCCGCATCATGCAGGAAACGCCCTGCGCCATCCTGCTTGTCACCGCGTCGCCGGAGGACACCACCGGCCTGGTGTTCCGCGCGCTCGGCGCCGGCGCGCTCGACGTCACCGCTACGCCCGTGATCACCGGCAAGCCGGGCACGGACAGTGCGCTGCTTGCCAAGATACGGACAATAGGCAAGCTGATCGCGGCCGAGACGACTTCTTCCGCGAGAGCGGTGCCCATGGAGCGGACTTTGCCGGACGCTCATATCGAGCCCCGGACCCTGGTCGCCATCGGTTCGTCCACCGGAGGGCCGGTTGCGCTTGCACAAATCCTCGGACGCTGGAATCCGCCGGAAGACTGCTCCCTGGTCATCGTGCAGCACATCGACGAGAACTTCACGGACAGCTTCGCCAAATGGCTTGGAGAACAAGTCAAGCGGCCGATCACGGTGATCGAGCCGCAGATGCGGCTCGAACGGGGCCGCATCTACATGGCCAAGACCAATGACCATCTCGTCATGGACAGCAGTCACAAGCTGAACTACAGCGCCCATCCGCGCGACTATCCCTACCGGCCCTCGGTGGACGTTTTTTTCCGTTGCGTGGCACGGCACTGGCAAGGACCCGCCATCGGCATCCTGCTGACCGGAATGGGCCGCGACGGCGCACAGGGCCTGCTGGCCATGCGCCGCTCGGGCATGCTGACCATCACGCAGGATCAGGCCAGCAGCGCGGTGTACGGCATGCCGCGCGCCGCCGCGGAGATCGGCGCGGCCGAACTGGTGCTGCCGCTGGAAAAGATCGCCGGCATGCTGGAGCAGCGCGCGGGCCGACGCGGCGAATGATACAAACATCGATGGCGGGGGCTCGGCAACCTGTCGATCGATGAACCCGGCGCTCGCCGGCATGCCGGCGTCCCAGATGGATTCCTGTATTCAAGCCGCCTCGATCAGGACCAGGTAGCCATCCGCCGTAATTGACCCAAACTTGACGGCCTTGTCGGGAAAGAGCGCCTGCATCGCACTGCGGAACCGTCCGTGCAATGCATCGTTGCCATGTTCTTTGCCATCGAGGCCTGCGGGCGAGTCGCACAGGTAATCGAGTATCCAGACTTCGTCTTTGAATACAACGACACGGTCGCACAGCAGCGATTCGCCCGCATCGATGATTTCAAGCGAATTGCGGGCAAACACAAAGTGCTTAGGATTGAAGTAGCGTTCCAGCGACGAAACGGAAAGTATGCGCTCGGCCCGTGCATGCACCGCCATTGCCGCGGCAGGCGCACAGCCCAGCCAATCCGGAAGATGCTCTGGCGGCGGCACCCGGACAGGCCATTGAGGCACTTCGGTCAGCCGCTGCATCAGGGAACTCAACGTCCTTGCTTCTTCGGTCATACTGCGAAGCCGGATGCCGACTTGTCTCGCGGGTCGCTCCGTAACCGGCTCCGGATCGAACACGGACAGCAGGAACTCTTCCGCATTTCCGGATCCGCCGCTCCCTGTTGCAATGGCAGGACCTGTATCGATTTCCGGCACAAATCCAAACCGGTGGTACCAACTCCCTTCATTGCAACCGTCTGCCATCGCGCCGCGCGCGGCGGCCACGCCGCTGACTATGAGTATTTCGCTGGCGCGCGTCGCGGCAACATACAGCAGGTTCCAGTCTTCCTGGCGGCGTTGCCGGTCTTCTTCGGCAAACATGGCGTCGCGTGCGGCGCCGCGTTCATCGACGCGGCCGTAGCAGGAGAAGTGGTCGGGAGAGTCCGCATCCAGGGGCCAGCGGCACAGGATGCCTGCATCATCCCGCGCCGGTTCGCTGTGATTGGCATCGACCAATGCAACGACAGGCGCTTCCAGGCCCTTGGCGCCGTGTATCGTGAAAATCCTGACCGCATCGAGCGCGCTGTCGACCGCGGCTTCCACGGGCCCCTCGGATTCGGTTCCCTGCTGCTGCAGGCGCAAGCTGTCGAGGAATCGCGGCAGGCTGGGATAGTTTCCCGCATTGAATTGCAGGCCAAATTCGATGAATGCCTCGATGTTGCCGATCACCTGGGAGCGCAACGCCGGATGCGCAGCCTGCGCATAGCGCTGCACCAGTTTTCCCTGGTGGACGATCCGGTCCAGCAATTCATGCAATGGCAGCCGGGCGGCGTCTTCAAGCCAGCCGCCCAGCAGCACGGCGGCCCGCCGCAGCGCAGGAGACGCGCCGGCGCGGTCGTTAGCGGCACATGCACGGAGCCGCGGCCACCAGTAACGCCGCGGGTCTGCCTCGCTTCGCGCAAGATGAATCAGATCCTGGTCGGTAGCGCCGAAGATCGGCGATTTCAGCGCGTGCGCCAGCGCCCGGCTATCGCCGGGCATCGTCAGAAAACCGAGCAGCGCGATCAGGTCGGCTGCTTCCAGCGATGCGAGAAGGCCGCCTCGCCGGTCGGACAGGAAAGGAATCCCGGCCATGCGGAATGCGTTTTCATAGGCGCCGATGTGCGTGCGTCGCCTTACCAGCACCATTGCGTCCGACCAGCGCACCGGGCCGCCGGTGCGCTGTGCCGTGCTCTGCAGCGCGGCACGGATGGCTTCGGCCACCGCCCCGCCCTCGTCGAGCCGACGCAGGTCTTCATCCTCCTGCGGCCCATCGGCCAGCGGGTCGCGCAAAGCCGGAATCCAAAATGAAGATGAGGACGGCGCTGAAGAAGCGGCACTGCTTCCCGCCAGCGGCAGTCGCCACACGGCGCCGCCCTGGCCGCGCAGCGTGGTATGCGGGGCATGAATCGGATTGGCCGCAAACACGGCATTCAGGACGTCGATGATCTCGCCAGCATTGCGTCGCGTCTGGCTGGTGCGCAGGACATCGGCGCCGCGCTGCGCCAGCATGCCGCGCGCAGCATCGAAGACGCGCGGCTCCGCGCGCCGGAAGCGGTAAATGGATTGCTTCGGATCGCCCACAATGAACACGCTCGGTGGCTCTGCATCGCCACCGTAGGCCTCGAGCCAGGTCCGCAGGATGCACCACTGCATCGGATTGGTATCCTGGAATTCATCGAGCAGGATGTGGCGATAGCGGGCATCGAGCCGGCTCTGCAGATGCGCGGCATGATCCTCGTGGGTCAGCAACCGGTAGGCATGCCATTCGAGGTCGCTGAAGTCGAGCACCCGTCGCTCCGCCTTCACCGCCTGGTAATGCGCAAGATAAGCCGATCCGACTTCGAACAGGCGTACGTTCATTGCCAGCACGCGGGGTTCCGCGCCGCGCCGCTCCAGCGCAAGCAGCTCGCGTGCGATCGCGGCGAACTCATCCCGAAAGACGGTGGTGCCATCCGTACCGAAGCGCTCCTGCAGCGCAAGCTGCAGGCTGGCGCTGCGCAGATCGTTGCCGCGCGGCTGCCGCCTTTCGTCGCAAAACTGCGCGAGCAGCCGGTTGAAGTTTGCGGGTGACGCACTTCCCGAGAGCGCCTCGGCGATGGCTTCCGCCCGTTCCCTGTTGCGTTTGCCGCCGGCGGAAAGAATCCGGGTCACGTCAAGAATCCGGGCCAGCAGTGCATGGTCGCGCCACAGGTCCTGGCGTGCGTCGTCCGTGCCGTCCCTGCCGCATAACTCGCGCAGCCAGATGAGAGGGCGAGATGCATGGGAAGTGTCTGAAGTGTCTGAAGCATCCTCGCCGTCGAAAGCATCGAAGGCATCGAAATTGCCGCAGGCAGCCCACCATTCGGCGCGCTTGTCGATGAAGGCATCGAGCAGCCGCTTCGCGCCGCGGTCGCCGGCCAGGTCGTACAGGGAATATAGCGACTGCCGCAGCCTGGCGTGCTTGGACTGGTCGAGTGACTGCATGAACCTGAGATGCGCTTCCCTGCGCAGCTCGCCAGTTTTCTCCGTCAGCGTAAAGGCATTCGGCACGCCCGACGCCAGCGGCGCCGCCCGCAGCAACATGGCGAACCAGCTGTGGAAGGTGTCGATGGACAGGCCTGCCGGACTGGCCAGTATCCGCGCGTAGAGTTTGCGGGCGACCGGTAGCAGCGCAGGCAGATGCGCCGCGTCGATGCCGCGCTCGATCAGCAGCGCGCCCGCCCGGTCGGGGGGCTGCAATGCAAGCTCGCGCAGCAGCTGCACCAGCCGCTCGCGCATTTCGCGCGCCGCCTTGCGGGTGAAGGTAATGGCCAGCAGTTCCGACGGTTCGGCTCCGGCCAGCAGCAGGCGCAGCATCCGGGACACCAGCAGCCAGGTTTTGCCGCTTCCCGCGCAGGCTTCGACCACCGCCGTGCGAGCCGGGTCGCAGGCGCGCTCGATGAATACCCGGGCGCTGACGGCTGCGCCGTTGACTTCATGGGAGTGCGCGGCCAATGGCATGCCCGGCATCCCGGCCGCACTCACCATGTTCCCTTCCGGCACAAGCCGCGCACGTCGCAGTGAATGCAGATGCGCTCGACGCCCGTCGCAGGCAACGGCGCGCCGGCACCGATGGCTTGCAAACTACTGACGATCCTGCGCTCCAGCTGTTCCTGCCATTCGATGAAATGTTCCGCGGCCGCGTCACCCGTCCTGTTCCTGCTCGGCTCGAGCGCTACGAGATGCCCGGAGCTTACCGGCGCCTCCGACAGCACGGCGCAGAACGCAAGGCGGTGATCATCGCCCTCTCGCAGCGTTTCCCGCAGCGCCTGCACGCCTTGCGCCTTGTAATCGAGGATGGCGCGCGATCCGTCCGGGTGTTCATCGATGCGGTCGACGCGGCCGCGCAGGAGGATCTGGCCACCTTCCCACTCCAGCACTCTTTCCAGCATCTGTTCGCCGAGCGCAAACCTCCAGCCGCTGGCCTCGCGCTCGTCGGCCCATTCCAGGTAGGCGGGAATGGCCTTTTGCCAGCGCGCGTAATACCCCAGCACCAGGGCGCCGGGAGCAGCCGCCCCGGGTACCAGCGCATCGCGGAAGACCTGGTCGGTAATATCGCGCAGGAGGCGCTCCCGCACCGCGATGTCAACCGGATTGTCGCGAATCGACTCGTGATAGGCCTTGAGGATCGCGTGCAGCCAGCCGCCGTAATCCCGCTTCTCCGGCAGTTCGGTCAATTCCTCCAGGCTGGCCAGCCCGAGCATGCGGGTCGCGAAGAATTGGTAGGGACAGGCCACGAGACTGTTGTAGGCGGTTGCGGAAAGCACGCCCGGCAGCAGCTCCGGCGCGGACGGCGATGGCTTGCGCGGCGGGCTTGCGCGCAGCCGCCGCTCCTGAAAGGCAACGTGGTGCGCAGGCAACCCGGATCTTCCATTCTGCTCAAGCACAAGCCGCAGGCGCTCGATCCAGGGACTCGCGGCATTGGGTTCGCCGTCGCGGACCGCCTGCCAGCATAGAACCACCTCGGGATTGGCATTCAGCAGCTCGGCGAATTCGCGCAGTTGCATGCGCTGCCGCACCTCGCGTGAGCTCAAGCCCAGTTCCCGCCGCACGTGACCCGCAAAGGCCGGCGCTCTTTCCGCAAGCAACGGCAAGTGGGCCGCGTCGGCACCGAGCATGACGACCGCATCGAAACGCCGCAGCGGCGTGCCGCTTAGGGGCAGCATGACCACGCAGCAATCGCCATCATCCTCGATGCAGGAAGTCGATTCGAACTGCGTGCCGAGCATGGCCCGCCACTCCGCAAACCCGAACTTGGTCCGGTCGCTTCCGCCTTGGTACGCAAGTCCGTCGAGCAGCGCCAGCAACTGCCCGTCGGCTCTCCCTGCTTTCCGGGCCTCCAGAGCCTGCGCGGCTTCCATTCCGCCGCGCAGGCCGAGTTCGCGCAGCGCGCTCTCCGTCAGCCGCGCCCATCCGTTCAGGGATTTCCGGCCTGAGAACCGCCAGGCCTGGCCGGCGATACGCAAGAGCAACATGCGGGCTCCGGGCGCGCCGGACTCCCTGGCCACCGCAGCGAGCACCGGGTTCCAGCCTCCCGGCACGTTGGCGCGCCGGAGGGCGAGCTCTATCTGCATCACGCACTCGGCCTTGCCGGGCAAGTCTTCGCACAAGCCCGGGCACTTGAGCAGGTCAAGCAAGGCCGGCGTGCCGGCACGGGTGGCCACCACATCCAGCAACGCCGCGAGCATCGCCGCCGGGCGGGTGGCGGACAATTTTCGTTCAGTCTGATCGGCAACGACGATTCCCGCCCGTGCCAGCAGCGCCCGCAGCCTCCGTGCCGCCGCCGGGTCCTGTGCGATGACTGCGATCCGCTTCCTGCCTTCGCTCAGCCACTTGAGCACGGTCTGTGCCGCATGCTGCGCCTCGTCTTCGAGGCTTCGCGCGGCATGCAGGAACACGGCGGCGGAAGGATCCATTCCGGCATTGGCGTCGGCACTGGCTGTTGCGGCACCGTGCTCGCCTTCATTTTCGTCGAGCACTTCCGGCCAGGCCGCGGCGTATGCGGAGGCAAGCGATCGCGGCTGCCATTCGGGCACGACGGACAAGACCGGACAGCGCCGGGCATAAGCCTCGAGAAATGCGTCGTGCAAAGGCTGTGGCTGGCCGTTGCCGATCCAGACCAGCGGCGCGTCGGCTGCGGCTGCGAGGCGTCTCAGTCGGGCCAGGCGGATCGCTGCTGGATCGTCGCCGTCGAACTGACCCTGCCAGAGCGTCCAGACCAGCCGCGCCTCATCGGAAAGAATGCCTTGCGCAGGCAGGGGCAACTGCTGCAGCACCGTCCGCCATTGGGTGGCAGCGGCATCCGCATCGACCCGCATCAACGGCAGCATGGCTTCGCTCAACTCGTCGCACAGGTTGAGCAGGGAATGTGCGACGGGCAGCAGGTCGGTATTGCGCTTCGCGTGAAAGAGCTTTTTCAACCATGGATGGGCGCGCATTTGCGCATACAGCGCCATCAGGCGCTCGATCCGCATGGTTGACGGGCCAGCCTGTCTTCGGCCGCCCCCGAATGACGGCTGCAACGACTGCGCCAGCCACGCGTCCGGTGTGGTAATGCGCGGCGCAATGAAGCTGCGCCCCAGGTGCGCGGCAAGCGCCGCCTTGAGCATTTGCGCATGCTCGGGGCGGGGCACCACCACCCTTATGCCGGAGAGCTGCCCGGCTCCCTCCCCGGCATGGCCCGCGTTGCGAACGATGTCATGTTCCACCAATGCGGATGCGATCCGGCTCCAGCAGTCGCTGGAGGGTGGAACAGGCAAGGGCGGATAGAGCATGATGGGCATGGAACGTTCGGGCCAGTCGTAATTCAAAGACAGTCATATAGACAGTGCAAATGCAGTATTGCTCCATTGGCAGGGCATGGCACGGCGCCCTTTGCCGGCATGCGACAAAAATGCCTGCCCCCGCATGTCCGGGAGAAAAAAGACCGTGCCTACACTTTTAGCGAAAATCGGTTATGATTTACCCAACTTCCCGCCGCACTACGTCTTGCGCCGCCTTCATCGGCTTGAAATCATGCAATGACGTCTCCACTTGCTTATTGCAATTCCGGACATCGTAGTCAACGGGATCGGGCAAGAACAATCAGCTGCAGGCGTCTGTCTGATTCAAACCTTTGAACCTCTTCCGAGGAAACCATGAGCGAAAATATCAAATACATTACCGATGCATCTTTCGATTCGGACGTACTCAAGTCCGACAAGCCCGTTCTCGTCGATTTCTGGGCGGAATGGTGCGGCCCTTGCAAGATGATCGCCCCGATCCTGGAAGAAGTCGCCAAGGAATACGACGGCAAGATACAAATCGCGAAAATGGATGTTGACGCCAACCAGGCTGTTCCGGCACAGTTCGGTATCCGCGGCATCCCGACTCTCATCCTGTTCAAGAACGGCGCACCGGCAGCCCAGAAAGTTGGCGCCATGGCAAAAGGCCAGCTGACTTCGTTCATCGACAGCAACATCTGATCGTTATGCGGCGGTGCGTTCGTACCGCCGCTCCGCTTTGCGTCGATTGCATTCGCTTTTATATTAACAAGTAAACATCCTCGCAGTTCCCTCCCCCACCTTTGATCTCCCATCCCGGGATACCCACTATGCATTTATCTGAACTCAAGGCGCTCCACGTCTCGGCTCTGCTGGACATGGCCATCGGTCTCGAAATCGACAACGCCGCCCGCCTGCGCAAGCAGGAACTGATGTTTGCCATCCTGAAGAAGCGCGCCAAGTCCGGCGAGCAGATCTTCGGCGACGGCGCCCTCGAAGTGCTGCCGGACGGCTTCGGCTTCCTGCGCTCGCCCGATGCGAGCTACATGGCGTCGACCGACGACATCTATATTTCCCCTTCGCAAATCCGCCGCTTCAACCTGCACACCGGCGACTCGATCGAAGGCGAAGTTCGCACTCCGAAGGACGGTGAGCGCTATTTTGCATTGGTGAAGGTGGACAAGGTCAACGGCGAACCGCCGGAAGCCTCGAAGCACCGCATCCTGTTCGAAAACCTGACGCCGCTGCATCCAAACAAGCTGCTGCATCTCGAACGCGAAATGCGCGGCGAAGAAAACATTACCGGCCGCATCATCGACATGATCGCGCCGATCGGCCGCGGCCAGCGCGGCCTGCTGGTGGCATCGCCGAAATCCGGCAAGTCCGTGATGCTGCAGCATATCGCGCATGCAATCACGACCAATCATCCGGATACCGCGCTGATCGTGCTGCTGATCGACGAACGCCCAGAGGAAGTTACCGAGATGCAGCGCTCCGTGCGCGGCGAAGTGGTCGCCTCCACCTTCGACGAACCGGCAACCCGCCACGTGCAGGTTGCCGAAATGGTGCTGGAGAAGGCAAAGCGCCTGGTCGAGATGAAGCGCGACGTGGTCATCCTGCTCGACTCGATCACCCGCCTGGCCCGCGCATACAACACCGTAATCCCGGCTTCCGGCAAGGTGCTGACCGGCGGCGTCGACGCCAACGCGCTGCAGCGTCCGAAGCGCTTTTTCGGCGCGGCCCGCAATGTCGAGGAAGGCGGCTCGCTGACCATCATCGCAACCGCCCTGATCGAAACCGGCAGCCGCATGGACGACGTGATTTACGAGGAATTCAAGGGCACCGGCAACATGGAAGTCCACCTCGAACGCCGCCTGGCGGAGAAGCGCGTCTATCCTTCAATCAACCTGAACAAGTCGGGTACCCGTCGCGAGGAACTGCTGATCAAGCCGGACCAGCTGCAGAAGATCTGGGTGCTGCGCAAGCTGCTGTACGGCATGGACGAAATCGAGGCGATGGAATTCATCCTCGACAAGATGAAGTCCACCAAGAACAACTTGGAGTTCTTCGACATGATGCGCCGCGGCGGCAGCTGATCGGCCCTTCGCCCGACATGCTTTTGCGTTCGGGCGCAATGAAGACAAGAAAGACGCATGCATGGCATGCGTCTTTTACTTTTTGATCTGATGTCAGCTCTTATCTGCCGGCCTTCGATGTCGAGCGCAATTGTCTTTCCGCATCGTTAATCCGTGAGAGACATGCCGCTTGCCGTGGTTTCAACTGGGGATCGCGCACCTGTCCTACTGCCCGTTTCGCCTGCTCCAGGTAATGCCGCAGAAAGCGGCTCGTCGGTTCGATGAACGGCGCACCGCAAATCTCATCGATGCTTAGAAATACTTGGCTCCCTGCCAGTTTGAGGACGCCTTCCGGGTTCTTCAACAGCGCATGGGCCAACGATATCTTGAGGTCGGAGGCGGAGCCGGCATCGGCCTCCTGCGCCAGTCCTGCGGCGACGTCGAGCCAGTCAGCCTGGCCGGATCGTATCCGGCGCATGACTCCATCCCAGGCATTCGGGTTCGGCTGGGCATTCAATCGACCAATGACTTGCAGTGGGCCTATGTCGCGAATTTCGGCGAGCAGCGTCGCGGCATCAGGTGCTGCCGGTGACGACATGGCGTGGCCGGAAACGAACAAAAAGAAGAAGATCGCGAGCCTTGCGGTATCCCCAGGACCCTTGCCGGAATAGCCGCGCGCCCACACTCCGTCTTTCCGGCGAAGCTGCCCGGTACGTTGACTGTATTGCCAGACCATTGCCAAGCCTCCATTCAAAAAACTGAAAGGCTAGTCAGGAATTGGCAACATTACAACAATGATATTGCTTTCAAAACAACTTCCCTGAAATGAACGGGCGGCTTCCGGCGCAAACAAGTTTGCTTGTATAATCACCGGTTTTTCACCCCAGGCAAGTGACCGGCAATCGGGTCAAGAAGCAAGAAGACCGACGAAGTGCCGATTGGCTACCGAAACCACAGAGGAAAAGCATGAAAGAGAATATCCACCCGGATTACCGCGAAGTCGTCTTCCTGGACATGTCCAGCGACACCAAATTCATCATCCGCTCCACCATCCAGACCAAGGAAAAAATCTCCCTGGACGGCAAGGACTACCCGCTGGTGAAACTCGAAGTCACGGCTGATTCGCACCCGTTCTATACCGGCAAGCACAAGATCGTCGACACCGCCGGCCGCGTGGAGAAATTCCGCCAGAAGTTCGGCACCCGCGGTTCCAAGACTCAGGCAGCAGGCGGCTAATTTTCGCTTGCACCGCAAAAAGGCAGCTTCGGCTGCCTTTTTTATTTTGCCGGCAGCATCGCCCACCCTTTTACGGCACAATTACGGCGACTTCGATAATAGCGTCCGGTGCCGGCAAGCTTGTCGACCATGGCAAGCATTCGTGGCAGCAATTTTCCTGCAATCAGACGCGACAATAAAATCCTGTTTCCTACATGAAGCCAGTCAGACTTCCCGCCGCCGCTACCAATGCACTTCCCCGCTGGGCCCTGTTTGGCTTGTGTCTTCTCTATATCGTCCCCGGCCTGATCGGACGCGACCCTTGGAAAACCGATGACGCGGCGAGCTTCGGCGTCATGTGGACCATGGCCAACGGCACGCTGGAAGACTGGCTGTGGCCGCACATCGTCGGTCTGCCTGCTCCCGAGAAAGGGCCGCTGGCTTACTGGATCGGCGCCATCTGCATCAAGCTGTTCGGCTGGCTGACCGGCGACCCGCTGGCTACGCGCATTGCCACCGGCGCTTTCTTCCTGGCCGGCTCTCTGTCCGTTTGGTACAGCACCTACCTGCTGGGCCGGCGACCCGAGGCTCAGCCGCTGCGCCTGGCGTTCGGCGGGCAGCCTGAACCGAGCGACTATGGACGCACGCTGGCCGATGGCGCGTTGCTGATTTTCCTGGGATGCCTTGGCTTGCTGCTGCACAGTCACAGCACCAGCACCGAAGCCCTGCAGGTATCGATGGTGGCGGTGTCGCTGTATGCGGCGACCCGGCTGTTCGAATCATGCTCGATCCGCACCGCTGCCTTCCTCGGCTTGACACTGGGCCTGCTGGTCCTGTCGCGCGGCTGGGTGGTGCCGCTTGCCATCTGGCTCGGCCTGCTGACTCTGGCCTCGTTCCGCGACCATCCCATCGTCTGGCGGCTGGCTGCCATCACGCTGCCGGTGGCGCTGCTGGTGGCCAGCCCCTGGCTGGTGGTCAGCAGCTATACGCGGCCGTTCAACAGTTCCCCGTTCGATGCCTGGATGCTCTGGAATTACCGCCAGATCGGCCTGCCTTCCTATCAGTCACTGCGGTATTTCTTCAAGAACGTCATCTGGTTCGCATGGCCGGCCTGGCCTTTCGCCGCCTGGGCGGTGTATGCATGGCGGCGCCAGTATCAGGCACCCCACATCACCATACCCCTGACTTTCTTCCTTGCATTCCTGCTGCTGGCGCTGTTCCACACGCGTACCGATGAAGGCGTGCTGCTTCCGATGCTGCCGCCGCTGGCCATTCTTGCCGCATTCGGCCTGCCGACCATGAAACGCGGCGCGATTAATGCGGTCGATTGGTTTTCGGTCATGACGCTGACAACCTGCGCCGCTTTTATCTGGCTGGGCTGGATTGCCAAGCAGACAGGCTGGCCGGCCCAACTTGCGAAAAATGCGTTCAAGCTGGCGCCGGGGTTCAAGCCCGAATTTAGCGTGATTGCCTTCGTGGTGGCAGCGGTCACCACGATAGGCTGGTTTTTCGTATTGCATTGGCGCGTATCGCGCCGGCCATCGGTGCTGTGGAGGGCGGTCGTCCTGTCATCGGGAGGTGTCATCCTGTGCTGGCTGCTGCTGATGACACTGTGGTTGCCATGGATCAATTATGGAAAAAGCTATTCCGGCGTGGCCAGGCAGCTCGCTCAGAACCTGCCCCAGGGCGATTACTGCGTCGACACCAATGTCGGCCCGGCGCAGCGCAGCTCCTTCGCCTATTTCGGCGGCGTGCCCTTTTCCCGCTTCCGGGATGCCAAGTGCGAGTTTCTTCTGCTCCAGGACAGTCACCGCGGCAGGGACAACGTCAAGACGGTGCGCTACGGCGGCGCGCAATGGCGCGTCATGTGGGAAGGCCGGCGCCCGGCTGACCGCAATGAGCGTTACCGCCTGTTGCGAAGGATGAATTGAACATACTTAGGCCTCAACTCCATACCCGCCGCATCGCTTCGCTGGCATGGCCGCTGCTGGTAGGACAGCTGGCGGTGATCGCCAACGGTGTGATCGATACGGCAATGACATCCCGCTATTCCGCGCTGGATCTCGCCGCGCTGGCCATCGGCGCCTCGGTCTATGTCAGCATTTTCGTCGGCCTCAATGGCGTGCTGGCCGCCATTTCGCCGGTGATCGGCCAACTGTTCGGCGCAGGCCGCCACGAACAGATCGGCTACCAGATGAAACAGGGTGCATGGCTGGCGCTGTTCCTGGCCATTCTCGGCAGCATCGCCCTGCTGTTTCCGCAGCCGCTGATGTCGCTGGCGCATGCCACTCCGGAGCTCAGCGAAAAAGCCACGCTATACCTGCAGGCACTGGTCTTTGCCCTGCCCGCCACCATGGGCTTTCGCCTGTATTCCTCGCTCAATACCGCGATCGGGCGGCCAAAGATGGTCATGGCCCTGCAGGTGGCAGGCCTGGCGCTGAAAGTGCCTGCCAATGCGCTGTTCATTTTCGGCGGCTTCGGCATACCGGAAATGGGCGGTCCGGGCTGCGCGGTGGCGACGGCGACTGTATCGTGGATGATGTTCCTGTGCGGCGCGGCAATCGTTCGCTTCGGACCGACCTACCGGCATTACGGACTCTTCGGCACCGGGCTGGTGCTACCTCGCTGGACGGCCCAGCGCGAACTGCTCAGGCTGGGGATTCCAATGGGGATGAGCTACCTGATCGAGGTGACGGCCTTCACTTTCATGGCGCTGTTCATTGCCCGTCTCGGCGCGACCGCGGTCGCGGGGCACCAGATCACCGCCAATTTCGCCACCGTGCTGTACATGGTGCCGCTGTCAATCGCCAATGCCACCGGCACGCTGGTCGCGCAAGCCATCGGCGCCCGCGATCCGGAGGCGGCGCGCCGCATCGGCTATGCCGGCATCCGGCTGTCGGCCATCCTCTCGGTCACCATCGGCGCGATCGTCTGGGTTCTGCGCGACCTGATCGCGCGCGCTTATACCCCCGACCCGACAGTGATTGCCGCGGCGCTGCCGCTGTTTTTCTTCATCGCCTTCTACCAGCTTTTCGATTCGGTGCAGGTGACGACCGCCTTCGTGCTGCGCGCCTACAAGGTCGCCATCGTGCCGACCTTGATCTATGCGGTCGCCTTGTGGGGCATCGGGCTGGGCGGCGGCTACATCCTCGGACTCGACCCCTTCGGCATCAGCCCGCAATTCCTGCAAGGAGCCGCTGGTTTCTGGCTCGGCAACAGTGCCAGTCTCGCGCTGGTCGCTGCGGGCCTGCTCTGGTACTTGCGCATCGTGCAACGGCATGCCCGCGGCTGATCCGGCCGGCCCGGGTGTCCATGGCGGCTGGTCGGCATGTCCGCTAACATGGCGATGTTTTGCGCCCATTTTCGTACCCGGTTTCCGCCGTCCGACAACACGGGCTTGCCCGGCGTCGCGGCGCGTGCGCCTATCCATCGAATGGACCCAATGAAGATTCACAGGATCATTGTTCCCGCTTCCCTTACCGTAATGCTCGCCGCCTGCGCCGTGCAGGCGCCGCCGGCGCGCGTCGACGCCATGAGCCCTTCCGGCTGGAACGCCGCCTTGCCGCACGGCGGCACGCTGGCCGGCCTCGCAGACTGGTGGAAGCAGACCGAGGACCCGCTGCTGCCCCAGCTCCTGGAAGCGGCGCAGCGGGCCAGCCCGACGATTTCCGCGGCGTCTTCGCGCATCGGCCAGGCACGCGCCGCCCGGGTCGCTGCCGGTGCCGCCCTGCTGCCGACAGTGGACGGCGCGCTGAGCGCAACCCGGGCCCGTTCCCAACCGCCGACGCCCACCGGCGCGGCACTGCAGGCCGGCCTGCAGACCGCATGGGAAATCGACGTGTTCGGCGCCAATGCCGCCACCCGCAATGCGGCGGAGGCACGTCTCGAAGGCGCGCAGGCAGCCTGGCATGAAGCCCGCGTCTCGGTGGCCGCCGAAACCGCCAACCTGTATTACCAGCTGCGGACCTGCGAACTCATGCTCGCCATCACCCGCTCGGATGCGCAGTCCCGGGCGGAGACGGCAAGACTGACGCAGCTTGCGATGGACGCCGGTTTTCAATCGCCCGCCAACGCCGCGCTCGCCCGCGCCAGCGCGGCCGAGGGCAGCAACCGCGCCACCCAGCAGCAGGCGCAATGCGAGATCGACGTCAAGGCTCTCACCGCGCTGACGGCCTTGCCGGAATCCGACCTGCGCCAGCGCCTGGCGGCGCCTTCGCGCCTGCCGGACACGCTTGCGCTGGCCATCGACCGCCTGCCGGCTGCAGTACTCGCGCAGCGCCCGGACGTGTTCGATGCCGAACGCGAAGTTGCCGCCGCCAGCGCCGAAGCCGGCGCCGCGCTGGCGCAGCGCTTTCCGCGCCTGAGCCTGAGCGGATCGGTCAGCGCCATCCGCTTTCGCACCGGCGGCGTCGAGACCGACCTGAGCACATGGTCGGTCGGTCCGCTGACTCTGGCCCTTCCGCTGTTCGACGGCGGCAGGCGCACCGCCAACATCGAAGCCGCGCAGGCTCGGTATGACGATGCAGTGGTCCGTTACCGCGTCCGGGTCAGGCAGGCGGTGCGCGAAGTCGAGGAGGCGCTGGTACGGCTGCAGAGCACGGCGTCGCGCAGCGATGATGCGCGCACCGCCGCCGAAGGCTTCCGGACCTCCTTCAATGCCACCGAAGCCCGCTACAAGGGCGGCCTTGCCAGCCTGGTGGAACTGGAGGAATCGAGACGCACGCGGCTGGCAGCCGAGCTCGCGCTGGCCGCCCTGCAGCAGGAGCGCATCGCGGCATGGATCTCCCTGTACCGCGCCGCCGGCGGCGGCTGGAGCGCGGAATCCGCGCAGGCGGCAACGGCCCGCACTGGGCCTTGACCGCGCCTTGAACATTCAAGAACGACGATAGCAAACGACATCATTTCCGATGAAAAGACCCAAACTCAAACCCATCACGCTGGCCCTGATTGCCGTGGCCACGCTCGCCGTCATCGTCATCACCGCCGTTTCCCTGCTGTCGGACAAGCGCGGCCAGACCGAAGGCAAGACCGCCGCCGCGCCGCCCAAGGCGGCATTGACGGTCACCACGGTGAAACCCGAGCAGATCGACGCGCCGTTGAAGCTGGTCGCCAACGGCAATATCGCCGCCTGGCAGGAGGCCATCGTGGGCAGCGAATCCAACGGTTTGCGCCTGACCGATGTCCGCGTCAATGTCGGCGACCGGGTCAAGGCCGGCCAGGTACTAGCCACCTTCGCCGAGGAAACCGGCAAGGCCGATGTGGCCCAGGCGCGCGCCGCCCTGCTGGAAGCGCAGGCGAACGCAGCCGACGCCGCCGCCAACGCGGCGCGGGCGCGCACGCTTACCGAAACCGGCGCATTGAGCACGCAGCAGATCAACCAGTACCTGACTACCGAGCAGACGGCGAAAGCCAGGGTCGAAGCCGCCAGGGCAACGCTCGCCGCGCAGGAATTGCGGCTGAAGCAGACCCGCCTGCTGGCGCCCGACGACGGCGTGATCTCGTCGCGCAGCGCGACGGTCGGCGCGGTGGTCCCCGCCGGAACAGAACTGTTCCGGCTGATCCGCCAGGGGCGGCTGGAGTGGCGGGCGGAAGTCACGTCTTCCGAACTCGGACGCCTGCGGACAGGTACCAGGGCGCTGGTCACCGCGGCCAACGGCACGCAGATCAAGGGCAGCGTGCGCAAGTTCGCGCCCACCGTCGATCCGCAGACGCGCATTGCGCTGGTGTATGTCGATCTGCCCACGGTGTCGGAGGAGGCCGCTCCGCCGAAGGCGGGCATGTTCGCCCGCGGCGAATTCGATCTCGGCAGTACGAAGGCCTTGACCGTGCCGCAGCAGTCGGTGGTGGTGCGCGACGGCTTCAGCTACGTATTCCGTGTCAACCAGGACAATCGCGTCAGCCAGATCAAGGTGCAGACCGGACGGCGGCTTCCCGACAGCATCGAGATCGTCGACGGTATCGCCGCCGATGCCGTGCTGGTGGGCAATGGCGCCGGATTCCTGAACGACGGCGACCTGGTGAAGGTCGTCAATCCGGCTTCGAAATAAGGACAGCCCGTGAATTTTTCCGCCCTTTCCATCAGGAATCCGATACCGGCGATCATGCTGTTCACGCTGCTGACGCTGGCCGGCCTGCTGGCCTACCGCGCCAGCCCGGTGCAGGACTTCCCCGATATCGAGCTGCCGATCGTCATCGTCAACGCGGCCCTGCCCGGCGCGGCTCCCGCCCAGCTCGAGACCGAAGTCGCGCGCAAGATCGAGGATTCCATCGCCTCGGTGCAGGGTATCAAGAACATCTACACCAAGGTGCTCGACGGCGAAGTGCAGCTGACCGTGGAATTCATCCTGGAGAAGCAGATCTCGGACGCGGTCAATGATGTGCGCGACGCCGTGACCCGCGTGCGGGCTGACCTGCCGAGCGAGCTGCGCGACCCGACCATTTCCAAGAACCCGACCTCGGGCCGGGCGGTGCTGACTTTCGTCGTCAATGCCACTCCCGGCTCCAACAGCCAGCTCGACATGCAGGAGCTGAGCTGGTTCGTCGACAATACCGTGACCAAGCGCGTGCTGGCGGTACAGGGCGTGGGTGCGGTCAAGCGCATCGGCGGCGTGACCCGCGAAATCCGCATCGAGCTCGATCCGGGACGCATGAGCGCGCTCGGCGTTTCGGCGGTCGATGTCTCCCGCCAGATCCGCCTGGTGCAGCAGGAAGCGCCCGGCGGGCGCGGCGATGTCGGCGGCGCCGAACAGGCGGTGCGCACCATCGCCACGGTCAAGACCGCGCAGGAATTGGGCGCGATGGAAATACCGCTGGCCGATGGCCGGCATGTGCGCCTGAGCGAAGTCGGCACCGTCACCGACACCGTCGCCGAGCAGCGTTCGGAAGCCACCCAGGATGGGCGCAAGGTGGTGGCCTTCGAAATCTTCCGCACCAAGGGCGCCAGCGAACTGACGGTGGCCCGCAATGCGCAGGCCGCGATCGCCGAACTGCAGCAGGCCCATCCCAACATTGCGCTGAAACAGGTGATCGACAACGCCCAGCCGGTGGAGGAGAACTTCGACGGCTCGATGCACCTGCTCTATGAAGGCGCGCTGCTGGCGATCCTGGTGGTCTGGTGGTTCCTGCGCGACTGGCGCGCCACGCTGGTAGCCGCCGCCGCGCTGCCGCTATCGGTGATCCCGACCTTCCTCGGCCTGTCCTATTTCGGCTATACGCTCAATACCGTGACGCTGCTGGCGCTGGCGCTGGTGGTCGGCGTGCTGGTCGATGACGCCATTGTGGAAATCGAGAACATCGCGCGCCATCTGCAGATGGGCAAGACGCCGATGCAGGCCGCGATGGAAGCGGCCGACGAGATCGGGATGGCGGTCATCGCCACCACCTTCGCGCTGGTTGCCGTGTTCCTGCCGACGGCGTTCATGGGCGGCATCCCGGGACTGTTCTTCAAGCAGTTCGGCTGGACGGCGGTGATCGCCATCCTCGCCTCGCTGGTGGTGGCACGCCTGCTCACGCCCATGATGGCGGCCTACCTGCTCAAGCCGGCCAAACATGCCGAGCCGGTGCAGGACGGCTGGATCATGCGCAAGTATCTCGCCACCATGCAATGGTGCCTGCGCCACAGGCTGTTCACGGCGATCGCCTCCGGCGTGTTCTTCGTCGCTTCGCTGGCGCTGGTGACGCTGCTGCCGACCGGCTTCGTGCCGTCGGCGGACCGCAGCCAGACCCAGATCAATATCGAACTGCCGCCCGGCAGCGCGCTCGCGGAAACCCGCCTCGTCGCGGAACAGGCCAGGCTGGCGGCCATGCAGGTCAAGGGCATAGAAAGCGTGTTCAGCTCGATCGGCGGCGGCTCCAGCGGCGATGCCTTCGTGCCCGGCGCCACCGCCGAAGCGCGGCGCGCGGTGCTGACGCTCACCACCACCCATCGCACCGAGCGCGACGAATCGCTGCAGGAGATCGAGAACCAGATCCGGCAGAGGCTCGCCGAGATTCCAGGAGCGCGCTTCAATGTCGGCCCGCCCGACACTGGCGTCAAGATGCAGCTGGTACTGCGCAGCGACGATCCGGTAGCACTGCTGCAGTCGGCGCAGAAGGTGGAACGCGAGCTGCGCACCCTGCAAGGCATAGGCAACGTCAGTTCTAGCGCGTCGCTAGTGCGGCCGGAAATCATTGTCCGCCCCGACTTCGCCAGGGCGGCCGACCTCGGCGTGACGGCGGCGAGCATCGGCGAGACCGTGCGCGTGGCCACCGCCGGCGACTACGACATCGCGCTGCCCAAGCTCAACCTGTCCGAGCGCCAGGTGCCGATCCGCGTGAAGCTGCCGGACACGGTGCGCGCCGACCTCGCCTCCATCGAGCGCCTGACCGTGCCCGGACGGCAGGGGCCGGTCATGCTCGACAACGTCGCCGACGTCGGCATCGACAGCGGCCCGGCGCAGATCGACCGCCTCAACCGCAGCCGCAACGTGATCCTGGAAGTCGAACTCGGCGGCCGCGCGCTCGGCGAGCTCAACGCCGAAGCGCGCGCCCTGCCCTCGATGAAAAGCCTGCCGCCCTCGGTGAAGATCGCTGAACTGGGCGACGCCCAGGAGATGCAGGCGCTGTTCGCCAGCTTCGGCCTCGCCATGCTGATCGGGGTGCTGTGCATCTATGGCGTGCTGGTGCTGCTGTTCAAGGATTTCATGCAACCGGTGACGATCCTTGCGGCATTGCCGTTGTCGATCGGCGGCGCCTTCGTTGCGCTGCTGTTGACCGGCAAGGCGCTTTCGATGCCGTCGATGATCGGCCTGATCATGCTGATGGGCATCGTGACCAAGAACTCGATCCTGCTGGTGGACTATGCGATCCTCGCGCGCCAGGCAGGCATGAGCCGCTTCGAGGCGCTGGTCGATGCCTGCCACAAGCGCAGCCGGCCCATCGTGATGACGACGATCGCCATGGGTGCCGGCATGCTGCCGCTGGCCATGGGCTGGGGCGCCGACCCCAGCTTCCGCTCGCCGATGGCTACCGCGGTGATCGGGGGACTGATCACTTCCACCTTACTGAGCCTGCTGGTGGTGCCGGCGGTGTACACCTATATCGATGATCTTGAACACCTGCTCAAGCGCCTGCTGGGAAAGGAGAAAAAACACGTGGAGGCTGCCCATCACGTGATGCGTCGGGAAGAATTACCTCGGGAGCATTGAAGCAGATAGGCGATGCAGCCGGAAACTCCCTCGATTCTTTCCGGCTGCATGCGGCTCAGCGCTGCTCGCCTTGACTGCAGACGGAACGCGACGGATCGGCTTCGCACCGCTTGTCGATCAGGTAATTGACCGCATACGCACCGACCAGGCCCGCGATGAGCAGGACAATCATTGTCTGGATAATGGTCCAGCCTTGCTGTTTCATGAAGCTTTCCTTGTGTAAATCCTGAGCCCTGAATCCTGAAGATTGAATGGCTTGAATGTGCAGATGCGCATTGCCGACTGACATTATAGGATGTCATGCCGGCATCCCCTCCCAAACGACTCTCATTCCCCGTGCCGCTGGCCTTGGCAAGCTCCACGCATCGCCCGCCTGCGGCGAATAACGCAGCGCTCTCAACGATCTTTCGTAATCAATCCCGGCTATCTGCGAATGAACAAAACCGACAAAACAGACAAGGGCACCGGAACTACTGTATTTTTATACAGTCTTTAAGGGACGGATACTCGTTAGCCAGATGGCATTACAGCCTGGCAAAACGAAATCGCATCTATCTGCCTCTTAAATGGAGAAAGCAATGGACAAGCAAACCCAAGACAACGCTCAAGACAGCAACATGCTCAAGGATCCGAAGAATTGGACCACGGGCGACGAACCGATGACCGGAGCGCAGAAATCCTATCTGAAGACTCTGGCGGAACAAGCCAATGAAACAGTCGACGACGATCTCACCAAGGCGGAAGCGTCGGAGCGTATCGATGAATTGCAGCACAGGACGGGCCGCGGGCTTGAAGACCAGCATGGCAGCCAGCGCAAGTGACCACTGATTGCCATCGAAAACGCCATGTTCCTGCTTGGTTTCAGGACATGGCGTTTTGCTTTTGATGATCAACCGTCCGGATGCCGGGGCGATGGTTGCCTGCGAAAGGGGCTCCCGGTAGCGGAGCCGATCAGGAACGGCCTTGACCAATCTGCGTTGCGTTGCTTATGCAATATGCCATATGCAAACCTGCAAAAGAGCCCCAACCCCACAACTCTAGCCAAGCTGGACGCAGGAACATTGGAACGATGCTACTGGGACCGGGTGAGGAAAAATATTCCTGCAAAGATCAGCACGATGCCTGCGGCCTTCTGCAGGCCGAAGCTTTCCCCGAAGAGCAGCGTACTGCTGGTTGCAATCAGAAAGAAGGTGGCGCCGGCCATCGTCGGCGATGCCACGCTTAATGGATTTACTGCGAATACCCGTATCGTCAGCAAGAAGCTGAGACCATAAAGGACCACGGCCAGCAAGAGCCATGGAGACGTCAGGTAACTCCACTTGTTCGCCAAGGTTTCATGGCTGGAGTACTTCATGCTCAGCTGTGCCGTTACGTTGCAAAGCACCGCAAAGAAAGCGATCAGCGGCTCATTCATTGATGGAATCCTTTTTCCAGGGCCTGATGAGATAGTTTGGCCTGCCCTTGATTTCATCATAGATAAGGGCCAGATAATGGCCGACGATGCCAAGCCCCAGCAGGATCGCCCCGCCCATGAGAATAATCAGCAGATTGACCGTGGTGAAGCCGTCTATCGCCGCACCGCGAAACTTCTGCACCAGACTCACAATGCCTACTACCGCTCCTATGGATAAGGTGCCCATGCCTATGTAGGTGACCAGCCGCAATGGCAAGCTGGAAAAATGGGTCAGATTGTTGATCGCGTAGCGGATCAGCTTCAGCTTGTTCCACTGGCTCGTGCCGCCTGCGCGTTCGGGTACCGAAAATGGAATCTGAGCGCTCGGGAACCTCGCCCATCCAATCAAGCCGCGGAAAAACCTGTGCCGTTCAGGGAAGGCCAGGTAGGTGTCGATCACCTGGCGATCGAGGAGCTTGAAGTCGGACTGTCCGGCAAGGTCAAGGCCGGCGAGATGGCGGAAGAGAAAATAGAATGTCCGGGCGAACAATTTTCCGGAAAATGTTTCCACCCCGCGGTGGCTTTTTACCGCCTCGACCACGAAGGCACCGCCACGCCACAGTTCGAGCATTTGCGGAATCAGTGCCGGAGGATGTTGAAGATCCGAATCAAGCACGATGGCGACTTCCCCTTTGGCCTGTTCCAGCCCGGCGTGAATCGCAGCCTCCTTGCCGAAATTGCGCGTGAAGGCAATGACGGAAATGCGCGGATCCCGTGCAGCCGCGCGTTCGACTTCCTTGACCGTCATGTCACGGGAGCCATCATCAACGGCGATCAGTTCAATGTCAGCCCACGAAGTTTCGGCGCCAGCGAGAATTGCATGCAGATTGTCGTAGGCATACCGTTCTTCGTTGTAGAGCGGGACGACGAGACTGACTAAAGGTTTGTTAATCATTCATTTATTCTTATATTCGGAGAATTCGGGGATTGGCGGGTAATGGTCAGCCGATGAACGCGCAGCGCATGTCCACCATTGGAATACGTACGAATTTCAACTTTGTGAGCGGTACCTTCGACATTGAAATTACCTGATATCTCTTTTTCCATTCCGGCCGAACCCGGTAACTCATCACGGATTACAGGTATTGATTTGGCGTTATCGTCCATCAGGACGAGATCCCACCACCCCACCTCGGCGGTAGAAGCTTCGGCGCTATCGTAAACTAGTTTGAATTGATAGGCACCGGGTGCAAGCCTTGCATAGGGTCCGAATGTAAGAAATCCCGGGGCGTCGGTGGCATTCGCCAGACGGTGGTTGCCCGAGACCTGGCCGGTTATGCCTGGCAACTGCGCCCCCTCCCAGTGTGCCGAGCCGTACGGCAAGCCGGAGATGGGTCGTGTCACTATTTGTTTGCCAGACCAGTATGCGGAATCGGTGCCTGGTCTGCACGCAATAAAGTGCGCAGTCTCCGCGCATTCGCCAAGGCTTGCGGCCTTGCGAAACCCGGCGGGCAGGTTCAGTCGCAGGGATTCCAATTGTCTCACTGGAAGCAGATACAAAGCATCGGCGGCGAGCGCTCCGTCGAATTCCCTATCGTTGGCTTCGCAGTCTTCTTTCAGTCGCGCGACATGACCCGTATCGAGAGGCTTATGGTATCGGGCCGCGATGCGCTGTGCGAACACATAGTCGTGATCTGACGCAGCGCCGCAGCTGTAAGCCGGATACAGGTGAATGGAGCGTACGCCTTTTAGCAGGACATCCCATTTCGACAAGTCGTCGCCAGCTGGCGCCGAAACCAGGCTTCTCACGTTGGAGCGCATGTCACTCGTATCTATCCATTGCAACGGTAGCGCAACTATCATTACAGCAGTTGCCAGCAACGGATAACTGCGGAATACCGCCGCCATTGCTCCGAAGATAATCAAATAGGCAACTGGCCAGAAGAAGCGTGCGCTGACACGAAAGGTACCCGTCAGGACTTCAAGCGACGCCGGTATTCTGTACAGCTCGGGGACGGCGACCTGCGCGCCCCAGCGAACCGTAGGAGAGATGGCATAGAGAAGAAACAAGGCCATCAAGACAATCAATGCCGGATAACGCCTGATCGCCGAAATGAATGAGCGGGCACGTACGGCAATTCCGACCAGAATAATCGTTAATGCACCGGCGCCGAAGTAGGTAAAGCTTTCGCCGTTTAACTGGGCCCTGTTGAACGGACACGGGGTCAGCGTGCCGCCGCAAAAAGGTGCGGCCAGATCCAACGAGTATTGTCCAAAACCGGCTGTCACGGTATTACCCTGGCTGAAATAGCCTAGCGCTGCACTAACGGCCGCAACCGTGACCAAAGATAAAACAAACAGTCCGCCTTGTGTTTTCCATCCTTTGCCGTTCAGGCCTTGATCCACGAGGTAGGCAATGAAGATCGGATAGCACATCGCGAAAAGATATGGGTGGATCAGCAAGGCCGCTACCGAGACGGCGATTTGCAACAGCCCGGTTCGTGCCGTGCTGTGGCTGGCTCTGCTTCCGGAAAAATACAATGCAAGCGCAAATAAAATCAGGCCGTGTGTCATCAACGATGTATGACTCGTGCGCCAATACAGCGTTGGCCACATGACGGACATTGACGCCGCAGCGATTGCACCCGGCAGGTGGCGCACTCCCAATGCTCTTATCAGAGCAACGGCGCCTAGCGCCTGCATCAGATAAGCCACGGCATGCCACCATCCTATATAGTGGAATTGCTCGGGCAGCCAGCTTGCAAAAGGTTTCACGAGCAGCGCTGCCAGCGGAATGCTATCGGTAAAAGCAATGGACGTACCGTGCGGATGGTTCAGCAAGAAGGTGTGCAATAAGGGAAAGTGCCAGGCATCACGTACGTAAAACAGCCACCCGGTCACGTGCTGAGCAGCATCGCCGCTCTCAAAGAATGCGCCGCGGCCATCAAGGAAGCTGGATGGGTATAACACCCGAATCATGAGCGCGGCGACAAGAAGCGCCGCGAATATCGCAGGGTACCTGGACGTGACTATCGGGGTTCCAGCATGTGCGTTGCCGACCCCTTTCCTTGGGCCGGACAGCATTTGCCTTTGAATAATTTTAAATACCATACCGCTTGACGAGAATAGGCAGGGAACGGCACGGAATTACCAACACACAGGCACCTCGACTCCGTGCATGAAGAGTTCGGCCTTGCGTACAAGTGCCAACTTTCGATTACTTTGGATAGGTCATCCTGAAGACCCGGCTGCAACAAGGTCACAGACGCGCGAGATAATATAATCAAATTACCAAGCTGGCGTGTTGATAAGCATCGACTGACTCTTCCACATTATTTTTAACCAGGCATTATATATATTACGGCCGAAATATTTCCGGAGGCAAAAGCTGAGTGACCTCGGCTGTCCAATGGACGCCGACCGGACATACATGTGGATGAGACAGCGCCATGACAAGCCGCAGTCCGGCTGCGCCGGGTGCGTCGGCTGAACGGTGCTGATGTGCCGTTTGATCTGTCTTCAGGACAAGGCTGCGAGCATGAGGTCAGCACGGCTCAGCGTATAACCCGTTGCATCCTGAGGTTGCATCAAGCAAAGTATGCAGAAAATCATACGTGAGTGGACGGCAATAATGACCACCAACCCTCGCTAGACCTTCATCGGCAGAATCACCATTTGCAAGCTTTCGAAATGCAGCCTGCGCTGGATCGCAAGCGCCGCCTGGTTGTGCAGCAGGCGAATGAACCAGTTGTCATGCTCGAAGATCAGCTTGCTGGTAAAGAAGATGGAGTTCGGATATTCATTGCTGATGGTTTCGCACAGCTTCGTTACTTCATCCACCACATCGGTGCCGAAACCAAGATAGGCTGCGGAGGCCATGCCATGGCTCTGGCAGAAGTCGACGAAGAATTTCAGCGTGGCGTTGGCTTCCGCCCGCATCTGCTCCACCGCGCCTTCGCCGCCATAGGCATGCGCATCGACGGTGCGGGCATTGACGAAAATGAAGTTCTTGAAATGGCCGGGGAACATGCGCTGCACCCACAGCAAGGCATGCAAGCCGCCGCCGCGCGAGGAGCCGACGATGAAGACCGCAGTCTGGCTGGCGGGGTCGGGATCGAGGACGCCGGCATGCGGACCAAAAGGCTGGTTGGCGAACACCTGGTCCACGGAATGGATGGCGTTCTTGGTGTCGCGGTAATGATTGCGAATGTAAATGCACAGCGCCGCGATGGCCCCGATGATGACCACGGCGGCCCAGGCGCCCTCGGTGAATCTTTCGATCAGCAGTACGCACAGGATGCTGGCGCAGATGACAAATCCGATCAGGGAAAGGGACAGGCGGCGCATCCACGCTTTCTCGTTACGATGGCGCCACCAGTAGAGGCAAAGGCCGAACAGCGAGACGGCGAAGGTCAGAAAGACCGACACCGAGTACAGCACGACCAGCACGGTCACGCTGCCACCGGTCCATAACAGGATCGCAAGCGCCGCAATGCCCATCACCAGGATGCCGTTCTGCGTGACCAGGCGCGTTGAGAGATAGCGGAATTTGTGCGGCACCCAGGAATCGGCGGCCATGTTGGACAGCACCGACGGCCCGCCGAGAAAACCGGTATTGGCGGCGACGAAGAGCAGGCCTGCCTCGAAGGCGAGCACGATGGTCAGCATGATCTGGTTGGCCCATGCGCCCAGGCCGAAGCTTTCGATGATGGCGCGGAAGGTGGAGGCATTGAGCGTCTGTCCCGCGACCGGCCTCGCATCCCAGAGCAGGTACAGCAGGATGATGCCGCTGGCGGTGAACGCCAAGGAAAGCGCCATGTAGATCATGGTCATCCTGCCGGTGCGCACGCGGGGTTCGGCGAGAATATTCACATTGTTGGAAACCGCTTCCAGGCCGGTGTAGGTGCCGCCGCCATGCGAATAGGCAAGCAGCAGCATGCCGGCCACGCTGATCCAGCCGATGTCCTTGGCAAGCGACGTGGTTTCCGACAGCGTGTTGGGCACCAGGTCGGGCAGATAAGAAGCATGGGCGAAGATGCCGTACACGATCAGCGCGAAATGCGTGATGACGAAGCCGATGAAGATTGGCAGCAGCACGCGGATGGCTTCCTTCATGCCGCGCAGGTTGAGGATGATCAGCAGACCGATGACAAAGGCTTCGGCCGGCAGCTTGTAGGCATGGAAGCCGAGGGGCAGCAGCGAGGCCAGGGCCTCGACGCCCGCGGCCACCGAGATTGCGATCGTCAGCACGTAATCAAGTATCAGCGCGCATCCCGCGATCAGGCCCATGTACGGGCCGACAAGCACGGATGCGACGCGATATCCGCCTCCCCCGGTGGGGAACAGTTCGATGACCTGGTTATACGCAAGGGCAATGATGAAGACGGTGATCGCGGTGGCGAGCGCCATGTAGAGGCCGAGATGGCTATGCTCGCCCAACGCACGGAAAGTTTCTTCAGGACCATACGCCGAAGACGACAGGCCGTCGGCGCCAAGTCCGACCCAGGCCAGGAAGGCCACCAGAGCGAGGGAATGCCGCGTCTCGGACTTCATCGGATCGAGTGCTTTGCCGAGAACGATCTCGCGGATTTTGGCGGACTTCATTATTGTTGTAGCGAACTAGATATCAGGAAGTAGGCGATGATACGCCTTTCAATTCCGGTATGACAATGCGAACAGGGGCGGCACGTGTTGCTCGATTGCTGCAAATCGGAGATAATACCCGGCGCGTTGCATTTCGCAGCAGGCATCGCAGCACCATTGCGGACAGCAACTGGATTGTCCGTTCAGGTATCGCCCGGGTGGTGAAATTGGTAGACGCGCCGGACTCAAAATCCGGTTCCGAAAGGAGTGTCGGTTCGATTCCGACCCCGGGCACCAAGAAAAACAGAAGTCAGACTGAAGTCGATTGACAGATTGACAGCGCACCCAACGAGGTGCGTTTTTCATTTGTGCGGCACAATCATGGGACACGCACGGCGCAAGGCAGAATGAACGCCGCATATTGCCTGCCCTTCCGTATCGATACCCCCAGGATCGCCAATGCCCTTCTCACTTGATAACCTGCTCGTCGTCGGCATTTCCTCGCGCGCGCTGTTCGACCTTGAGGCCGAGGAAGCGATCTTCCGCACGCAAGGGCTGGAAGCCTACCGCAAGCACCAGATCGAACACGAGAACGAGATCCTGAAGCTCGGCGCGGGCTTTGCGCTGGTGCGCGCGCTGCTGCGCCTGAACGTCCTGGTGCACAACCAGCGCTTCGTCGAAGTCGTCATCATGTCCCGCAATTCGTCGGAAACATCGATGCGAATATTCAATTCGATCCGTCATTACGATCTCGACATCACGCGCGCAGTCCTGTCCGGCGGCGCCTCGCTCGCACCCTACCTGCATGCCTTCAATGTCAGCCTGTTCCTGTCGCTGCATGAAGACGACGTGGAGGCCGCGATCAATTCCGGCGTGGCATCCGCGCTGCTCTACCAGAAACCGGACAATACGCTGGAGGAAGTCGACCAGATCCGCATCGCCTTCGACGGCGACGCGGTGATCTTTTCCGACGAATCGGAAAAGATTTTCCAGGAACAGGGCATCGAGGCGTTCGAGAATCATGAACGGGAAAACGCGCTCAAGCCTCTTCCGGAAGGCCCGTTCGCGCGGCTGCTCAAGGCGCTGTCCTATATACAGAACAATTTCAAATCGGCCGACGGCCGTTCCGCACCGATACGCACGGCGCTCGTCACCGCGCGTTCTTCTCCTGCCCATGAACGCGTCATTCGCACGCTGCGCGCCTGGGATGTCGCCATCGATGAAACCTTCTTCATGGGCGGCGTAGCGAAGTCGCAGGTGCTTGCAGCGTTCAAGCCGCACATCTTCTTCGATGACCAGCATGCGCATTGCGACCGTGCCGCGCCTCTGGTGCAGACCGGGCGGGTTCCGCTCAAATCGCTGCGCGATGCCGGCCTGCAGCTCAAATAGGCTTAATGCGGCGTGATCCTGCAGTAGTCATTGCCGCAGTCGTTACCGAATTTGTTGACAGGCATGCAATTTGTGCAGAAACGCCGATTCCTGTATCACACACTGATGTAGCCGTTTATAAATTTCGGCAAAAGAGTAGAATTGCACCTATTTGCGTTTCCGCAAGGCAATTCCCGAGGCAGGTATGAATGACGCAGGTCCCATGTTGAAGCAGCTTAACCGCACCTTTATCGGCAGCGTACTATTCATCGACATCGTCGGCTACTCGACACGGACCGTGCCCGACCAGCTGGAAATGAAGGAAGTATTCAATGCCATGCTGGCCGACGCCGTGCAGAATGT
The DNA here is from genome assembly GCF_035916955.1 of Noviherbaspirillum album. Taxonomy (NCBI): domain Bacteria; kingdom Pseudomonadati; phylum Pseudomonadota; class Betaproteobacteria; order Burkholderiales; family Oxalobacteraceae; genus Noviherbaspirillum; species Noviherbaspirillum album. The sequence goes on along the minus strand of NZ_JAWIIV010000003.1, from coordinate 260,193 downwards.
CGCGCCGAATGAACGCATCATGGTCGACACCGGCGACGGCGCGGGCATTGCCTTCCTTGGCGATCCCGAAGATGCGCTGTTCGCGGCGCTGTCCCTGCGCGATGCGATCGAAACCATGGGCGTGGGCATTGGCGAACCGGGCTTCGTCCGCATGGGTATCAACCTTGGGCCGCTGAAGATCGTACGCGACATCAACGGCCATACCAACATGATCGGCGATGGCGTCAATGACGCGCAACGGGTGATGAGCTTCTCCGAACCGGGACAGGTGATGGTGTCGCATTCCTATTACGACATCATCTCGCGCTTTTCGCGGGACTATACCCAATTGTTCGTCTATGAAGGCATGCGTCAGGACAAGCATGTGCGCGAACACGAGGTGTATCGGTTCGGACCGCTCAAGGACAATGAAAACCTGACGGAGAAGCTGCGCGACCGCTCTCGGGCGCGCCATACCGTCAGTCACGAACCCGTGCCGGAGACCATCCCGATGTCGGCGGCCGCATCCGGCAGGCAGACCGCCGCGCAGTCCGCCGCCGGGCATGGCCAGGGCCAGGCACAAGGGCAGGCTCCGGCCGCAGGCAGGATGTCGCGCACCGGACTGATTGCCGCCGGTGTCGGCGCCCTTTCGCTGGTCGGCGCCGTTTGGTCGTGGACCAGCGCACCGAAGGAACCGCAGGAGAGCACGACCGCAATGACAGCCCCGGCGCAAGCCGCTCCGGCATCGCCCGACACCGCAAGCCCGCCTTCCTCTGCGGCTGCGGCGGGCGTCAAGGCCGATATGGCTGCAGCCGCAAAACCACAGGCCGTTCCTGCCGCGGCGGCGGCCGTCGCCGCACCAGCACCCACCCCGCCGGTCGCTGCCGCAGCACCTGCCGGCGGTTCCGCGAACGCCGAACCGGCCGCGCCGCCGGTAAAGCCTGGCACCATCAATCTCGCAATCCAGCCCTGGGGTGAAATCTATGTAGACGGCACCAAGCGCGGCATCAGTCCGCCGATCAAGTCCATCAGCCTGGCGCCGGGCAAACATCGCATCGAGGTGCGCAACGGCGACTTCGCGCCGTACAAGGAAACCATCGAAGTGAAGGCCGGCGGCGAATCCACCGTTCAGTTCGTGTTTTGAAAATCAAGAGGAGCAAGAAGATGTCCCGCATCAAGTTCGCTGTCGTTTTGCTGGCCGCTGCAATGGCCGGCTGCGCCCAGCTTCCTCAACAGGCCGGCAGCAACGCCGCCGTCGTTCTGTCGTCGACCGAGGCGCAGTCGCGTTATCAGCAGGGCTTGAGCGACTACCGTGAAAACCGCCACGATACGGCGCTAGTCGAACTGAACGCCGCGCTAGCAAGCAACCAGCTGACGGCGCAGGATACGGCCAACGCGCACAAGCATATCGCCTTCATCCATTGCATGAATGGCCGCGAGCTTCAGTGCCGCGAGCAGTTCCAAGCCTTGCTGAAGGTCGATCCAAAATTCGATCTGTCCGTGGCCGAAGCCGGTCATCCGCAGTGGGGACCGGTGTGGCTCTCAACCAAGGGCGCCATGGAAGAGCGGCTTGCGTTGACCCGTGGTACCAGCGCCAATGCCACGCCGGGGCAGCAGAAGCTGGCGGAAGGCATCAAGGAATACGAAGCCGGGCGCTACAAGGAATCGCTGGCCGCGCTGCAGGCCGCGTTGAAAGCCGGCCTTCCCGCCCGCAACGACGAACTGCGCGCGCACAAGTATTCGGCTTTCATCTACTGTGTTACTCGGCGCAGCAAGCCATGCCGCAATGAGTTCAAAAAACTCTTCGCCAAGGATGCCGCATTCGAACTGTTGCCCTCCGAATCCGGCCATCCTGCCTGGGCTTCCATTTATCGCAGCGAAAAAGCTGCCGTGTTGAAGAAGGCGGCGCCGGCACCCGCCCAGAAAAAGGCCAAAAAAGCGTCCTGATGCCTCATTCTCCCGTGCGGCACATGCCGTCGCGCTGATTGCAAAAAAGCCATTCTCCTTTTGGAAGAACGGCTTTTTTGTCTTGATGACGCCTGCGTCGGATCAGCCGAATCAGCGTTCGGCCACCGCATCCATCACGCACAGGGCCGTCATGTTGACGATGCGACGTACCGTTGCCGACGGGGTGAGCACGTGAACCGGCTTCGCGCAGCCGAGCAGCACCGGGCCGATGGCAATACCGTTGCCGGCTGCGGTCTTGAGCAGGTTGTAGGCGATATTGGCCGCATCGATGTTGGGCAATACCAGCAGGTTCGCATCGCGGGTAAGCGGCGAGTCCGGCATCATCTTCTTCAACAGGACCGGGTCGAGCGCCACGTCGCCGTGCATCTCACCATCGACTTCCAGGTCGGGTGCACGCTCGCGAATGATTTCCAGCGCCGCGCGCATCTTCCTGGCCGATTCGCTGTTGGACGTGCCGAAGTTGGAATGCGACAGCAGGGCGGCGCGCGGAAGCAGGCCAAAGCGGCGCATCTCTTCCGCTGCGAGAATGGTGATTTCGGCGATCTGTTCCGCGGTCGGGTTCTCGTTGACATGCGTGTCGACCAGAACGATCTGCCGATCCGGCAGGACCAGCGCATTCATCGCCGCATAGACATTGACGCCCTCGCGCTTGCCGAGCACCTGGTCGATGTATTGCAGGTGCAGCGAGGTTGTGCCATAGGTGCCGCAGATCATGCCGTCTGCCGCGCCCTTGTGGATCATCATCGAGCCGATCAGCGTATGGCGGCGGCGCATTTCGAGCTTGGCGTACTGCTCGGTGACGCCCTTGCGGCGCGACATCGACAGGAATTCCTGCCAGAACTCACGATAGCGCTCGTCGTATTCTGGATTGATGATTTCGAAGTCCACCTCCGGGCGCATGCGCAGGCCGAACTTCTCGATGCGCTGGGCCAGCACCGCGGGACGGCCGACCAGGATGGGCTTGGCCAGCTTTTCATCGATGACGACCTGCACCGCGCGCAATACGCGCTCTTCCTCGCCCTCGGCGAACACGATGCGCTTCTTCGCCGCCGGCGCCTTCTTCGCGATCTGGAAGATCGGTTTCATGAAGGTGCCGCTGCGGTAGACGAACTGCTCGAGCTTGCCGATGTAGGCCTGCATGTCCTGGATCGGACGCAGGGCGACGCCGGAATCTTCCGCCGCCTTCGCCACCGCGGGCGCGATCTTGATCATCAGTCTCGGGTCGAAAGGTTTCGGGATGAGATATTCGGCGCCGAACGAGAGGTTGCTGATGCCATAAGCGGTGGCAACGATGTCGGACTGCTCCGCCTGGGCCAGTTCGGCGATCGCATGCACGACTGCGATTTCCATGTCGCGCGTGATGGTGGTGGCGCCGCAGTCGAGCGCGCCGCGGAAGATGTAGGGGAAGCAGAGTACGTTGTTGACCTGGTTCGGGTAGTCGGAACGGCCGGTGGCGATGACGGCGTCATTGCGCACGGCCTTGACTTCCTCGGGCAGGATTTCCGGAGTCGGATTGGCCAATGCCAGGATCAGCGGCCGCGCCTTCATCTTGGCGACCATGTCGGCCTTGAGCACGCCGCCGGCCGACAGGCCGAGGAAGATGTCGGCATCCGGAATGACTTCGGCCAGGGTGCGTGCGCTGGTGTCCTGCGCGAAGCGTTCCTTGTCGGGATCCATCAGTTCGACGCGGCCCTTGTACACCACGCCGGCCAGGTCGGTGACGAATATGTTTTCGATCGGGAAGCCGAGGTCGACGATCAGGTCCAGGCAGGCCAGCGCGGCAGCGCCGGCGCCGGAAACCACCAGCTTGCACTGCTTGATGTCCTTGCCGACGACTTTCAGGCCGTTCAGGATGGCCGCGCCGACGATGATCGCGGTGCCGTGCTGGTCATCGTGGAAGACCGGGATGTTCATCCGGTCGCGCAGCTTGCGTTCGATGTAGAAGCATTCCGGCGCCTTGATGTCTTCGAGGTTGACGCCGCCGAACGTGGGCTCCAGCGACGCGATGATGTCGCACAGCTTGTCCGGGTCGTTTTCATTGATCTCGATATCGAAGACATCGATGCCGGCGAATTTCTTGAACAGGACGCCCTTGCCTTCCATCACGGGCTTCGAAGCCAGCGGACCGATGTTGCCGAGGCCGAGCACTGCGGTGCCGTTGGTGATGACTGCAACCAGATTGCCGCGGGCGGTATAGCGGAAGGCATTGGCGGGGTCGACGACGATTTCTTCGCAAGCCGAAGCAACGCCCGGGGAATAAGCCAGCGCAAGATCGCGCTGGTTGGTCAGTGTTTTGGTGGGGGTGACGCTGATTTTGCCGGGGGTAGGAAACTCATGGTATTCGAGCGCCGCCTGGCGAAGTTGCTGACGGAGTTCTTCTTTTTGATCGGACGACGATTCCATGATGTGGCCTTCCTTTTTAGCTTACGAAAAGCTTACGATTTTATCAGACGACCTTGCTGCGAATCATACGTATTTGTCCTAGTTCGATTGACCTTTACTATGGGAATCACGAACAAACCAAGAAAGCCTATTGAATCGATATTGATAATCAATTTTTACAATACCAAGTGCATGGCTATCATGGCACCCATACCGATTGATTCGGCAAATAATTCAACACTGGGAGCAGACCATGGCAGCACAACCCGATTCCGTCACCATCCAGAACCTTGAAGCCGCCTTCGCCGGCGAAGCAATGGCGCATATCAAGTACCGCTACTTCGCCAAGCTGGCGCGAGAAGCCGGTGCCGCGGACGTTGCGAAGATTTTCGAGGACACGGCCGACCAGGAAGTCATGCATGCCTTCGGCCATCTCGACCTGCTCTATCCGAAGTCCAAGCTGACTCCGGCCAAATCGCTGGAAATCGCGATCGAAGGCGAAACCTACGAATACACCGAGATGTATCCGAAATTCCGTCATCTCGCGGTCGAGGAAGGCAATGCTGCCGCGGTTGCCGAATTCGACGAGCAGATCGCGGAATCGAAGGAGCATGCCGAGGCCTTCCGACGCACGCTCGAGATGGCTGCCAAGCGCTTTGCCGCCCTAGCGAAGGTCGAAGAGCGCCATGCCAACAATTATCGCAAGGCGCTGGCTTCCGCCGGCGAACAGTCCGCCTAGCACAGTCCGGGCGGCAGTCGATTCAGCGATCCGTCTCGCCATTGCGCCATCGGCCCGCCATCAAACAACCATTAACCATACGAACAGGGAGCATCGCCATGAAAACATATCAGTGCATTATTTGCGGATTCATTTACGACGAAGCGGCAGGCTTGCCGGACGACGGCATTGCGCCGGGTACCCGCTGGGAAGATGTGCCCGCCGACTGGGAATGCCCGGACTGCGGCGTCGCCAAGGCCGATTTCGAGATGGTCGCCCTCTGACCTTTAACCTCTGAGCCGCCGTGGGCTCCACCGGGCTCCGGCCCGGCTTGCGTGACAAGGAAAACATGAAACCGATCATCATCATCGGCAGCGGGCTTGCTGGCTACACCGTCGCCCGGGAATTCAGAAAACTGGACAAAACGACTCCGCTGTTCATCCTTACCGCCGACGATGGCGGCTTCTATTCGAAGCCGATGCTGTCGAACGCTTTTGCCCAGGGCAAGCAGGCTTCGCAGCTGACCTCCTTCACGGCGGCGCAGATGGCCGGCCAGCTTGGCGCAACCATCATTACCGGCACCCGCGTCATTGCCATCGATCCCGCGGCCAAGACCGTGGAGGCCGGCGCCGGAAAATTCGGTTATGAAAAGCTGGTCCTTGCGGTCGGCGCACGCGCGGTCCGGCCGTCGCTCGACGGCGATGCCGCGGAAGAGGTGATATCGGTCAATCATGTCGATGACTATGCGAACTTTCGCCGTGCCATCGGCGAACCGGGTTCGCGCATCGCGATCATGGGCGCCGGCCTCATCGGCTGCGAATTCGCGGATGACCTTGCGGGCGGCCACCGGATCACGCTGATCGATCCCAACCCCCTGCCCCTGGCCGCGCTTGCCGCGCCGGCATTGTCGGCCGGATTGAAGGAGGCGCTGGAGAAGCGAGGCGTCGATCTGCGGCTGGGCACCACGGTGCGCAGCGTGGACCGGGACGCAAACGCGTATGCGGTAACCCTGTCCGACGGCCGGCAGCTGCAGGCCGATGCCGTTCTGTCCGCGATCGGACTGCGGCCCGACTTGCGGCTGGCGCACGCGGCGGGCCTGCAGACCGGTCGCGGCATTCTGGTCGACGACTATGGAATGACAAGCGCACAGGATATCTTTGCGCTCGGCGACTGCGCCGAATACGGCGCCGGATCGGGCGGCGGCGAAGTGATGCCGTATATCGCGCCGCTGATGTCGGCGGCACGGGCAGTTGCCAGAACGCTCGCCGGCACACCCGCGGCAATCGAGCTGAAGCCGGCGCCTGTCATCGTCAAGACACCTTCCTACCCGATGGCCTTGCTGCCCGTGCCGGCGGCGGGAAAAAATGGCGCCTGGCAGGAGTTGCTGCATGAGGGGCGCACCATCTGCCGCTATCACGATGCCGACGGCGTCATGACCGCCTTCGGCGTGGCGCCGCAGGAAGCAGGCATACGGCAGGCCTTGCTGGCCGAACTTGGCAGCAGGATCAGGCAGGTCGCGTAAAAGGGCAGCCGCGAAACCAGGGAGCATGGTCCCTCGCTCCCTTGCGGCAGCATGCGGCCGGCGGCCGGCGTTAATTCGGTACAATCGGGGCATGCTGTCCGAATTCGATCTTATTGCCCGCTACTTCACGCGCCCCACCCGGCGCCCCGGTCCTGTCACTCTTGGAATTGGCGACGATTGCGCGCTGCTGACCCCGCCGCGCGGCAGCCAGCTGGCCATCTCCTCCGACATGCTGGTTGAGGGTCGGCATTTCTTTCCCAATGCCGACCCATTTCAGCTCGGTCATAAATGCCTTGCCGTCAACCTGTCGGATCTGGCGGCCATGGGCGCCGCGCCGGTCGGCTTCACATTGGCACTGTCCCTGCCCGCAGCCAGGCCGGAATGGCTGGAACCCTTCTCGAAAGGCCTGCTGAACCTTGCAGACCGGCACGGCTGCGAACTGATCGGCGGCGACACGACAAAGGGGCCGCTCAATATCTGCATCACCATTTTTGGCCAGGTACCGCCCGCGCAGTCCCTTCGGCGCGATGCCGCGCAGGCCGGCGACGATATCTGGATTTCAGGCACGCTGGGCGATGCGCGCCTGGCGCTGGCCGGATACCGGAATGAACTGCCGCTGGACAAGGACATGCTTGCCGGCGCCGCGCCGCGCATGCATGCGCCGACGCCGCGGGTTGAACTCGGCGTGGCGCTGCGAGGCATCGCGCGCGCCGCGATCGATATTTCCGACGGGCTGGTCGGCGATCTCGGCCATATTCTGCATCGCTCCGGCGTAGGCGCCAGCCTCGATGTCGACCGCTTGCCCCCCGGCACCGTGCTGGCCGCGCAGGCGGCCGATCTGCGTCGCCGCTTCACGCTGGCCGGCGGCGACGATTACGAATTGTGCTTTACCGCGCCCGCAAACCGGCGCGATGAGGTGCTGGCGGCAGGCAGCCTGAGCTCGACGCCGGTGACACGGGTGGGCAGCATCGAAGCCCTGCCCGGCTTGCGTCTCAAGGATGCCGATGGGATGCCGCTGCCAATGCAACTTACCTCCTTCGACCACTTCGCCTCGCCATGACGACAATTGAATCCGGGCAGAACGCCTATGTGCCCAAGCCGAACGCCCGCTTCATGCTGTCGCATCCCGCCCACCTGATCGCGCAGGGATTTGGCAGCGGCCTGTCGCCCGTCATGCCGGGCACCGTCGGCACGCTGCTGTCGTGGCTCAGCTTCAACGTGCTGACATCCCGCTGGCCGGACGTGTTCACGCCGTTCGCGTGGAGCATGATCATCATTGCCGGCTTCCTGCTCGGCATCTGGGCATGCCGCAAGACGTCCACCGATCTCGGCATCGAAGATCACGGCAGCCTGGTCTGGGATGAAATCATTGCCTTCTGGGTGGTGCTGGTGTTCGTGATGCCGGCGGACTTCAAGACGCAGTTGTGGGCTTTCTTCTGGTTCAGGGCAATCGACATGATCAAGCCGATGCCGATCCGCCAGGTGGAGAAGCGCCTCAAGGGCGGTTTCGGTGTCATGGCCGACGATATCCTGGCGGCCTTCTACACCCTGCTGCTGTTTGCGATCTGGGAGAATTTGTAAGCTGCGGGCATGCCGTGCCGGCCGCGCAAAAAAAATCGCGGCCCGAAGGCCGCGAAAGCTCGAATCTGCACACCGCTGCTCAAACACGTGTTGCCTTGATCGCTCAATCAATGCAACGCCTGTTCACTGCTATTCTGCGATAACTGGTCGGTCGGTTCCTTGAGAAAAATCACATCAAGTCAGCACGTCAGCACGTCAGGTAGGCGCACATGGAGCAAAAGCAATTGCAGGCAGGCCAAGGATGGCAATTCTGGATAGACCGCGGTGGCACGTTCACCGATATCGTCGCGCGCCGTCCCGACGGCGTACTGCTCACCCATAAACTGTTGTCGGAGAATCCTGAGCATTATCAGGATGCAGCGGTGGCGGGAATACGCGCATTGCTGGGCCTGAAGACGGACGAGGACATTCCCGCGCAATCCATCGACGCAGTCAAGATGGGTACCACCGTGGCCACCAATGCGCTGCTGGAACGCAAGGGCGAACCGACCGCGCTATTGATCACGCGCGGCTTCCGCGATGCGCTGCGCATCGCCTACCAGAACCGACCCAGGCTGTTCGATCGGCATATCGTGCTGCCCGAGCTGCTGTATGAAAGCGCGGTCGAAGTGAGCGAGCGCATGGGCGCGCACGGCGACATCGTGCTGCCTCTCGACGAACTGGAAGTGCGGCGCGAATTGCAGGCGCTGCATGCGCGCGGCATCCGTTCCATCGCGGTGGTCCTGATGCACGCCTACCGCTATCCCGAACATGAGCGGACGATAGGCCGGATCGCACGGGAGATCGGCTTCCCGCAGGTTTCGCTGTCGCATGAAGTGAGTCCGTTGATGAAGCTGGTGCCGCGCGGCGACACGACGGTGGTCGATGCCTATCTGTCACCCATCCTGCGCCGCTACGTCGACCAGGTCGCGCAACGCATGCCGGGCGTGCGCCTGCTGTTCATGCAGAGCAGCGGCGGCCTCGCCGACGCCCGTCGCTTCCAGGGCAAGGATTCCATTCTTTCCGGGCCGGCCGGCGGCATCGTCGGCATGGTGCGCACCGCGGAAGCCGCGGGTTTCGACAGGATAATCGGCTTCGACATGGGCGGCACCTCGACCGATGTGTCGCATTACGCAGGCGAGTTCGAACGCCGTTTCGACACCCAGGTCGCCGGCGTGCGCATGCGTGCGCCGATGATGAGCATTCACACGGTCGCGGCAGGCGGCGGCTCGCTGCTGCATTTCGACGGAGCGCGCTATCGCGTCGGCCCAGACAGCGCCGGTGCCAATCCCGGCCCGGCCTGCTACCGGCGCGGCGGCGAACTCACCGTCACCGATTGCAATGTCATGCTGGGCAAGCTGCAGCCGGTCCACTTCCCTTCCGTGTTCGGGCCCGATGCCGACCAGCCGCTGGATCAGGACATCGTGCGGCGCAAATTCGCCGGGCTGGCCGATCGCATCCACGCCGACACCGGAGAACGGCGCACGCCAGAACAGGTAGCCGAAGGCTTCATCGATATTGCCGTGGCCAACATGGCCAATGCCATCAAGACCATTTCCGTGCAGCGCGGCCATGACGTCACCGGCTACACGCTGGCCACCTTCGGCGGCGCCGGAGGCCAGCATGCCTGCAGGGTGGCCGACGCCCTCGGCATGACCAGTATATTCGCCCATCCGCTGGCCGGCGTGCTGTCGGCCTACGGCATGGGGCTGGCCGACCAGACAGCGATGCGTGAACAGGCACTTGAACTGACGCTGGCGCCGGCGGCCATGCCGGAAGTGGAGCAGGCGCTGCAGGCGCTGGCGGAAACCGCGAGCGGCGAACTGCGGGCGCAAGGGGTGGATGCGGCATGTATTGAAGTGGCCAGGCGCGCGCACCTGCGATACGCGGGCACCGACTCCGCCATCGTCGTACCTTCCGGCAGCGTCTCGGAAATGGTCGAGCACTTCGAAACTGCCTACCGGCGGCGCTATGCCTTTTTGATGACGGGAAGGGAGCTGATCATTGAGGCTGTCTCGGTGGAAGCCATCGGCGCCTCGGGTGAACGCGCTTCGGGAGCGCAGCTGCAGACGGGAGCGCGCGGACCCGGGCCTGCACAGCCGGCGCAGACCGTGCGCATTTTCTCCGAAGGACGATGGCATGAATGCGGCCTCTACCGCCGCGCCGACCTGCGCCCCGGCGATGCCATCGATGGACCGACCATCATCGCCGAGACGAATGCCACCAATATCATCGAACCAGGCTGGCGCGCCGAAGTCACGCCGCTCGATCACCTTGTCATGACGCGCGTCGCCACGCGCCCGCAGCGCAAGGCGATCGGCACCGGCGCCGACCCGGTGATGCTCGAGGTATTCAACAACCTGTTCATGAGCATTGCCGAACAGATGGGCGTCCGGCTGCAGAACACCGCGTTCTCCGTCAACATCAAGGAAAGACTGGATTTTTCCTGCGCGCTGTTCGATGCCGGCGGCAACCTGATTGCCAACGCGCCGCATATCCCGGTGCATCTCGGATCGATGGGCGAAAGCATCAAGACGATCATGCGCGAGAATGCCGGCGGCATGCAGCCAGGCGACGTGTTCATGCTCAATGACCCCTACCATGGCGGCACTCACCTGCCCGACATCACCGTCGTCACGCCGGTGTTCGACCGCGCAGGAAAGACCGTGCTGTTCTATGTCGGGTCGCGCGGCCACCATGCCGACATCGGCGGCATGACGCCGGGCTCCATGCCTGCCGACAGCAGCGTGGTGGAACAGGAAGGCGTGCTGATCAATAACTTCAGGCTCGTGCGCCAGGGCCGCTTCCTGGAACGGGAAACCATTGCCCTGCTCTCTTCCGGCGCCTACCCGGCACGCAACATCCAGCAGAATCTCGCGGACCTGCAGGCGCAGGTTGCCGCCAATCAGAAGGGTGTCGATGAATTGCTGGACATGGTCGATCGCTTCAGCCTGGATGTGGTGCAGGCTTACATGCGCCACGTGCAGGACAATGCGGAGGAAGCCGTGCGCCGCGTGGTCGGCGCATTGAAGGATGGCAGCTTTGACTACCGCCTCGACAACGGCGCGATCATCCGGGTGGCGATACGCGTGGACCAGGCGCAGCGCAACGCCGAGATCGATTTCACCGGCACGTCGCCGCAGCTGGACAACAATTTCAATGCGCCGAGCGCGATCTGCATGGCGGCGGTGCTGTACGTATTCCGCACGCTGGTCGATGACGATATTCCGCTCAATGCGGGCTGCCTGAAACCGCTGAAAGTCATCATCCCCGAAGGCTCGATGCTCAATCCGCGTTATCCGGCAGCCGTCGTGTCGGGCAATGTGGAAACCTCGAGCTGCGTGACGAATGCCTTGTACGGCGCGCTCGGCGTCATGGCTTCGGCACCGGGCACGATGAACAATTTCACCTTCGGCAATGACAGGCACCAGTACTACGAAACCATTTCCGGCGGCTCGGGGGCGGGCGACGGCTTCGATGGCACGGACGTCGTCCAGACTCACATGACCAATTCCCGGCTGACCGATCCGGAAGTGCTGGAATGGCGATTCCCTGTACGGCTGGAAAGCTACGAGATACGTCATGGCTCCGGCGGCGCGGGGCGCTGGCATGGCGGCAACGGCGGCGTGCGCAGGATTCGCTTCCTCGAACCGATGCGGGCAACGATCCTGTCCAACAACCGGATCGTGCCGCCCTTCGGCATGGCCGGCGGCGCTCCCGGCCGGTGCGGGCGCAACACGGTGTTGCGAAGCGACGGCCACGTTGACGAACTCGAGTTCGTCGCCAGCACCGACATGCAGGCCGGCGACGTGTTCGTGATCGAAACACCGGGCGGCGGAGGTTTTAAAACAGCACCCGGCGCCGAAGATGCGCGGCAGCTCAAGCCTGCCGACGGACACAATGGTAAAGTCAGCCTAAGTTGAAAAGGGACGAGACATGAGCGACATCATCGACCTGGCGGCGCGCGTCGGGCGCGTGCTGCAGGAAAAGGGCTTATTGCTTGCGACGGCGGAATCATGCACCGGCGGTGGCGTTGCGCAGGCCGTCACGGAAATCGCCGGCTCGTCGGCATGGTTCGACCGCGGCTTCGTTACTTATTCCAATACGTCGAAAACCGACCTGCTGAAGGTGCCCGGCCCGCTCATTGCCGAGTTCGGCGCGGTCAGCGAGGAAGTCGCAGACGCCATGGCCAGGGGCGCGCTGGCCGCTGGCCATGGCGGCATCGCGCTCTCGACCACCGGCATTGCCGGCCCCGGCGGCGCGGTCCCCGGCAAGCCGGTCGGCACCGTCTGCTTCGGCTGGGCGGACAGGCATCGCGGCGTCACCGAGCGGCTGGTCTTTCCGGGTGATCGGCAGGCGGTGCGGGAACAGGCCGTCGCCCATGCGCTGCAAGGCTTGCTACATTTCCTGGAGGACGCATGATGCTTGAACATTTCCCAAGCGACCGGCGCGAAGTCAATGGCGTCGATATTCATTTCCGCCACGGCGGCAACGGTCCGCCGCTGCTGCTGCTGCACGGCTTTCCGCAGACGCACGTGATCTGGCACCGGGTGGCCGACGCGCTTGCCGAGCGCTTCACGCTGGTGATGCCGGATCTGCGGGGTTACGGCGACTCATCCAAGCCACCCGGCGACAGGCATCACGCCAATTACTCGAAGCGGAACATGGCCCTGGACATGGCCGAGCTGATGGCCGGGCTCGGCCATGATCGCTTCGACCTGTGCGGACACGACCGCGGCGGCCGCGTCGCCCACCGGCTCGCACTGGACCATCCGGATGCGGTGAAGAAGCTGATGGTGATCGACATTTCGCCGACGCGCACCATGTACGAAGCAACCGACATGCGCTTCGCCACGCTGTATTACCACTGGTTCATGCTGATTCAGCCGCATCCCCTGCCGGAGACGCTGATCGGCAACAACGCTTCGTTCTTCCTCCATTACACGCTGGGCGGCTGGGGCTCGGGCGGCGCCAGCTACATCGACCCGGCGGCAATGGCCGAGTACGAGCGCTGCTTCTGCACGCCGGAAGCCATCCATGCCGCCTGCGAGGATTACCGCGCGGCCGCGACCATCGATCTCGAGCACGACCGCGATCATGACGCCACGAAGCTGTCCTGCCCGACACATGTGGTCTGGGGCGAGCACGGCGTGGTCGGCAAGCTGTTCAAGCCGATGGAAGACTGGCAGGCGAAATGCGCGCTGCCGGTCACCGGCAAGGCCTTGCCGGCGGGTCATTTCATACCGGACCAGGTGCCGGAACTGCTGCTGCAGGAGATGCAGGCGTTTTTCTCAGGCGACTGAAGCCCAAATCCGCAAGGACCGCGCATGCGCGCGGGACCGTTACCGGTAGTGGTTGATGGCGTCCCGGGTTTCAAGCGCGACCCGGCGCGCCGCAGCTTTGAAATCTTCCGCGCCTTCCGGCTTCGCGTAGAGGATGGCGCGCGAGGAATTGATCATCATCCCGCCGCCTGACGCGGTGCGGCCGGCCTTGACGGTGGCCTGGATGTCGCCGCCCTGCGCGCCGATGCCCGGCACCAGCAGCGGCATGTCGCCGACGATGCCGCGCACCTGGGCCAGTTCATCCGGGAACGTGGCGCCGACCACGAGGCCGCACTGCCCGCTGGTGTTCCACTTCTCCGCCACGAGGCGCGCCACATGCTGGTAAACCGGCATGCCGCCGGCGGACAGGAACTGCAGGTCCGAACCGCCGGGGTTGGACGTGCGGCACAGGATGATCACGCCGCGGTCCTTCCATTCCAGGTAGGGCGCCACGGAATCGAAACCCATGTAGGGATTGACGGTGACCGCGTCCGCGCCGTAGCGCTCGAAGGCTTCCCTTGCGTACTGCTCGGCGGTGGCGCCGATGTCGCCGCGCTTGGCGTCGAGCACGACCGGAATCTGCGGATAGGTGGTGCGGATGTAGCGGCAAAGCGCCTCGAGCTGGTCTTCGGCGCGCAGGGCGGCGAAGTAGGCAATCTGCGGCTTGAACGAGCATGCCAGGTCGGCGGTGGCGTCGACGATCGCCTTGCAGAAGGCGAAGATGGCGTCGGGCTGCTGCCTGACCGGTTCGGGAAACTTGCTGACGTCGGGATCGAGGCCGACGCAGAGCAGGGACTGGTTCGCCGTCCATGCGGCGGATAGTTTTTCAAGGAAAGTCACGGCGATGAAGGATCAATTTCAAACAAAACACATTGTAACTTGCCGTGCTATCGTTTCGGCATGACATCGCTTTCGCGCAAGGACTGGATCCTTCTTATTCTGCTGACCCTGTGCTGGGGCATCAACTGGCCGATCATGAAGATCGGCGTGCGCGACTTCCCTCCTCTGACGTTCCGCGCCTTGAGCATGCTCGGCGCCTTGCCGATCCTATGGCTGGCCGCCCGGGCGCAGGGAGCGTCGCTGGCGATTCCGCGCGGCCGGGCCGGCGAGATCATCCGGCTGGCGGTACCCAATATGCTGATCTGGCACATGTTCATGATTCTCGGCGTCAAGATGCTGGCCTCCGGCCGCGCCGCGATCCTCGGCTACACGATGCCGGTATGGGCTGTCCTGTGCGGCCTGCTGTTTTTCGGCGAGCATCCGGGCCGCCGCGCCTGGATCGGCATCGGCTGCGCGCTGGCCGGTGCCCTGCTTCTGCTGTCCAGCGAATTCGCCGCGCTCTCTGGCAATCCGCTCGGCAGTGTCTTTGCGCTGATTGCCGCCGCCGGATGGGGTTACGGCACGGTAACCATGAAGCGTTCACGCATCAACATGCCGACCATCGCCCTGACCTTCTGGATGCTCGCGCTGACCACGTCCGCGATGGCGCTTGCCTGCACCGTACTGGAAAGCAATGCCTGGCACAATCCCGCCCCGGCCGCCTGGGCCGCCATCGTCTATAACGCTTTGATCATTTTCGGCTTTGCACATGTGGTCTGGTTCGGACTGGCACGCAAGCTCCCGCCGGTGGCCTCGAGCCTGTCGGTCATGTTGATTCCCGTGCTGGGCGTGTTTTCTGGCGCATGGTGGCTTGACGAGCAGCCGCACTGGCAGGATTACGCGGCAATGGCGCTGATTCTGGCGGCAATGAGCACCGTGCTATTGAAACCACGTCCTGCCGTCCATAATTAATTGGCAACTCTGACTGCGCCGCCGTACTCAAAGATCACCAAGAACACACTATAAAGACACTACAAGGACAATACGATGAAGACATGGATACGAATGGCTGTCACCATCTGGCTGGCGTCGCTGCTGAGCGCCTGCGGCTACAACCAGTTCCAGGACAAGGATGAACAGGTCAAGGCGGCCTGGGGCGAGGTGGTGAACCAGTATCAGCGCCGTGCCGACCTCATTCCCAACCTGGTCAATACCGTCAAGGGCTATGCCTCGCACGAACGCGAAACGCTGGAAGCCGTGACCCGCGCCCGTGCTTCCGCGACCAGCTTCCAGATCACGCCCGAGGTCCTGAACAATCCGGAAGCCTTTAGCAAGTTCCAGCAGGTCCAGGGCGAATTGTCGTCGGCCCTGTCGCGCCTGATGGCCGTGTCCGAAAACTACCCGCAGCTCAAGGCCGATACCAGCTTCCGCGATCTCCAATCGCAGCTGGAAGGCACCGAGAACCGGATCACCGTCGCCCGCCAGCGGTATATACAGTCCGTCCGCGACTACAACGTGCTGGCTCGCAGCTTCCCCACCAACCTGACGGCGATGGTTTTCAACTATGAAGTGAAGCCCTCGTTCACGGTCGAAAACGAGAAGGCGATCTCGAACGCGCCGGCAGTCAACTTCGGCAAGTAAGCGCAGCCATGTCGCTTCTTCGATCGCTCGCCGCCCTGCTGCTGATGCTTGCGCTGCTGCCGGCGCAGGCACAAGACCTGATTGCCGTGCCCCAGCTTCAAAGCCGCGTCACGGATCAGGCGGGCATGCTGAACCCGGCCCAGCAGGCCGCGCTGGAAAATGTACTGAAGGATTACGAAAGCCGCACCGGCAGCCAGATCGCGGTCCTGCTCGTCAACAAGACCGAGCCGGAAGCCATCGAGCAGTACGGCATCCGTGTTTTCGATGCATGGCAGCTCGGTCGCAAGGGGGTCGACGACGGCGTGCTGCTGCTAGTGGCCAAGGACAATCCGCCTGCGCTGCGCCGCCTGCGCATCGAAGCCGGGCGCGGCGTGCAAGGCTCGCTGACCGACGCCCAGTCCAAACGCATCCTGCAGGATGTGATCGCGCCGCATTTCCGCCAGAACGATTTCTATGGTGGCCTGGCCGCCGGCGTATCGGCCATCTCCAGCCTGCTCGACAAGGAAAGCTTCCCCGCACCGGCGGCCAGGGACGAGATGGAAGAACAGGCCACCGACGGCATTTCCCTCGGCATGTTCATCTTTTTCGTCATCATGTTCCTCCTGATGTCCCGCATGTCTTCGTCGCGCCGGCATGCGCGGTATCGCGACGGATGGGGACGTTCGGCACCGGGCATCATCCTCGGCGGCGGCCTGGGAGGGTTCGGCGGAGGTTATGGCGGAGGCCATGGTGGCGGCTTCGGCGGTGGATTCGGCGGCTCCGGCGGGTTTTCCGGCGGCGGCGGTTCGGCAGATGGCGGCGGCGCCTCGGGGAACTGGTAAATGAGCACTTTCTCTCGCATCTTTCGTCACTTGCGCACGACTTCGGCGGCCGGCCGGCGGGCCTTCCCGCCGGACGCCTTGCGGGCCATCGAGGAAGCCATCGCCCAGGGCGAGACCCGCCATCGTGCCGAAGTGCGCGTGGTGGTCGAACCCGCTCTCGACCTGCAAGCGGTACTCAACGGCATGACGCCCCGCGAACGCGCCCGCGAACTGTTTGCGCGCTATGGCGTCTGGGACACGGAGGAGAACTGCGGCGTCCTGGTCTATATCAATCTCGCCGACCACCAGGTGGAAATCGTTGCCGACCGCGGCGTCGGCAGGCTGGTGTCGGCCGAGGAATGGAGCGCGGTCTGCAGGACCATGACGCAGGGTTTCGCACGGGGCGACTATCATGCCAGCGTCATTGCGGCCATCGGCGAGCTGAACGGCATGTTGTGCCGGCTCTATCCGGATGACGGCTCCACGCATAACCAGCTGTCCAACCGGCCCGTCATGCTCTGAAGAGACCGCCCGGATTCCCCGGGAACGGTCAGCCGTTCTCGTACACCCATTGCAGCAGCGCGTCCTGTGCCTCGTAGGCACGGTCGGCATTGGTGTGATTGACGAGGCAGACCACTACATAGCGCTTGCCGGAAGCAGCCAGCACATAGCCGGCGACATTGCGCACTTCATTAAGCGTGCCCGTCTTGATATGCGCCTTGCCGGCCACGGTCTGGTTGACCAGGCGCGAGCGCATGGTGCCGTCATACGCCACCAGCGGCAGCGAGGCGATGAATTCGGGCATGGTCGGCGCGGCATAGGCGGCCGCCAGCATGCGACCCAGGCTGACGGCGGAGATGCGCTCGGTGCGCGACAGGCCGGAGCCGTTCTCGATGCTCATTTCAGGCGCATCGATGCCCTTGCCCGACATCCAGGTGCGCACCACCGCCGCTCCGTGCACGGTATTGGCCGGTATCTTGGTGACCGCTGCCGCCAGTGTCAGCAGCAGCTGCCGTGCCATGACATTGTTGCTGTACTTGTTGATATCGCGGATGATTTCCGCCAGCGGCGCCGAGTCCCATTCCGCCACGGGAGCAGCGTTGTCGGGCACCACGCCATCGCGCACCTCTCCCTTCAGCGTGCCGCCGGTCTCGGCCCATAGCCGGCGAAACACCAGGCCGAAATACTGCGTATGCGACATCTGGTAGGGATGCACATACCATGTCCGCTCGCCGCAGGCCGCTGGATAGCTTCCGGCAAAACGGGCGCCGTAAGCATCGATCGCCGGCTGCGTGCGGGCACGCCAGTCGATGCACTCTCCCGCCGTCAGCCGGGGCGGCATGACCGGGAAAGCGGCCATCGGCGGATCGCTCGCCACCTGCACCGAACGACCGGCGGCATCCGGCGTGAAGCGGAATCCCAGTGCCTTGTAATTGAGCAGCAGCGCATCGGGACCGACATTGTAGGTTTTCAATGGATCGCCGTCGAACTGCGCCGGATCGTAAGGCGCGTTTTCAAATACGCTCCGGTCCAGGATCAGGTTGCCGCGGATTTCGCGGATGCCTTTCGAGCGGATGCGCCGCAGGAAAAGCCAGAAGTTTTCCAGGATCAGCTTGGGATCGCCGCCGCCCTTGATGTACAGATCGCCGTAGAGAACGTCGCCACGCAGCTTGCCTAGGGCAAACGCCCTGGTCTTCCAGGTAAATGTCGGCCCGAGGATTTCCAGCGCCGCATTGCTGGTCACGAGCTTCATGGTGGAGGCCGGATTGAATGGCTGCAATGGATTTACCGCGAGCATGGGGGACTGGTTGCCGACCTCCTGCACGTAGATGCCGGCGGCTTCCACCGGAATCTCGGCGCGTTGCAGCGCGTCGCTAACGGTAACTGGAAGTTGTTGCGCGAAAGCAGCCGCAGCGAACGCAAAGGCAAATAACAGACAAGCGGCTTGGAGACTTCGTTGAATTGGCATAGGATGACAAGGAATAAATCATACGCAATCGATTATCCCACGCCGCTCCCGCATACCATGTCGAAATCCGCCAACACGCCGCGCACGCCGCCTCTCGATCCACTGGCGCTGGACAACCAGTTCTGTTTCGCCCTGTATTCCACGTCGTTGGCAATGACAAAGACCTATAAGCCCTTTCTCGACAAGCTCGGCCTTACTTATCCCCAATACCTTGTGATGCTGGTGCTGTGGCAACAAGATGACGTCTTGGTAAAAAGCATTGGCGAAAAACTATTTCTCGATTCGGGCACGCTCACACCCTTGCTGAAGCGGCTGGAGGCTTCCGCCTTGATCGAGCGTACGCGGGATGAAACGGATGAGCGGCAGGTTCGCATCACCCTTACCAAAGAAGGCCGCGCCCTGAAGAAAAAGGCGCAGTCGATTCCTCACCAGATCCTGTGTGCCAGCGGCCAGACGCTGCAAACTCTGGAAAACCTGCGAAGCCAGCTCTCATCGGTGCGCGAGGAACTGACGAGAACCGGCGACGAGTAGGAAAAACAGGGCAAATTCCGGGCACGACGACACAACGGGAGGAAAACCGCATATTCCCTTAACCAGGCAAATTAGATTGCACGCAATTTAATTGAGTGCTATATTTATAGCGCTGACACCCGAACCGAAGCCGACCCGCTTCCTGTTGTTGCATTCTTGCTTTCTTGCTTTCCAACTTAACGAGGAGAAGTCCATGCAGATCCTGTACACCGCACAAGCCACATCCACCGGCGGCCGCGACGGCCGCGCCGTCACCAGTGACAACAAGCTTGAGGCCAAACTCAGCACACCCAAGGAACTGGGCGGCGCCGGCGGCGACGGCACCAATCCGGAACAACTGTTTGCCGCAGGCTATAGCGCCTGTTTCCTGTCGGCGCTCAAATTCGTTTCCATGGCTACCAAGACCACACTGCCTGCCGACGCTTCCGTCACTGCCGATGTCGGCATCGGCCCGAACGACCGCGGCGGCTTCGGCCTTGATGTCTCCCTGCGCGTATCCCTGCCGGGCATGGAACAGTCGGCCGCACAGGCCTTGATCAATAAGGCGCATGAAGTCTGCCCGTACTCGAACGCGACCCGCGGCAACGTTGACGTCAAGGTCGGCCTGGCTTAACAGGCTAAGCGCCTGAGCCACTTCAGCGCTGCAAGCACCCAACCCATTTTTGGCCCCTGTCGTAACAGACGGGGGCTTTTTCGTTTCAGATGACGGCGCTGTCTTGTTTACCCCCAAATGGCTGCGCAGACCAACTTGCAGCACCGCTCTTTAGATGTAAATCAAAGGGAATGGGATCTGCGGGCCTCCGCTCCGGAGGCCCGCTAGAATGGCGCCCAATCGGACTGGCAAGCCAGATTCCGAATAACAGCTTGTCATTGCGGTGAGGCGGCCTGCCAAGCTTTCGCAGGGTCATGCGAACAATCAGGCACAAAACTCCGGGAATTCTTCTTTTTTGCGCCTCCAATTGCTGCGCTTATTGTCCGGCAATCATGCAATGAGCAAATAAGCACTCTTGAAAAATCAAAATGTCGCCCATATACTTAGCACTCGTTAGGGGAGAGTGCTAACAATTCCTCCTGACCAACAGAATTTTTCCATGTAGCGGCGCTGCACGGTCAAATACGATTTGCAGCAAGATTGCCGCAAAAAACTATAACTTATTGATTTTAAGGAGTTTGTATGAACCTTCGTCCATTGCACGATCGCGTCATCGTCAAGCGCCTCGACCAGGAAACCAAAACTGCGTCCGGCATCGTTCTTCCGGATGCAGCCGCCGAGAAGCCGGATCAGGGCAAAATCCTCGCAGTCGGCAACGGCAAGATCCTCGAAGATGGCAAAGTTCGCGCGCTGGAAGTGAAAGTCGGCGACATCGTGCTGTTCGGCAAGTACTCCGGCCAGACCGTCAAGGTCGAAGGCGAGGAACTGCTGGTGATGCGCGAAGAAGACATCATGGCAGTCGTTCAGAAGTAATTGCCAGTCTTTCTAGACCCTACAAACGAATAAATTAAGGAGTATCGAACATGGCAGCTAAAGACGTAGTTTTCGGCGATGCCGCCCGTGCCAAGATGGTCGAAGGCGTCAACATTCTCGCCAACGCCGTTAAAGTCACCCTCGGCCCGAAAGGCCGCAACGTAGTCCTGGAGCGCTCCTTCGGCGCCCCGACCGTCACCAAGGACGGTGTTTCGGTCGCCAAAGAGATCGAACTCAAAGACAAGCTCATGAACATGGGCGCGCAGATGGTCAAGGAAGTCGCTTCCAAGACATCCGACAACGCCGGTGACGGTACAACGACCGCAACCGTTCTGGCTCAGGCTATCGTCCGCGAAGGCATGAAGTATGTTGCCGCCGGCATGAACCCGATGGATCTGAAGCGCGGCATCGACAAGGCAGTCACTGCTACTGTCGAGCAGCTTAAGACCGTCGCCCGTCCCTGCACCACATCCAAGGAAATCGCCCAGGTCGGCGCCATTTCCGCCAACTCCGACGCATCCATCGGCGACCGCATCGCTGAAGCGATGGAAAAAGTCGGCAAGGAAGGCGTGATCACCGTCGAAGACGGCAAGTCGCTGAACGACGAACTCGACATCGTCGAAGGCATGCAGTTCGACCGCGGCTACCTGTCCCCGTACTTCATCAACAACCCGGAAAAGCAAGTTGCCGTTCTGGAGAATCCGTTCGTCCTGCTGTTCGACAAGAAAATCTCGAACATCCGCGACCTGCTGCCGATCCTGGAACAAGTGGCCAAAGCCGGCCGTCCGCTGCTGATCATCGCTGAAGACATCGAAGGCGAAGCGCTGGCAACCCTGGTTGTCAACAACATCCGCGGCATCCTGAAGACATGCGCAGTCAAGGCTCCGGGCTTCGGCGACCGCCGCAAGGCCATGCTGGAAGACATCGCCATCCTGACAGGCGGCCAGGTCATCGCTGAAGAAGTCGGCCTGACCCTGGAAAAAGCAACACTGAACGATCTCGGCCAGGCAAAGCGCGTCGAAATCGGCAAGGAAAACACTACCCTCATCGACGGCGCCGGCCAGGCATCCTCGATCGAAGCACGCGTCAAGCAGATCCGTGTCCAGATCGAAGAAGCGACTTCCGACTACGACCGCGAGAAGCTGCAGGAGCGCGTTGCCAAGCTGGCAGGCGGCGTTGCAGTGATCAAGGTTGGTGCTGCAACCGAAGTCGAAATGAAAGAGAAGAAGGCACGTGTCGAAGACGCGCTGCACGCAACCCGTGCCGCCGTTGAAGAAGGCATCGTTCCTGGCGGCGGCGTTGCCCTGCTGCGCGCTCGCGCCAACATCAAGGACCTGAAAGGCGACAACCCCGACCAGGACGCAGGCATCAAGATCGTTCTGCGCGCCATGGAAGAGCCGCTGCGCATGATCGTGACCAACGCCGGTGAAGAAGCATCCGTCGTCGTCAACAAGGTCATGGAAGGCACAGGCAACTTCGGCTACAACGCTGCCAACGGCACCTACGGCGACATGGTCGAAATGGGCGTGCTGGATCCGGCCAAGGTGACTCGCTCTGCCCTGCAGAACGCAGCGTCGATCGCCAGCCTGATGCTGACCACCGATTGCACAGTGTCCGAGCTGGTCGAGGACAAGCCGGCTGCTGGCGGCGGCATGGGCGGCATGGGTGGCATGGGCGGTATGGGCGGCATGGACGGCATGATGTAATTGCCGGTCCGAAGCGCTTCATCGCTTCGCTGAAAAAAAGCCCGCAGGATTCTAGTCCTGCGGGCTTTTTCATTTGTTGTTGGATTTAATTTGTCGCCGGATTTATCCCGGCATCCCGGCATCCCGGCTTGGCGGAAGGCGCGGCGGCGCCGCCTGACTGCCCTACTCTTCGCCTTGCGCCTTCCAGGCAGGCGCGCGCTTCTCGATGAAAGCCTGCACGCCTTCGAGCGCCGCCTCATCCATCATGTTGCAGGCCATGGTCTGCCCGGCCAGCTGATAGGCCGCGCCGATACCCGTTTCCAGCTGCTTGTAGAACAGCTGCTTGCCTATCGCGATGGCCGCGGCGGGCTTGGCGAGGATGCTCGCAGTCAGCTTTGCGATCTCGGCATCGATTTCATCCGGGGTGGCGACACGGTTCACCAGGCCGCGTTCGCGTGCCGTTTCGGCATCGATGAATTCGCCGGTCAACAGCATTTCCATTGCCTGCTTGCGCGGGATGTTTCGGCTCAGCCCAACGGCTGGCGTCGAACAGAACAGGCCATAGTTCACACCCGAAACCGCGAACATGGCATCGGTCGATGCCACGGCCAGGTCGCACATCGACACCAGCTGGCAGCCTGCCGCCGTGGCAAGTCCTTGGACGCGTGCGATCACAGGCTGCGGCATCTGCTGTATGGTCAGCATCAGCTTCGAGCACTGGTTGAACAGCTTCCTGTAATAGTCTTCCGACGGCGAGGCGCGCATCTGCTTGAGGTCGTGCCCGGCGCAGAATGCCTTGCCCGCCGCCGCCAGCACGACGACGCGCACGCCGGCATCCGCTTCCGCCTGGTCCAGCGCGGTCTGCAGCGCAGCCAGCATCTCTTCCGACAAGGGATTGAATTTCTCGGCGCGGTTGAGCGTCAGCGTCAGCACCCCGCCCCTCAGCTCCCGCAGCACATGGGGCGCATTGGCTTCAGTCATCATCATCCTCCACATCCGGCGCCTGCCGTTCGCCCAGTGAAGGCGGCGGGTTATAGGTGGCCAGCAGGTGCGTGCGGCTCTGCGGCGTCTCCAGGCTGATGCGGCCCAGCGCCCCGCTGCGGTAATCGATCAGCAGCGTGTGCGCCGCCTTTTCGAAATCGAGATCGCCGCCTTTCAAGCGGTATGCGCGGCGTTTGGCGATGCCCTCGATGACGCTCACGCCGTCGATGCCCTCCGTGGAGAATCCGTAGCGTGCCGACAGCAATTGCGGATAATGAACCAGCAGCTGATCGGCAAGGAAGGTTGCAACCTCTTCCTCGATGACGGCATTGGTGCCGACCGCATGGCTGGCGGCCAGCATGAGGCCGTCGGAGGGATGCATGATCTTCGGCCACAGCATGCCGGGCGTATCGATCAGCACCATGTTATTGCCGAGATACAGCCTCTGCTGCGCCTTGGTCACCGCCGGTTCATCGCCGACCTTGGCCACCCGCTTCTTCAGCAGGGCATTCATCAGCGTCGACTTGCCGACGTTGGGAATACCCATGATCATCATGCGCAGCGGTTTGAGCGCGGTGCCGCGATGCGGCGCGATCTTGAGCGCAAGGCCGGGCACCTTGGCGACGTCGGCCGGCTTCTTGCAGCTGAGCGCCACGGCATGGACGTCTTTCTGCGCGCTGTAGTATTCGATCCAGGCCTTGGTCGCCGCCGGGTCGGCCAGGTCGCTTTTATTGAGCAGCTTGAGGCAGGGCCGCTGCCGCTGCTTGCGGAGTTCCTCGATCATCGGGTTGGAGCTGGCCTGCGGCAGGCGCGCATCCAGCACCTCGATCACGAGGTCGGTCTTTTCCATGGATTCCGCCGCTTTCTTGCGGGCGGCATTCATGTGACCGGGAAACCATTGTATGGACATGCGGGAATCGGATTTGAAGGGAAGCCGCTATTTTACCCGCTGCACGGCTACCGCCTTTTGAATCCTTTCGAATGCTTCAATCGATCGCGGCGAGCGCCTTCACATGCGCGACCACGCTGCGGCCGAGCGCGGACAGGTTGTAGCCTCCCTCGAGGCAGCTGACGATGCGGCCCTGCGCATGTTCATTGGCCACGTCCATGATGCGCTGGGTCATCCATGCATAGTCGGCTTCGACCAATCCCATCTGCCCGAGATCGTCTTCGCGGTGGGCATCGAAGCCGGCCGAGATGAACACCATTTCCGGCCTGTGGGCGTTCAGGGCCGGCACCCACTTCTCCTCCACCAGCTGGCGTATCTCGTTGCCCCTGGTGTAGGCCGGCACCGGCAGGTTCAGCATGTTGGGAACGTCTTCCAGTACCGCACTGTAAGGATAGAAGGGATGCTGGAAGAAGCTGACCATCAGCACCCGTGGATCGTCCAGGAAGGCTTCCTCGGTGCCATTGCCGTGATGCACGTCGAAATCGACGATCGCCACCCGCTGCAGTCCGCGTACCTCCAGCGCATGCTTGGCTGCAATGGCAACATTGCCGAACAGGCAGAATCCCATCGCTTCCGACGGCCGTGCATGATGGCCGGGCGGGCGCACCGCGCAAAATGCATTTTCCACCTCGCCGTCGATCACGGCATCCGTTGCGGCTACCGCCGCGCCAGCCGCGCGCAAGGCTGCGTTCCAGCTATGCTTGTTGACCATGGTGTCGGCGTCGAGCGGATAATAATCGCCACCGGCGATCAGCAGCGACTGCACATTGTTGCGGATGCGCTCCACGGCGGTCTGCGTATGCACTCGCCGGATAGCGGCGACATCAACCTCGGGCGCTTCCCGATATTCCAGCAGGCTGTCGATGCGACTGGCGATCAATTGATCTTCGATGGCCTGCAGGCGCGCAGGCGATTCGGGATGCCAATGGCCCATTTCATGCCGCTTGCAGTCGGGATGGGAATAGATCGCGGTAGTCATTGTTGTCAGCTCGCAGATGGAGGCGGTTCGGGAATGACATCCGGAATCGCGTCAAGCATCACGCGTGCATTGCTCCTCATCAACGTAGTAGGTAAGGTCATGCTACTTCTGCTAGTGTAGCGAAGAAAACAGTGCGCTACAGTCATTTTGTTGACAAAGGTGCCAAGGACGCCGTTATCGGCCGCACCACACATTTGCCAAAACGACCAGCACCGTGCCAATCCATGCATTTCCACGTTATCGATTCATTTGACTTTCATGTTCGCAAAAATTCATGCAGTAGCCCGGCAGGTAGGTGAAGTGGTGGTAGGCAAGGATCAGCAAATACGCCAGGCGCTGGTCTGCCTGCTGGCCGGCGGTCACTTGCTGATCGAAGATGTGCCGGGGGTCGGCAAGACCACCCTGTCGCATGCGCTGGCAATCTCGCTCGGCCTCAGGTTCAACCGGCTGCAGTTCACCAGCGACCTGCTGCCGGCCGATGTGGTCGGCATCTCCATCTTCAACCGGGAGAAGAACGGTTTCGTTTTCCATCCGGGCCCGGTATTCACGCAGGTGCTGCTGGCCGATGAAATCAACCGGGCCACGCCGAAAACCCAATCCTCGCTGCTGGAAGCGATGGAGGAGCGGCAGGTGACGGCGGACGGCGTCACCCGCGAACTGCCGCATCCCTACTTCGTCATCGCCACGCAGAATCCGACGCACCAGATCGGCACCTTCCAGTTGCCGGAATCGCAGCTTGACCGGTTCCTGATGTGCCTGTCGCTCGGCTATCCGGATGCAGCCGCCGAACGCGCCCTGCTGATGGGAGAGGACCGCCGGGCGATGCTGAAGACGCTGCCGACGGCGATGCAGCCGGAAGAACTGGCGACGGCGCAGGCCGCGCTCAAGGAGATTCATGTTTCCGGCGCGCTGGTCGATTACGTGCAGGCGCTGGCGCAGGCGTCGCGCCAGAACGGCATGTTTGCCGAAGGCCTCAGCCCGCGCGCATCGATCGCGCTGCTGCAGGCGGCGCGCGGCTGGGCGGCGCTCGAAGGCCGCAATCATGTGATCCCGGAAGACGTGCAGGCAGTGCTGGTACCGGTCGCTGCGCACCGGCTGCGTCCGCTCAAGTCGGCAGGCAGCTCAGCACTGGGCAGCCGCGACCTGGTGCTGCAACTGATGAAGTCCGTCCCGGTGTGAGTGTGAAAGCGTGAACAAGCGTCTTTCCCCTTACAGCCGCCTCGAGCATGCCGTGCGCGGCCAGCTGAGCAAGCTGCTGCTGCGCAGCCGCGCCGCGGAGAAAGGCGAAGTTTTCCTGCATCAGCGCCGGGTCTTCATCGTGCCGACGCATCCCGGCCTGCTCTTCTGCGCCATGCTGGTGACGCTGTTCATCGGCTCCATCAACTACAACCTCAGCCTGGGCTTCGGCTTCACCTTCCTGCTGGGAGGCTGCGCGCTGATCGACATGCATCTCACCTTCCGCAACCTGGCGCACCTGCACCTGCTCGCCGGACGCGCCGCCCCGGTTTTCGCGGGTGAAGAGGCGCAGTTCGAGCTCAGCCTGATCAATCGCCGCAAGAACGACCGCTATGCGATCTGGCTCGACTTCGTCGCCGACGACCGCCCGGACCTTGCCCAGGCGGTCGATATCGGCGCCCATTCCACCCGCAGCGTCATTCTGTCGACGCCGGCGCTGGAACGGGGCTGGATGCAGGCGCCGCGCGTGCGCCTGCAGACACGCTTCCCGCTCGGCCTGCTGCGCGCATGGAGCTACTGGCAGCCGGATGCGCGGGCGCTGGTCTATCCGCGCCCCGAGGATGACGCTCCGGAACTTCCAGCCTCGGGCAGCGACAAGGGCGACGGCCAGGGCAGCGACGGTCAGGATGACTTTGCAGGTATCCGCGGCTACCAGGCGGGCGACTCGCTCAAGCGCCTCGCATGGCGGCAAATTGCGCGGCTCGATCTCGAACAGGGCGGCAACCTGGTCACCAAGCATTTTGAAGGCGGCGCCGCGACCGAGATCATGATCGATTTCCATGCCTTGCCCCTGTCGATGGGTACGGAACTGAAGCTGTCGCGCATGACGCGCTGGGTCATGGAGGCGGAAGCGCGCGGCGTCGCCTACGGTTTTCGCCTCGGCGAACACCGCTTCCCGGTTGCGCTGGGTCCCGCGCATCGCGAAGCCTGTCTTACCGCGCTGGCGCTGCATCAGAAAGCCGCATGAAAACCCTTGCCGACAAGTTCAGAACAATCACCGCACTCACCGCAGCGGGGCGCGGCGGGCGCAGCTCGCGGCCGATGTCGCGGGAAAAAGCCGATACCCTGCTGCTGATCGGCACCTGCGTCCTGGTCCTGCTGCCGCATGCCTCCCATCTCCCCGCCTGGATCATGCCCTGCTGCCTGTTGCTGCTGTTCTGGCGCGGCTGGCTGACATTCCGCGGCAGCCGCATGCCGCCGCGCTGGCTGCTTCTGCCGATTGCCATCGCCGCGATGGGCGGCGTGTACTGGAGCCACAAGACTTTTTTCGGACGCGATGCCGGAGTTGCGATGCTGTCGCTGCTGCTGGCGCTCAAGCTGCTCGAAATGCATGCCAAGCGCGACCTGTTCATCGTGCTGTTCCTGAGCTTCTTCCTCATCCTCTCGAGCTTCTTCTATTCGCAGTCGATCGGCACCGCGCTGATGACGATCGCGGCCGTCGTCGCCATCCTCACCACGCAAGTCTCTTTCCAGTACACCGGGGCCGTTCCTCCCCTGCGCAAGCGACTGCGGCTTGGGGCCACCATCCTTGTGCTGGCCGCGCCGCTGACGCTCGTGCTGTTCCTGCTGTTCCCGAGAATACAGGGTCCGCTCTGGGGCATGCCCGGCGATGCCCAGGGCAGCGGCCGCACCGGCTTGTCCGACAGCATGGCGCCAGGGAATATTTCCAAGCTCGCGCTGTCGGATGATGTGGCCTTCCGGGTGAAATTCGAAGGAGCGGCGCCGAACAATCCCCAGCTGTACTGGCGCGGCGTCGTGCTCAGCCAGTTCGATGGCCGCACCTGGACGCCGATGCGGGCGGCCCGGCCGGGGCGGATCCATGCCGTGCTTGAAGGCGAACCGCTGCGCTACCAGGTCACGCTCGAGCCGCACGGCCGCCGCTGGCTGTTCGCGCTCGAGATGCCGCAAGCCCTGCCCCAGCTCGCAGGCAACACCGCCGCGCTGACGCAGGAAGTGCAAATGCTCGCATCGGAGCCGGTTTCCGATCGCATGCGCTATGACATGGTTTCCCATCCCAGCTACCGGCTGCAGCCGGATGCGAAAGCCGGCTACCTGCAGCAATGGATCGATCTTCCTCCCGGCTTCAATCCGCGCACACTGGCCTATGCGTCCCGATTGAGCCAGGGCGCCACCAGCGCGGAGCAGCTCATCGACACCGTGCTCAAGCGCTTCCGCGAAGAGGCCTTTCGATACACCCTCGAACCGCCCGTGCTGGGCAAGCACGTCATCGACGAATTCCTGTTCGATACCAAGGCCGGCTTCTGCGAACATTACTCCGGCGCTTTCGTCGTGCTGATGCGGGCGCTCGGCATTCCCGCGCGCGTGGTGACTGGTTACCAGGGCGGCGAAATCAATCCGGTCGACGGCTACATGACGGTCAGGCAATCCGACGCGCATGCGTGGGCCGAAGTATGGCTGGCGCAGCGCGGCTGGGTGCGCATCGATCCCACCGCGGCGGTGGCGCCGGAGCGCGTGCAGCAAAACCTGCGCAACTTCATGCCGCAGCCCGTGCTCGGCGGCCTGTTCACCCTCGATGCCTCGCAAAATCCGCTGCTGAAAAGCTGGCTGTCGCTGCGTCAGCGGTTTGACGCCATCAACAATGGATGGAATCAGTGGGTACTGAACTACACACCCGATAAGCAAAAGCGCTTTTTCGAATCGCTCGGTTTTCCAAATGTGAATTGGTTGACGATGACAGCCGTCATGATGATCTGCGGCATCACGGTCACGGCGATGGTCGTTTTGCCATTGCTGCTGCACCAGCGCAAGCGGGATCCCTTCGATGCACTATACGACGCGCTTTGCCGGCGCATGGCGCAACGCGGCTTGCAGCGCCTGCCGCATGAAGGACCGCGTGCTTATTCGACACGCCTTGTCGCGCCGGAGTCGGCTTTGCCGCCACAAACAAAGTCAGCGCTTGCGCGCTTCCTCGAAGTCTATGAAACTGTGCGCTATGGCGCGCCCGCACCGGACAAAAGGGCGCATGTATTGTCCTTACTGAAATCCTTGTTAGCTGAATGTCGATAAATTTTTTCAAGTCTTCCGCCCGCGCCGCTGCGGCGCTTGCTGTTGCCGCCGGTGCTGCCTTGTTGCCCCTGAGCGGGTGCGCCACCGCAGCCGCCCCTGACACCGCCAAGAACGCCGCCAAGACCACCGTCAAAAAAACCGCAAAGCCCGCCACCGAACAACGCAAGGCTGCCAACCCCGACGACGTCGGAGAATTCGCCAACTTCAACGAGTGGAAGGAAGTCTCGGACTTCATCGACACGATGTCGGCAACGCATGGCTTCGATCGCACCGAACTGGAAAACCTGTTCCGGAAAGTAAGATATGTCGATACGGCAATCCAGCTGATCAAGCCTGCGCCGCCGGGCAAGCCAAAGAACTGGCGCGCTTATCGGGCGCGCTTTGTTGAGCCGGTGCGCATCCGGGCCGGCGTCAATTTCTGGGAAACGCATGCCGACGCGTTGGCGCGCGCCGAAGAACGCTATGGGGTGCCGAGTGAAATCATTGTCGGCATCATCGGCGTCGAAACCGTCTATGGACGCAACACCGGCAATTTCCGCGTGCTCGACGCATTGACCACGCTGGCGTTCGATTATCCACCCACACCGACACGCGAAGCCCGCATGAAGTTTTTCCGGGGCGAACTCGAAAACACCCTGCTGTTCGCGCGCGAGACGCAGATCGATCCGTTCTCGCTGTTCGGCTCCTATGCCGGCGCGATCGGCTGGCCGCAGTTCATGCCAGGCAGCATTCGCAAATACGCCGTCGATTTCGACAATGATGGCAAAATCGATCTTCGCAAGTCTCCGGTGGATGCCATTGGCAGCGTGGCCAACTTCCTCGTTGAACACGGATGGAAACGCGGCGAGCCCACCGTGTTCCCCGCGACGGTGTCCGCGGCCGACGTCGGCCGCGGCTGGGACATGTTCCTCGGCCAAGGCCTGGAGGCCAAATACAAGCTTGATGAAATCAAGGCGGCAGGCGTTACGCCCACCGTCGAACCGCCAGCCGACATGCCGTTCGGGCTGGTCGACCTGCAGAATGGCGGGGAGCCAACCGAATACTGGCTGGGAGCGGGGAATTTCTTCGCAATTACCCATTACAACCGGAGCTTTTTCTATGCGATGTCGGTGATCGATCTCGGGCGCGCGGTACGCAGCGCGCGGGGCGGTTGAACTTGTATCTCCATTGACGCAAAAGGTGGTCCCATTTTCAGGATGAGACCACCTTGCTCCTCAATCGGATTGTCCATCGATTCCCGTCGCCGCCCGGAGACTTGCACTTCAGCAGCACAAGTGCGAGCAGCAGCGCGAAATCGAGAACGGGCCAAGCTTTCCGACTGCGCGCTCCAGATTCGAGGTTGTTGCCAGAGATGTGTACCTGCAAGCATTTCATGAACATGTTCCTTGTTCGGAACAGTCGCAAACCCGGACAGGTGGACAGACATTTCCACCGCAGCGGTTTTCGGTCAGGAATCCAAGCAGGCCGTCCATGGTGGCGCTCACCGTGTTGGCATGCTGCAACTCCTTCAAATGAAGGACAGGATCGACGGTGAAATGCTTACGCCCATGGCGATCGACGTCGCCGCCATACCTTCCGGACCGGCTTGTACCAGCAGCCGGAAGATGGCCAGACGAGACTTCTGAGCAGGCGTCAATGGCGCCGAAACCACAAGTTGAAATCTAGGATAAAAACAAGCCTTGGCGATACGCACTCCCGTTGACACCGGGTGCCGTTCTTTCGGGTGCTTTACTCAATCAACGTCAGGCTTTGAGCAGGCTGGGCTCGAGCTGCACCGTCTCATCGCCGGCACTGAACCATACCTGGCCGTCCTGGACCGTGCATTGAAGCTGCATGTTGCGCTGGGCAAGTTTCGCCAGGGATTGGCTGGCCGACGAAGGGATATTGAACACGCGAAGATTCTTCGCCCGCTCCAGCCTCGAGCCGATCTGGTTCCACCATACATTGCTGGCGTTGCTGTAGCAGTAGACCACTACCTGTTGCGCCCGTCCGCATGCTTTCAGCAAGCGCTTGTCATCGGGTTGCCCGACTTCGATCCAGAGCTCCACGGCACCGGTCAAATCCTTTTGCCATAGATCCGGCTCGTCATCGGTGCTCAGTCCCTTGCCGAAAGCGAGTGCTTCATCGGCGTGCAACGCGAAAGCCAGCAGCCGCATCATCATGCGCTCGTCCGTTTCGGATGGATGGCGCGCAATGGTCAAGCTGTGATCCGCAAAATGATTGCGGTCCATGTCGGAGACTTGCAGGTCGGCTTTGAAGATGGTTGCTTTGAGTGCCATGCGCGATAAGGCGGACAATTGAAAAGAGCGGCAAATGTACCCCAAAGTGCCGGCCTGCGCCATGCCGATGGGCGATAATCCAGGCTTGGAAACCAATTGCCGCACTTATCATGGCCATACTGCTTCATGCCGACGACTGCGTTTCGGCATCCCATTCTTCGGTGGCGGAGATTATCAATGAAACCCAATCATGGCTGGAACGCGCCGTTATCGGCTTGAACCTTTGCCCGTTTGCCAAGGCGGTTCATGTAAAGAAGCAAATCCGTTATGCGATCAGCGATGCCCGGGACAATGAAACCCTGCTCAAGGATCTGATTGATGAAATGCTTCATTTGCATGATTCTCCAGCGGACGAATTGGATACCACCCTGCTCATTCATCCCTGGGTCTTGGCGGATTTTCTGGACTACAACGACTTCCTGGACGTGGCCGATGCGGCATTGGATGACGCAAACCTGACCGGTGAATTGCAAATCGCGAGTTTTCATCCCGACTACCAGTTCGCGGACGCAGAGAGCACGGCAATCGACAATTACACCAATCGATCGCCCTACCCCATCCTCCATCTCTTGCGTGAAGCCAGCATAGAGCGTGCGGTGGCCGCCTTTCCGGATGCCAGTGAAATCTATGAACGCAATATAGAAACAATGCGCAAGCTGGGGCTGGAAGGCTGGCGCAAGTTAATGGTGCGTAACGAGCAGGAAAACCTTTCCTGAAACGGCGCGATGTTTGTCATGGAGGAATGCAGATTTGCACCGTATCCAGCCAAAATGGTAGGACTGAATATTTGTCTTGTGACTAGGTAAGCGATGCCCATGTAGATCGGAGCGCCAAGTCAGCAAGCGATTGAGCAACCCGCATGGATTCAAAAATTCAATGGCAACAACACAAGTTCCTCACTTGGCCGATACTGTGTAGAGAAGAAGATATTTGCCAATACACCGAAAAAATTAAATAAGTACAATTCAATATTGCAAATTTGAAATATTCTAACTATATTGCGTGTATGGAATTGATGTCTTTAGGACATGAATTTTCCTCACACAGTTTCCTGGTGAACATTGTTGTGTTTCAAAGTTGAAACAATCCACAGCGACACTATGGTTATTGTGTAAAATAATCTTGCAATTTGGGAATTATTGAGACTACGACTATTTAGCTAGGCACTGTTATGGACAACACTGAAAGCAGTAAGCGAGGCACCCGATTGGCAGATCAAGTAGCTTATGATCCCAACAACCTGTTGGATGCGTTGATTGAAAAATTGAATCTGAAGAACGATGCTGCCTTGTCCCGCGCTCTGGAAGTCGCTCCGCCGGTGATCAGCAAGATTCGTCACCGTCGCTTGCCGGTAGGCGCTTCATTGCTGATTCGCATGCATGAAGTCAGCGATCTCAGCATCAAGGATCTGCGCGTACTGATGGGCGATCGTCGCGATAAATTCCGTATCAGCGACAAGCAGTTCAAGCCGAAAGACGCACCATCGTCGGCAGACGGCGAATAAGCCGTCCACCGCGCAGCCGTTAGACGGTAACGGAACGCCGTTCAGTATTCCCCGCTCATGCGGGGAATACGCCGGTGGAAAGATACCGGTCTCCACGATCGCAGACGATGAAAACGATCGTCGCATTCTCGACGGTTTTTGAAAGGCGCAGTGCAACCTCGCACGCGCCCGCGGCCGATATGCCGCAGAAAATACCCTCTTCGATGGCCATGCGTCGGGCCATTTGCTCCGCTGCCGCCTGGCTTACATTTTCTACCTGGTCCACCAGCGATCGATCGAAAATCTTCGGCAGATAGGCTTCCGGCCACTTGCGGATCCCTGGGATCTGCGACCCCTCTTCGGGCTGGGCACCAATGATCCTGACGGCCGGGCTTTGCTCCTTCAGATACCGAGCCACGCCCATGATAGTCCCGGTCGTTCCCATGGCGCTTACGAAATGAGTAATCCGGCCTTCCGTATCGCGCCAGATCTCCGGCCCGGTAGTCTCATAGTGGGATAACGGATTGTCGGGATTGGCAAACTGGTCAAGGATGATGCCCTTGCCTTCTTTCTGCATTTGTTCGGCCAGATCGCGTGCGTATTCCATGCCTCCAGTCTTCGGAGTCAGAACAATCTTCGCGCCATAGGCTGCCATGCTTTGGCGCCTTTCCTCGCTGAGGTTTTCAGGCATCAGCAATACCATCTTGTATCCCCGCATGGCGGCGGCCATCGCAAGAGCAATGCCGGTATTGCCGCTCGTCGCTTCAATGAGGGTATCGCCGGGCTTGATGTCGCCGCGAGCTTCCGCATGCTTGATCATGGACAGCGCCGGCCGGTCCTTGACCGAGCCTGCGGGATTGTTACCCTCCAACTTGCCGAGAATGATGTTGTTGCGACTAGCGGCGTCTTTACCGGGGAGGCGCTGCAGCTTCACCAGGGGCGTGTTGCCGATAGTGTCTTCAATGGTCAGGTAAGGCATGGCAAGTTCACGAGCTTTGATAAAAATATCATTCTAATCTTAGATGCCATGATGCGTATGGAAGGCCCGGATGCGGGCACCTGCATCGGATCGGAAAATCCCCGCGGGAATTCGCGGGGCCGGCGTGAAATGCAGCAATGATTCTTAGCGCATGTGCTTATTGCGCCGGCTCTTTCCTCGGTTCGACCTTGGAGCCGGCCGCCTGAACAGGCACCTTACTTGCCGATGCCGCCGATTTCTTGTCACCGGACTTGGCGTCCTGGTCGGCGTTGGCGGCACGGGCCTGGCCATTGACTGTCAGCCCGGCATTGGAAAGGCGTACCGCGCTCTTGTCACCGACTCCCTTCACGCGGCTTTCGAGATCTTGCCAATCCTTGAAGTTACCGCCCTTCTTGCGTTCGTCGAGAATTGCCGACGAGAGCTTCGGACCAACGCCTCTTATGCCATCGAGTGCGGCCTGATCCGCCTTGTTGACATCGATTTGTGCGAAGGCCAGACTGAAATGGGCCAGCAGAATTACAGCAAGCGCTGATTTTTTAAACATATCGTTCTCCCTAGGGTTAAGGCCATACCGGCCTGAATAAATAGGAAAGTTAACGATATATCAACTTATAGAAAGTTGTGAAAATAATATGATGCTGTTCAGTGCTTTGTTGTCAATCAGCCACCAAACAGTTCATCGTATGTTACAGTTGCGGTGCCCAGTTTGCCGACGACGATGCCGCCTGCGCGATTGGCGATGGCAACGGCTTCCGACACCGACTTGCCAGCCCCCAGCATCGTTGCGAGCGTCGCAATAACGGTGTCGCCGGCGCCGGATACGTCATAGACTTCGCGCGCCAATGTCGGAATGTGCAGGACCCTGCTGTCGGTGTACAAGGACATTCCCTCTTCCGAGCGCGTGAGCAGCAGCGCCTCGAGTTCCAGCGACTGCCGCAACTGGTTCGCCTTGGTGGCAAGCTCTTCCTCGCTGTTCCATGATCCAACGATCTGGCGCAGTTCCGACTTGTTCGGCGTGAGGATCGATGCTCCCTTATAACGGCTGAAGTCGTCGCCCTTGGGATCCACGAGGATGCGCTTTCCCAAGCGCCGTGCCGACGAGATCATCTCGCGCACGTTGACGAGACTGCCCTTTGCATAATCGGAAAATACGATGACATCGTAGTCGGGAAGCAAGGCGTTGAACTGCGTAAGCTTGTCGCGCAGCACGCTGTCGGTGGGCGGATGTTCAAAGTCAATCCGCAGCAGTTGCTGCTGGCGCCCGATGACACGCAGCTTGATGATGGTGGAAATGGCCGGGTCGCGGTTCAGATAGCTGTTGACCTTGAGATCCAGCAGCAATTGCTCGACCACGTCACCCGCCTCATCCTTGCCGACGACGCCGAGCAATCCGGCCTTCGCGCCCAAGGCCACGGCGTTGCGCGCGACGTTGGCCGCGCCACCCAGTCGCTCGTCGCGCCGCTCGACGCGAACCACGGGCACTGGCGCTTCGGGAGAAATACGGCTGACATCGCCGAACCAGTAGCGGTCCAGCATGACATCGCCGACAACCAGAATGCTTGGAGCTTTCAAGGGATTTGTTATTTCATTCATGTGTGCTTGATTGCGGTTCTCCCGATGCCATGGTATTCGATACCGGCATTCGCCATGGCCCAGGGTTCGAACAAATTACGCCCGTCAAAGATGACAGGCTCCTTCAGGAGATTCTTGATCTGGTTGAGATCCGGACTGCGAAACGCTTTCCACTCCGTAACGATGGCCAGCGCATCCGCATCCTGCAGCGCCTGCAGCGCACTGTCGCAAAACCGGATCTGCTCCAGCAAGTGCGGCATTTCGGCGAAATCCTCCTGCAGGACCCGGCGCGCCTCCTTCGTTGCCACCGGATCATACACGGCCACGCTGGCACCGCGCTTGAGAAGTTGGCGCAATAGCGCGCGCGACGGCGCATAGCGCATGTCGTCGGTATTCGGCTTGAACGCCAGGCCCCAGATCGCGAAATGCCGCCTGCCGAGATCGTCCCCGAAACGCTGGATGATTTTCCGTCCCAGCACATGCTTTTGACGTTCATTGACTTCCGCCACCGCTTGCAGGATCTGCATCTTGTGATCGTACTGCGCACCGGTGTGCCGCAGTGCTTGCACATCTTTCGGAAAACAGGAGCCGCCGTACCCGCAACCGGCATACAGGAAGCTGTACCCGATGCGAGGATCGGAACCGATGCCGTGGCGCACGGCTTCGATATCCACCCCGACCTTGTCTGCCAGGTTGGCCAATTCATTCATGAAGGAAATGCGGGTGGCCAGCATGGCGTTGGCAGCGTACTTGGTGAATTCCGCAGAACGGACATCCATCCAGAACGTGCGCTCGCGGTTGCGGTTGAACGGCAGGTACAGCTGCTTCATCATGGACCGGGCCCGCTGGCCTCCGAACGTCTCGTCACAGCCGATAACGATCCGGTCAGGCCGCATGAAATCTTCGATCGCCGCACCTTCCTTCAGGAATTCCGGATTCGATACCACCGCGAAATCGATAGTGCTGCCACGGGCGGCCAACTGTTCCAGGATCACTTCACGCACGCGGTGGGCAGTGCCGACGGGTACGGTCGATTTGTCGACCACAACCTTGTAGCCGTCCATGTACTTCCCGATATGACGGGCCGCGGCAAAGACATATTGCAAATCGGCGGCGCCATCTTTATCCGGTGGCGTGCCGACAGCGATGAACTGTATATCGCCATGCTCAACGCTGGCAGCAATATCGGAAGAAAAAATCAGCCTTCCGGATGCGCGGTTGCGGGCCACAAGTTCTTCGAGTCCGGCTTCATGAATCGGTATGACACCGTGGTTCAGAAGGTCAACTTTATGCTGATCGAGGTCGAGACAGAATACTTCATTGCCGACCTCGGCAAGGCACGCTCCGGTAACGAGACCGACGTAGCCAGTGCCGATGATGGTCACTTTCATATTGTCCGATCAATGATGGTTTATTGGGATCAATTCATGACATTCAACTCTTCCGTACGACGAGGTGGATAGGATTCCCAGTGGCTGCAACCGGGGCATTGCCAATAGTATTGGCGCGCCTTGAATCCGCAATGGCTGCACTGGTAACGCGCAAGTTTCTGCGTGTAGCTATGAACGAGATTCTTGACAAGAGACAGTTCCGGGCGAACTTCGGGTGGCGCATCCAGCAGGCGAGCCTCCAGGAACTTGTCCAGCCCCAACAGGGTCGGCGTGCGCCGCAATTCATCGCTGACGATATGATTGGCCGCGTCGACTCCATCCAACTCGAGTACTGCTT
The DNA here is from genome assembly GCF_035916955.1 of Noviherbaspirillum album. Taxonomy (NCBI): domain Bacteria; kingdom Pseudomonadati; phylum Pseudomonadota; class Betaproteobacteria; order Burkholderiales; family Oxalobacteraceae; genus Noviherbaspirillum; species Noviherbaspirillum album. The sequence goes on along the minus strand of NZ_JAWIIV010000003.1, from coordinate 222,620 downwards.
TAAAAACAACTTCAAGCAAATCAATGGATGGTGCCTGTGCAAGATAGTTCTTGAGGAGATTGAGGCCCTCTTGCGCTCGGCCAACTGCCTTGTAACCCTCCATCAGGCGCTGCGCCACTAGGGCGACATGGGGAACGCTCTGCTGCTCGACCCTGCGCCAAGCCATAAGTGCCGCTTCGGTATCCCCCTTGGCAAGATAGGCATCGCCGATCAGCATGGCCGCCCGCACATTGCTCCGATCGGTGGCAAGCGCCTTTTCAAGCAGGGCAAGTGCCGCATCGGGATGGGTATGCACCAACTCGTCCTGCGCCAGTTCGCAATAGAACTGCGCAATCTCCTTCTGTCGGGCGCCGGCACCGGAATCCTGCAGGGCCTTTGCCGCCTCGATGGCTCGCGTCCATTCCTTTTCGCGCTGGTAAATTTCCAGGAGTGCGCGACGCGCCTGCGCCCCGTATTGGGTATCTACAAGACTGTTGAAGGTTTCCTCGGCGCGATCCAGCAGACCGGCCTTCAGGTAATCCTGGCCGAGTTCGTATTGGGAATGCACCTGGTATTCCTGAGGCAGGTCGGGCCTCGCCAGCAGGTTCTGGTGCACGCGAATGGCGCGCTCGATTTCGCCGCGGCGTCGGAACAGGTTGCCTAGGGCAAAATGCAGCTCAATCGTCTCGGGATCAAGCTTCATGATCTCGATGAATGCATCGATCGCCTTGTCCGGCTGTTCATTGAGAAGAAAATTCAAACCCTTGAAATAGCCCTTCGGCAAGCTGCGCGACTCGGAAACCAAGTGCTTGATGTCCACCCGGGCAGCGATCCAGCCCAGGCCAAAGAATACGGGAATAGCAAGTAACCACCAGGTTTCAAATTCCATGCTTTTTCTTGTTGTAGGCAATCATGTATTGATGACGCTATCCGGTTGCGGCGGAAGCGCGCGTGCTTTGAGTACCTGGGCTTTTTCCTGCTCGATGCCAACAAGGGTTTTCTTGTGGCGGCCGAGTTCTCGGCGGTAACGGAACAATGTCGGCAGCATGGCCAGGATGCCCAGCGTAGCGCCGCCTATGAAGAAGGCGAGCAGCAGCATGACAAGCGGCCCCCGGATTTCATAGTCGAAGAAAAAGCGCAGCGCCGCTTCTTGCGTATTTTTTAGCGCAAATCCGAAGAACAAGATAAACAGGATGGCAGCAAGGATGCGAAAAAGAATTTTCATGCTGCGGCAACTCCATTAGCGAATCGATCCGGTTGTCTGACCATGGGAAGGAATGTTGCGGGATGGTGTGGAAGAATCTGAAATTGTACGTGAAAACATTAGGGTAAAAAAAACGGCATCCTGAGATGCCGTTTTGATACTTCCATGCTGCTTGATTGCCAAGCCAATGCAACGGAAATGAAACCACTTATCGCCGCTACATCGACTGCATCAGCCAGGACTCAGTCTTCTTTGATCGGCTGCCCAACCATCGCATCGACACGTTCCCGCAATTCCTTGCCAGGCTTGAAATGCGGCACCCGTTTTTCCGGGACCATCACTTTGTCCCCTGACTTGGGGTTGCGGCCGATGCGTGGCGGCCTGCTATTCAATGCAAAACTGCCGAAGCCACGAATCTCGATGCGCTGGCCATTCGACAGAGCGTCGGCCATTGCATCCAGGATGGTTTTCACCGCGTAATCCGCATCTTTTGCAACAAGCTGCGGATAACGCTCGGCGAGACGGGCTATCAGCTCCGACTTAGTCATTTAATGCTCTCGATGCTTACTGCTTGTTGTCGAGTTTTGCTTTCAGCAGTGCGCCCAGGCTGGTGGTGCCCGAAGCCGCATTGGAGTCAGCAGACATCTTCTGCATGGCTTCCTGTGTCTCGGCGTTGTCCTTTGCCTTGATCGACAGCTGGATGCTGCGTGCCTTGCGATCGATATTGATCACCAGAGCCTCGACCTTGTCGCCGACCTTCAGGTGCGTACCGGCATCTTCCACGCGGTCGCGGGAGATTTCGGATGCACGCAGATAGCCTTCGACTTCATCGGACAACTGGATCACAGCGCCCTTCGGCTCAACCGACTTGACCGTACCGGACACGATTGCACCCTTGTCGTTCATCGCAGCGTAGTTGTTGAACGGATCACCTTCAAGCTGCTTGACGCCCAGGGAAACGCGCTCGCGCTCGACATCGATCGCCAGCACGACTGCTTCCAGCTCGTCGCCCTTCTTGAACTTGCGGACGGCTTCTTCGCCGGCTTCAGTCCAGGACAGGTCGGACAGGTGGACCAGGCCGTCGATGTTGCCAGCCAGGCCGATGAACACGCCGAAGTCGGTAATCGACTTGATCGCGCCACGGACCTTGTCGCCCTTCTTGTGCGACATCGCGAAATCGTCCCAGGGATTCGGCTTGCACTGCTTCATGCCGAGGGAGATGCGGCGACGCTCTTCGTCGATTTCCAGAACCATGACTTCGACTTCGTCGCCCAGCTGGACAACCTTGTTCGGCGCCACGTTCTTGTTGGTCCAGTCCATTTCGGAAACGTGGACCAGGCCTTCGATGCCCTGCTCCACTTCAACGAATGCACCGTAGTCGGTCAGGTTGGTGACCTTGCCGAACAGGCGTGTGCCTTGCGGATAACGACGGGACAGACCGGTCCAGGGATCGTCGCCCAGCTGCTTGACGCCCAGCGAGACGCGGTTCTTTTCCTGATCGTACTTGAGGACCTTTGCGGTGATCTCCTGACCGACGGACAGCACTTCCGACGGATGACGCACGCGACGCCATGCGAGGTCGGTGATGTGCAGCAGGCCGTCGATGCCGCCGAGGTCAACGAACGCACCGTAGTCGGTGATGTTCTTGACGATACCGGTGACGACTGTGCCTTCCTTCAGGGTTTCCATCAGCTTCGCACGCTCTTCGCCCATCGAAGCCTCGATGACGGCGCGGCGGGACAGCACAACGTTGTTGCGCTTGCGATCCAGCTTGATGACCTTGAATTCCATGGTCTTGCCTTCGTACGGCGTCGTGTCCTTGACCGGACGCGTATCGACCAGCGAACCCGGGAGGAATGCACGAATGCCGTTGGTCAGGACAGTCAGACCGCCCTTGACCTTGCCGTTGACGGTGCCCGTAACGATCTCGCCAGACTCCATCGCCTTTTCCAGCGAGAGCCACGATGCCAGACGCTTGGCCTTGTCGCGCGACAGGATAGTGTCGCCAAAACCGTTTTCCAGCGATTCGATCGCAACGGAAATGAAGTCGCCAACCTGGACTTCGAGTTCGCCGTTGTCGTTCTTGAATTCTTCGACGGGGATGAAAGCTTCGGACTTCAGGCCGGCGTTCACGATCACGAAGTTGTGATCAAGGCGAACGACTTCAGCCGAAATGACCTCACCGGAACGCATGTCCTGACGAGAAAGCGATTCCTCGAACAGGGCTGCAAAGCTTTCCATACCGGTTGATTCTTGTTGCGCAGTAGACATAAATAGAAATGGGGTTAGCCAGCAATCGCCAACATGACGATCATCTGGGTTAAGTTAATCAACACCCGCCAAGGCCTTGCGCCAAGCCGGGCACCAATCGAACAACAACGGCAAAACAGCGTACGACTTCTACACCTGCTTCCTTACGGCTGCGTACCACTTGAGCACCTGATCAACCGCCTGATCGGCCGTCAACTCCGAAGTGTCCAATATGTGCGCCCCTTCCGCCGGTTTCAATGGCGCCACCGCGCGACTTGAATCGCGCGCATCGCGCTCTCTCAAATCCTTGAGAAGGTCGTCCATATTAGCAGGAATACCTTTGTCAATCAATTGCTTATATCGGCGGCCGGCGCGTGCCTCGACGCTTGCAGTCAGGAAAACCTTGAGGCTTGCGCTCGGAAAAATCACGGTTCCCATGTCACGGCCGTCTGCTACTAGCCCAGGCGCGGTGCGAAAGCTGTGCTGCAATCCGACCAGAGCGTGGCGCAGCATTGGCAATACGGCAATCCGCGACGCCGTATTGCCGACCTCCTCTGCACGGATCGCCGCGGTGACGTTTTCCTGGGAAAGCCAGATCTGATCGCCCTCGAAACGGCATTGCAGTTTTTCGGCGAGCTTGGACAGCGCATGTTCATCGGTCAACGAAACCTTGTGACGTAGCGCCGACAATGCGGTCAGCCGATACAAGGCGCCGGAATCGAGGTAGTGAAACCGCAATTGCAGTGCCACGCGATGAGCAACGGTACCTTTCCCCGAGGCGGTTGGTCCGTCGATGGTAATGACTGGGATCGGTTGGGAATGCTGCATCGTAGGTTATCGGTTATCAGTCAGATAAGATCGCCACGCGTCACCATGGCAAAGGCTTCGAAGTAATCGGGAAAGGTCTTGGCGACGCATTTCGGATCCATGATCCGAATCTGCGCGCCGCGCCGCGCCGCGCCGTCGAGAGAAGCAAGCGAAAAGCACATCGCCATTCTATGGTCGTCATAAGTATCGATGGCGGCGGGAGCAATTCGTTCGGGCGGGGCGATACGCAGATAGTCATCGCCCTCCTCCACCGCCGCACCGAGTTTCCGCAGTTCGGTCGCCATCGCGCTCAGGCGGTCGGTTTCCTTGACGCGCCAGCTTCCGATATTGCGCAGCGTACTGACGCCGTCCGCATACAGGGCAGCGACGGCAATTGTCATCGCGGCATCGGGAATATGATTGAAATCGGCATCGATCGCCTTGAGCATCCCGTTCGAGCGGGCTTCGATCCAGTTGTCTCCCAGCGTGACCGCCGCGCCCATCTGCTCCAGGGCTTGCACGAAACGCACGTCACCCTGGATGCTGTCGCGTCCGACACCCTCCACCCGCACAGGTCCGCCGGCAATCGCGCCCGCCGCGAGAAAATAGGAAGCGGAGGATGCATCGCCTTCGACGTGAATGCTGCCCGGGCTGCAGTAACGCTGGCCTGCCGCAACGGTGAATGACTGCCAGCCTTCACGCTCGACGATGACGCCGAACCGCTTCATCAGGTTCAGGGTGATTTCGATGTAGGGTTTGGAAATCAGTTCACCGATGACGTCAATCACGACCGCTTCCTCGCGTGCCATGAGCGGTGCCGCCATCAGCAGCGCGGTGAGAAACTGGCTCGATACGTTGCCTTTGACCGACATGCGGCGCGTATGGATCTGGCCGCGCCGGATATGCAGCGGCGGAAAGCCGGGCTCGCCGGTGTATTCGATACGCATGCCGGCGGCGTTCAGCGCATCGACAAGGTCGCCGATCGGCCGTTCATGCATGCGTGAAACGCCATGCAGCGTATAGTCGCCGCCGATCGCGGCCAGCGCCGCCGTCAATGGACGAATCGCGGTACCTGCGTTGCCCATGAACAAATCCGCCTGGTGCACCGGCAATACGCCATCCACTCCATGCACAACATATTCCTGCGATTCGCCGACCTGCTCCCAGCGCACGCCCAGCTTTTGCAATGCCATCAGCATGACATGGGTGTCATCGGAAGCGAGCAGATCATGGATTCTCGTGACGCCGCCGGCCAGAGCCGCCAGCAGCAGCGTGCGATTGGAAATGCTCTTGGAGCCTGGGAGCCGCATGCTTCCCTGCGCGCGCAGCGCGGGTTGCAGATCGAGGTGATGAGGATAGTGTTTCATTAGTCGCCGCCTTGTGTATTCTGCTTTTCAGCCGCCTCGATAGTGGTGATCCACTGATGGCGGGCACGCTGCGCATTGGCGTAGATCGCCTCGATGGCGCTTCCGTTTCGCTCAGCAAGTAGAGCTCGCAGGGAGGCAAGTTGTTCCAGGTAGGAGTCGAGTTCGGACAGCAGCGCCGGCTGGTTGGCCAGCGTAATGTCGCGCCACATTTCCGGAGAAGAACCGGCGATCCGGGTGAAATCGCGGAAGCCGCTCGCGGCATACTGGAACAGCAGGCCGGCATGCGGCTTGTGCGCAATGTCGTCGACCAGCGCATAAGCGAGCAGGTGCGGCAAGTGGCTGACCGCGGCGAAGACCTTGTCATGCTCTTCCGCGGAAAGCCGATGGATGATCGCGCCGCAATGTTTCCAGGCGCTCGCCACCTTCTCCACATCTTCGGCACTGTTTTCAGGCAGTGGCGTGAGCACCGCCTTCTTGCCCGCATAGAGGTCGACGATCGCCGCGTCGGGGCCATTCTGTTCGCGCCCGGCGATCGGATGGCCGGGCACGAATTGCGCGATCTTCGGACCCAGCGCCATGCGGGCGGCTTCAACCACATCGCTCTTGGTGCTTCCCGCGTCGGTCACCACGGTGCCGGGCCGCAGATGCGGCGCAATCGAAGCCAGGATGGTTTCCGTCTGCGCCACCGGTGCGGCCACCAGGATCAGATCCGCTCCGCTGACCGCATCCTCCACGGAGCTGCATGCATGGTCGATGATGCCGAGCTGCCTTGCGCGCTCCAGCGTTTCCATTCGCCGGCCGACGCCAACGACTTCATTGACTGCGCCCGCGCGCTTGAGCGCGAGCGCGAACGAGCCGCCGATCAGGCCAACGCCAAAGATTGATATTTTCTTGAACACGACAGTCGCTCGGATGATGGGTCAGGACAGGATTTCCTTGAGCGCAGCAATGAACGCGGCGTTCTCTTCAGGCAGTCCGATGGAAACGCGGAGCCATTGCGGCATGCCGTAATTGCCGACCGGACGCACGATGATGCCGCGCCTGAGCAGTTCGAGATTGATCCGGGCACCCGCCGCATCGTCGCTGCCGGCGCGAAACAGCACGAAGTTTCCGTACGATGGCACGTACTCGAGATCCATCTCAATGAAGGCCTGCGTCAGCTGCCTGTAGCCATCGGTGTTGATCTGCGCGCTCCTGCGCAGGAAGGCATCGTCGTTGAGCGCGGCAATGGCAGCCGCCTGCGCCATGGAATTGACGTTGAACGGCTGGCGAATACGATTGAGCAGGTCGGTGATGCCCGGCTGCGCTATGCCGAACCCGATGCGCAGTCCGGCCAGGCCATAGGCCTTGGACAAGGTGCGCGATACCAGCAGGTTCGGATACTGGCGCACCCACGCAATGGAATCGTATTGCAGTTCGGGCGCGAGGTATTCGTTGTATGCCTCGTCGAGTACGACCACCACATTTGCCGGCACCTTGCGCAGAAAGGCTTCGATCTCGCCGGGAGCGATGAAGGTGCCGGTGGGATTGTTGGGATTGGCGATGAACACCAGACGTGTATCGCCGGTCACCGCCTCCAGCATGGCGCCCAGGTCGTGGCCGTAGTTCTTTGCCGGCACGACATCGGCGCGGCCGCCGACCGCCTGGGTGGCAAGCGCATAAACGGCGAAGGAATACTGGGCATAGATCACCGCCTGGCCAGGCTGCACAAACGCGTGCGCCGCGAGTTCAAGGATATCGTTGCTGCCGTTGCCCAGCGTGACCCAGTCCGCCGGGACTCCATATTTCGCAGTGATGGTCTGCTTCAATTCGTAGCCGTTCGAGTCGGGGTAACGCCCGAGCTCGTTCATCGCAGCGAGCATGGCTTGTCTTGCCGATTCCGGCATGCCGAGCGGATTTTCGTTGGATGCGAGCTTGATGATCTTCGCCTCGTCAAGGCCGAACTCCCTTGCAACTTCTGCAATGGGTTTGCCGCCCTGATAAGGGGCAATTGCGCGAACATAATCTGGACCGAATTGAATGGACATGAACTATTTCCAAAAATTTGCACGAAAGGCGAACCAGCAGCTGCACCCGGACTCAGGAGCACCGGGACACCGCGCCGCTGGCGGCACTCTCAATCGAGAGTGAAAGGATAGGAGCCGAGAAGCTTGAAGAATGCGGCATTCTGGCGCAGTTCCACCAGGGCGGCGGACACCTTCGCCTCTTCCGCATGCCCTTCCACATCCACATAGAAATAATATTCCCAGGTCCCGATGCGCGCCGGACGGGATTCGAACCGCGTCATCGACACACCATGCCTTGCGAGCGGTGCGAGCAGGTTGTGCACCGCGCCGGCCTTATTGGGGACGGCAAGCACGAGCGAGGTCTGGTCCTTGCCGCTCGGCGCTGGCTGCAGGCGGCCGACAACCGCAAACCGGGTGCGATTGTGAGGGTCGTCCTGGACGTGCGCCTTGACGATGCCGAGGTTGTACCGCTGCCCGGCAATCTCTCCGGCGATGGCCGCCGTGGCCGGATCCTCACTGGCCAGGCGCGCAGCTTCGCCGTTGGATGCCACGGCCTGTCGTTCGATGTTCGGATACTGCTGGTTCAGCCATGCCTGGCATTGTGCAAGCGCCTGCGAATGCGCGCAGATGCGGGTCACGCCATCCATCGCGCCGGACTTGGTCATCAGGCTGTGGTGGATGGGGATTGACAGCTCGCCGCTGATGCTCAAGGTGGTCTGCAGCAGCAGATCAAGGGTACGGTTGATGGCGCCTTCAGAGGAATTTTCCACGGGTACGACGCCGAAGTCGGCCGTACCCGCTTCGGCGGCACGAAAGACTTCATCGATCGTGGCGCACGGCAGGCCTTCCACGGCGCGGCCGAACTGCAGGTAGACGGCTTGCTCGCTGAAGGTCCCGGACGGGCCGAGATAGGCGACCGTCACGCGCCGTTCAAGCGCGCGACAGGACGACATGATTTCGCGGAAGATGGTCTGGACATCATGGCTGTCGAGCGGGCCGGGATTGTTGTCGGCCACCTTGCGCAGCACCTGGGCTTCCCGCTCCGGGCGAAACACCGGTGCATTGGTCTCGGCTTTCACATGGCCGACTTCCTGCGCGACACGTGCGCGGCGATTCAAGAGGTCGAGCAATTGCGCATCGATCGCATCAATTTGCTCACGAAGAGGTTTGAGTTTGTCGTCCGTCATAGTCAATGAGGTCATGCCTGCGAAGGGCGGCCCAATCAAACGATGTACCTACTATGTAAGTACGGACGCATGGGCGGCCGGCTTCGCTGGAACGGGATTAGCCGTGCTTCTTTTCGAATTCTTTCAGATAATCGACTAGCGCCTGCACTCCCTCGACGGGCATCGCATTGTAGATCGATGCTCGCATGCCGCCGACCGACTTGTGGCCCTTCAGCTGCAGCAGGTTGCGTTCCTTCGCGCCAGCGAGGAACGCTTCATTCAACGTCTCGTCCTTCAGGAAAAACGGTACGTTCATGCGCGACCGGGATTCCTTCGCAATGTTGTTGCTGTAGAAACCGGTCGAATCAAGATAGTCGTACAACAGCGCCGCCTTGGCAATGTTGCGCTGTTCCATTGCCTTGACGCCGCCCTGGCGCTTCAGCCACTGGAACACCAGCCCCGCGATATAGATGGCATAGGTTGGCGGCGTGTTGTACATGGAATTGTTATCTGCAACCAGCTTCCAGTCAAAGGCGGAAGGACAGATCGGCAAAGCCTGACCGATCAGGTCGTCACGCACGATGACCAGCGTCAATCCGGCGGGACCGATGTTCTTCTGCGCTCCGCCGAAGATCACACCGTATTTGGACACATCGATCTCGCGCGACAGGATATGCGACGACATGTCGGCCACCAGCGGCGCACCATCAGTGTCGGCGGCGATATCCGGCGTGTACTGGAATTCAACGCCGTCAATGGTTTCATTGGTGCAGATATGCACATAGGCGGCGTTCCTGGAAAGCTTCCAGGATTCGCGCGGCGGAATGGCCGTGAATTTCTGCGCTTCCGACGAAGCGGCAACATTCACCTGGCAGTATTTCTTCGCTTCCTTGATCGACTTGCTCGACCAGGAACCGGTGTTGACGAAGTCAACCACAGCGGGCTGGCTCTTTCTGCCCACCAGGTTCAAAGGCACGATGGCGTTTTCACCGATGCCGCCGCCCTGCAGAAAAAGGATCCGGTAGTTGCCGGGCACGCCGAGCAGATCACGAAGATCCCGCTCCGCGGCCTCATAGATAGAAATGAATTCCTTCCCGCGATGGCTCATTTCCATCACCGACATGCCGCTGCCGTGCCAGTCGAGCATCTCCTCGGCGGCCTGCTGCAAGACTTCCTGCGGCAGGACCGCGGGGCCGGCGGAAAAGTTGAACACGCGTGTCATGCCTCCTCCGTCTCGCCGCCGTTGTCGTCCTCGACATCCGATTCCAGGATGCGCTGCAGGCCGGACAGCTTGGTGCCGTCCTCCACCGCGATCAGCGTTACGCCTTGCGTTGCGCGTCCCATTTCGCGGATTTCCGCGACACGGGTACGAATCAGCACGCCACCCGTGGTGATCAGCATGATTTCGTCAGTCGGCTCCACCAGCGTAGCTGCCACGACCTTGCCGTTGCGCTCGCTGGTCTGAATGGCGATCATGCCCTTGGTGCCCCGTCCATGACGGGTGTACTCGGTGATGGGAGTGCGCTTGCCAAAACCGTTCTCGGTCGCGGTCAGCACTGACTGCTGCTCGTTTTCAGCCACCAGCAACGCGATAACCTGCTGCCCCTCCTCCAGGCTCATGCCGCGCACGCCGCGGGCATTGCGTCCCATCGGGCGGACATCGTTTTCATCGAAGCGCACCGCCTTGCCGGAATCGGAGAACAGCATCACGTCGTGCTTGCCGTCGGTCAGGGCTGCGCCGATCAGGAAATCGCCCTCGTCCAGGTCAACCGCGATGATGCCTGCCTTGCGCGGATTGCTGAATTCGATCAGCGGCGTCTTCTTCACGGTGCCCAGGCTGGTGGACATGAATACGTAGCGGTCTTCCGGGAACGACCTGTTATCGCCCGACAGCGGCAGCACCACGGTGATTTTTTCACCATCCTGCAGCGGGAACATGTTGACGATCGGCTTGCCCCGCGAATTGCGGGAGCCTTGCGGCACTTCCCATACCTTCAGCCAGTACAGGCGCCCCCGGTTGGAGAAGCAGAGAATGTAGTCATGCGTATTGGCAATGAAGAGCTGGTCGATCCAGTCGTCTTCCTTGGTCGCCATAGCCTGCTTGCCGCGTCCGCCGCGCTTCTGGGCACGATACTCGGACACCGGTTGGGATTTCATGTAGCCGGAATGGGACAGGGTAACCACCATGTCCTGCGGCGTGATCAGGTCTTCAGTGCCGAGATCGGTGGCATTGAGCTCGATCTGCGAACGGCGCACATCCTTGCTGCCCTCGCCGTACTCGTTGCGAGCGGAGCTCAGCTCATCGACGATGATGGCAGTCACGCGTTCCGGCTTGGAGAGGATGTCGAGCAGATCGGCGATCTGCGCCATGACTTCCTTGTATTCATTGACGATCTTGTCCTGCTCCAGGCCGGTCAGGCGCTGCAGGCGCATCTGCAGGATTTCCTGGGCCTGATCGTCGGACAGCTTGTACAGGCCGTCGGCCTGGATGCCGTAATGCTTGGGCAGATTCTCGGGACGGAACGCATCGATGCCGCCGGAATTCTCGCCGCTTGCACGCGTCAGCATTTCGCGCACCACGGAAGAATCCCAGGCTCGCGCCATCAGCTCGGATTTTGCGATCGGCGGCGTCGGCGCAGCCTTGATGATGGCGATGAAGTCATCGATATTGGCCAGGGCGACAGCAAGGCCTTCCAGCACATGGCCGCGCTCGCGAGCCTTGCGCAATTCGAATACCGTGCGACGCGTCACCACTTCGCGGCGATGCGACAGGAAGCACTCCAGCATTTGCTTGAGGTTCAGCAGTTTCGGCTGGCCGTCGACAAGCGCCACCATGTTCATGCCGAAGGTATCCTGCAGCTGGGTCTGCTTGTAGAGGTTGTTCAGCACCACCTCGGGCACTTCGCCGCGCTTGAGCTCGATGACCACGCGCATGCCGGACTTGTCGGACTCATCACGGATGTCGGAGATGCCTTCCAGCTTCTTGTCGCGCACCAGCTCGGCGATTCGCTCAAGCAGTGACTTCTTGTTGACCTGGTACGGCAGCTCGTCGACGATGATGGCGGTACGGCTATCCTTGCCGAATTCCTCGAAATGGGTCTTAGCCCGCATGACGACACGGCCGCGGCCGGTACGATAACCGTCGCGCACGCCGGAGACGCCGTAGATGATGCCGGCGGTCGGAAAATCCGGCGCGGGAATGATCTCGATCAGCTCGTCGACGCTGCACTCGGGATTGCGCAGCACATGCAACGCGCCATCAATGACTTCGGTAATGTTATGCGGCGGAATGTTGGTCGCCATTCCCACTGCGATACCGGACGAGCCGTTGATCAGCAGGTTGGGAATGCGGGTCGGCAGAACCGAAGGCTCCTTTTCCTTGCCGTCGTAGTTGGGAACGAAATCGACCGTTTCCTTTTCGATGTCAGCCAGCAGTTCGCTCGAAATCTTGTCAAGACGGCACTCGGTGTATCGCATCGCGGCGGCGTTATCGCCATCCACCGAGCCGAAATTGCCCTGACCATCCACCAATGTATAACGCAAGGAAAAATCCTGCGCCATACGCACCAGTGTGTCGTAGATTGCCTGGTCGCCGTGGGGATGGTATTTACCCATGACCTCGCCGACCACGCGGGCGCACTTCACATAGGGCCGATTCCAGACATTGTTCGTTTCGTGCATGGCATACAGCACGCGCCGATGTACCGGCTTCAGGCCATCACGCACGTCGGGAAGCGCGCGACCCACGATGACGCTCATCGCGTAATCGAGATAGCTCTTGCGCATCTCTTCTTCGAGGGAAATCGGGATAGTCTCTTTTGCGAATTGATCCATTGGCGGGCAAGCCTGTCTATGCGATGTTGAGCTGTTTATCGTTTTTTGGCATCTCAGCAGTAAAACGATGCCAAACCCCGAATTTTACCATGCTGACAGCCCTATTCCCGAAGCGGACGGACGGCAAGACAGTTTTCAACCGGCATTCGATCCCATGTTTGATCCTGTGCAGGACCTGGCAAGGGAAATGTGTTTAAATTGAATGTTGCAACCAGTTAATTTTCTGGGCACAAACGAATTTGCATGCAGTCATCGGAGATGTAAGCGGCAAGGTGTCGGCCTGTGCGAATGTTGAACGAATGAAAATTCGTGGGCATACCGACCGATTGGGTGCACCGCAATATAACCGGAGACTTTCCGAGAGACGGGCCAACGCAGTGGCGAACTACTTGAGAAACAAAGTGGATTTTGCAAAAATTGAAACATTCGGCCTTGGCGCAGCGCAGCCATCGACTTACTGCAAAAGCAGGCTGCCTCCTTGCGCCTTGATTGATTGCCTGGCACCCGACCGCCGCGTCGTGAGTGAAATTCAAGGCATCGCGAAATAGAAAAGGTGTAAGAGAAATTGAAAAAATTGCGGATTTTTCGGTAAATCAATGAGAATACACCACCAAATTTTAATAGTCCGTTGCAAAAACCCAACGAGCCGTTAAAATCGCGAAGGCATTGATTTGGCAACAATCGATGTTTAGCGCGCCTATGGCAAAATGTAGTTAACTAAAGATCATTGCAGTTGAACAACCTTATAAAAAAGATGATCTAATAGCGACCGGAAGTTTTTTTAAAAAAAGTGGTACTTGTTGCGCAGTTAATCTGCGGATATCTCAACCAAGAGGAAAAATATGAATAAATTAGCACTCGTCTTTGCTGCGTCCGCAGTTGTTTCGTTCTCTGCATCGGCCCAGCAGGATATTCAGGCCCGCAAACCGAACAGCGCCTATCTGCAGGACAGCCGCGGCGTCATCGCTCGTGACCCGTTTGGTCTGTGCTGGCGTACTGGCACCTGGACACCGGCTGACGCCGTTCCGGGCTGCGATGGCGAAATTGCAAAACCTGCTGCCGCACCGGCTCCCGCTCCCGCACCGGCTCCTGCACCGGCACCGGCACCGGCACCGGCTCCCACTTCCGAAAAAGTCACTTTTGCTGCTGACACCTTCTTCGACTTTGACCGCGCTGTTCTGAAGCCGGACGGCAAGGCCAAGCTGGACGACCTCTCCTCCAAGCTCCAGGGCATGAACCTCGAAGTCGTGATCGCCGTCGGCCATACTGACTCCGTCGGCAGCGACAGCTACAACCAGAAACTGTCCGTCCGCCGCGCCGAAGCAGTCAAGGCATACTTGGTGTCCAAAGGCGTCGAAGCTAACCGTGTCTACACCGAAGGCAAGGGCGAGAAGCAGCCTGTTGCTGACAACAAGACCGCCGCTGGCCGTGCCAAGAACCGCCGCGTCGAAATCGAAGTTGTCGGTACACGCAACCGCTAATCGATAGACATGCAGTCCAAAACCCCGCCTCTTGGCGGGGTTTTGTTTTTACGCCTCCGCATTGCTATTCCGTTGCGCATAAATGCTTACTCATGAAGCGACGCGCTGCCACGAATCCCGCTATCATTCAGTCATGAACGCCGACCCTTTTGAATTGCAGAAATTCAGCGATCTAGCGCATCGCTGGTGGGATCCCACTTCCGAATTTCGTCCGTTGCATGAAATCAATCCGCTACGCCTGGAATGGATCAATGCCCGCGTCCCCCTTGCCGGAAAGGCAGTGGTCGATATCGGTTGCGGCGGCGGCATTCTTGCCGAATCCATGGCGCGCAAGGGAGCAAACGTAACGGGGATCGATCTCTCGGAAAAGGCACTCAAGGTTGCCGACCTCCATAGCCTGGAATCGGGGATTCAGGTTCGTTACGAACTGGTGTCGGCCGAAGATCTCGCTGCACGTGAAGCCGGCCGCTACGATGTTGTCACCTGCATGGAAATGCTTGAACACGTACCGGACCCCGCAGCCGTGGTGAAAGCCTGCGCCACGTTGGTAAAGCCCGGCGGCCATGTGTTCTTCTCGACGATCAACCGCAATCCAAAGAGTTACCTGTTTGCCGTGATTGGCGCCGAGTATGTGCTGCGCCTGCTGCCCAAGGGCACGCACGACTATGCGAAGTTCATCACGCCGGCCGAACTTGCCCAGTTCGCGCGCAGCGCCGGATTGACTGTCGATGGCCTGAAAGGCATGGGATACAATCCCCTGACCAAAATTTACTCGTTGAATCAGGACACGGATGTCAATTATCTGGTGGCGTGTTCCCGACCTGCCTGAAGGAAAACGGACTCGGCAGTGCAGGCACCAGGCGAGCAGCCATGGATCGAATGGAAGAATTCAAGACAATGTCATTGCCTTTCCCTCGTGCAGTTCTTTTTGACCTTGACGGCACTCTGGCCGACACGGCGCCCGATCTCGCGGGCGCGATGAACCGCGTGAGAGCCGCACGCGGCTTGCCTCCCACGCCGTACGAGATTCTCCGCCCCGTCGCCTCTGCCGGCGCGCGCGGGTTGATCGGTGCATCATTCGGTCTAAAGCCGGAAGACTCGGGGTTTGACGAACTACGGACCGCCTTCCTTGACACCTACGAGGCATCGATTGCGGTTGAATCGCACTTGTTCGACGGCATGGATGTCTTGCTGGCGGCGCTAGCCGAGAAAGGCATTGCATGGGGCATCGTTACCAACAAGGCTGGCAGGCTCACTCACCTGCTTGTTCCCAAGCTGAATTTGCAGCACGCCGGCTGCGTGATCGCCGGCGATACGACGCCACATTCGAAACCGCATCCCGAACCGCTCCTGGAAGCAGCGCGCCGACTGGGCATCCCTCCAGAGCGATGCTGGTATGTCGGTGATGATCTGCGCGACATACAGGCTGGGCGAGCTGCCGGCATGACCACCATCGCCGCGGCCTGGGGTTATTGCGGCAACCAAGAGCCGGTAGAATGGCTGGCCGATGCGATTGCAGCCTCGCCGCAGGAATTGCTCGGATTAATTCAATCGAGCTCTTGAATTCGCAGCCGCCCTCCCCATCTGGTGAAGTACAATAGCAGTTCTGTTTTGGGGACGACCTGGTTTCGACAGGGGTTGCAAAGCAGCGCAGGGCATACCGAGGGCTGGTCACCTCGTAAATCCAACCGGAAATGCTTAAATGCAAACGATGAAACTTACGCTCTCGCAGCGTAATCCCCTAGAAACTTAATAACTTTCTAGCTCTACACCGTCTTGTCCTTGGGGCGGGCTGGCAACAGCAGTAGAGTCATTTACAAGGAATCGCGTTGCGTCGGGTCACTTGGCGTAGCGTTAAAAATAGGTGACTCGCCTTGTTGAAGCGCGTGCGTCCGCGTCGGCAGGGTCAAAACCAATAGGCTGCACTAAGTATGTAGAACTGTCTGTAGAGTGCTTCTGGACGCGGGTTCGATTCCCGCCGTCTCCACCAATATTCTCAATGGTCTGGATCATTCCAGACCATTTGTCATTCTCACCCCCCGGGAGTGAGCACTTGGCTGCCAGCAGCTTGCGTGCTCGCATCTGCCGCCCGTTCCTGATCCGGCCACGTTCCGTCGGCCATGTCGCCAGCCCTTCCACAATCCAATTCACTTCTCACTCAGGCAGCACGAAGACATCTCGCATTCTTGCTCGAATGACGCAAGAAACTGCATTCTTCATTCATGGATACGGAATTAATGACGCCGCTTCCTGGGGTGTGACAACGACAGTATGCACAAGGCCAGGAGGGTACTGAGGACGGCGGTCAATTCACGTCCCATTCCCGCTGCGACACCGATTGCCGCGGTAAGCCACACGGTTGCCGCCGTAGTCAGGCCGTGTATTTCGCGATCATGCGAAAGCTTGATGATGGCACCGGCGCCGAGAAAACCGATGCCCGATATCAGGCCCTGCAAGACCCGGCTGAGGTCGCCAACCTCCATGCCGGCTTGCAAGGGAACAAGGACAAACAATGCCGCGCCGAGTGCGACCAGCATATGGGTGCGCAGCCCTGCCCCCGTTCCCCTCAGCTCCCGCTCCATGCCAATGGCTGCACCAAGTGCAACGGCGACCAGCATCCGGGTGAGTGCGCGTGTCAGTTCAACGATATCCGCCAGATCGGAGAATTCCGACCGGATCGTCGCCCATACCTCTTCCATCAATCCTGGACCATTCCAAGGCTTCTATCGGCGCAGCCGCTCAATGAGCAGGGAGGTTTGCAGATGTGCCATTTCCTGCATTGCATGATCCCAGGTGGCATTTAGTTCATTGACTGAATCGCGCATCATGCGAAAGGCGATACCGGCTGCTTCGATAGGTGTGGCAGCTGAACTGCGCGCCGCTTCAATGCGCTCCAGCAGCTTTTCCAAGGCAGGGCGCTGTTCCGGCGGCGCGGAATCAACGGCTTCACGCAGTAGATGGCGGCGAAACATCTCCAAGGCTTCGGGATCCTGCTGATGAAGGGAGACCAAGGTATCAAAATCGGGCATGGTGACGCTCATTTCGGCTCCTGTAGGATTCAACATTGTCGATATGACATGTATAACGCGCCGTCACCTTGGCCCCTTGTGGTCAATCAATCAACAAAGCCGATACTGCTGTGACCGCTCAAATGCACCGGTGAAGTCGATTCATTCCTTGCTTTTGCAGTCTTCCAGTTGCAGTAACGCCTCAAGACAAGCGGTGAAAACGAGCGCGCCGCCCACCACTGCGATCAGAGATACCATTGCTGCCAGCATATGCTTCCTCCTCGATCTTGTTATGTGAATCATTCAAGCATTTGGGATGGCTGATGTCGTTGCGCTTTCACATGCCGGCGGGTCGAGACTGCTTTACAGAGCCGGACGCGAATGAGCAATCTCAATATTTATGAGTGATTGCAGCGGTACGATAGTTCCCATTGCACCTACCCACCAGAGATAGTCATGTCCAGTGTCAACAATGATGTCTTGCCTACCAATGGCGATGAAGAGAAGATTCCGGGTCAGGATCCGCTTGGCGATTCCGAAAGCATTGATGAATCGGTACAAGCGATGTCAGATATGGCGATGCGCAGGAACCTGCTGGGAAAACTGATCATCCCGAGATCGCTTCCCTGACGCTGATCCGCTACCCGAGAGCGGGTGGTTTTATATCCGGATACGCGAGAAGCTGCCACGGCTTCATTCCATTGCCCACCGCAGCCTCGACCAGTCCGTGACCAGTCCTGTTGCGGGCAATGGAACGGCACAACCATTCATGGAGCCATGTCCATGAATTGCAGGTGAATTTTTCGCTGATTTGCAGACGGGTATGGGTGCAGCGGCAGCCTGAGAATTGAGGGACGTACTCTGAGGTCCCGTAATTCAGGCTGCTACCGACTCTGCCCGTTCCCTATTCCGCGTCCGGCTGCCTTGCCGGAGCAGCGGTGGCAAATGCCTCGAGTGCAAGGCATGCGTCATTGATGCGCATGATGGTTGGCATGTTCGACAAATCACATTCAAGCCGCTGGGCATTCGCGATCTGCGGCACCAGACAGCAATCGGCAAGGCCTGGAATATCCCCGAAACAGAACAGCCCGCTCTTCCCTGCGCTTGCAAGGTTTCTCTCCATTGCGGCGAGGCCCTGTTCGCACCAGTGCCGATACCAGCTGTTCTTGTCTTCCTCGCTGATCTTTAGATTGCGCACCAGATACCGCAGCACACGGAGATTGTTCAATGGATGAATGTCACAGGCGATTGACAGAGCGAGGCTGCGCACATAGGCCCTGTCGACGGGATTGTCGGGCAGGAGCGCGGGTCGGGGGTACTTTTCCTCCAGGTACTCGATGATGGCAAGTGACTGCGCAAGCACCGCTGGCTCGCCATCCCCCTTCTCATCCGTCAGTACCGGCACGAGTCCGTCGGCATTGAGCTTTCGGTATTCCGGCGTCAGCTGCTCGCCGCCGTTCCGGAGCAGATGCACCGGAACGGTCTCGAAGGCAAGACCTTTCAGGTTTAATGCGATTCGCACACGGTAGGATGCCGAACTGCGAAAGTAACTGTAAAGCTGCATGCTGCCCTCCGCCCACCAATACGATGCGCCCGTTAAACAGGCACGTTATTAAACGGCCTTAGCGGCCTCAGCCGATCCGGACCTTCAGTTCGCCGATGCCGTCAATCGCGCCTTCAAGCAGATCGCCCTGCTTCACCGCGGCGACGCCTTCCGGAGTGCCGGTAAAGATGAGGTCGCCGGGCTGGAGCGCGAAATACTTCGACAGGTGCTCGATCGTTTCACCGATGTTCCAGATCAGCTTTTCAATGCTGCTCTGCTGACGCGGTGCGCCGTTGACATGAAGCCGGATCTGCGCTTTCTCGACATCGCCAGCCTGCGCTGCGGGAACGATTGGTCCGATCGGCGCCGAATGATCGAAGCCCTTGCCGGTCGACCATGGACGGCCGGTCTTCTTGGCTTCACCCTGCAGATCGCGCCGGGTCATGTCGAGACCGACGGCGTAGCCCCAGATGTGCTGCAGCGCATCTGCTGCGGCGATGTTGCGGCCGCCTTTGCCAATTGCAACCACAAGTTCGATCTCGTGGTGCAGGTCGCTGGTCATGCTGGGGTAAGGCATCTCCCCGATTACACCCGGCACCACCGGCAATACGGCATCGGCTGGCTTCATGAAGAAGAAAGGCGCTTCCCGTCCTGTGCCGCCCATTTCCTTTGCATGCTCGACGTAATTGCGACCTACGCAGTAGATGCGGTGCACGGGAAAGACGGCGTCGCTGCCTGCTACAGGGACGGTGGCCACCGCGGGTTGGGGAATCACGAACTGCATGTCGGTCTCCTAGGAGGTTGTCAGGTTTTGTATCCGGTTTTCATTGGAATGCCGGGATCGTGGATTGCGCGGCATGGCCGGTGATCGTTCTGCTACAGCTGAAAGTGCCGGTATCAATATGGAACGGATTTAAATTATGCCACCGCTTCAACTGGCCCGTATCCCGCGCCCACCGAAGCATGCGCCGCAAATGAAAACCGCCTTGCCGACGATGCCGGCAAGGCGGTTGATGAAGGGCCTCGATGCGTATACGTATGAACGTACAGCGCGGTCAGCCTTCGCCGAGATATGCGGCCTTGACCTTGGGATCGTCCAACATGCCCTGGGCATCGCCGCTCATGGTGATCAGGCCCGATTCCATTACGTAGCCGCGGTGCGCGGCTTGCAGCGCAAGTTTCGCATTCTGCTCCACCAGCAGGATGGTCACACCCTGCGCCGACACGTTGCGCACGACTTCGAAGATCTTTTCGACCATGATCGGCGACAGGCCCATCGACGGCTCGTCCAGCAGCAGCAGCTTGGGATGGCTCATCAGCGCGCGCGCCATCGCCAGCATCTGCTGCTCGCCGCCCGACAGCGTGCCG
The DNA here is from genome assembly GCF_035916955.1 of Noviherbaspirillum album. Classification (NCBI taxonomy): domain Bacteria; kingdom Pseudomonadati; phylum Pseudomonadota; class Betaproteobacteria; order Burkholderiales; family Oxalobacteraceae; genus Noviherbaspirillum; species Noviherbaspirillum album. Next base: position 202,607 of record NZ_JAWIIV010000003.1, on the reverse strand, counting down.
GCGAGCTGGCTGGCACGTTCCTTCAGACGCGGGAATACTCCGAACCACTTGTCGATATCAGCCTGGATGCCGTCCTTGTCATTGCGGATGTAGGCACCCATCAGGAGATTCTCGAGAATCGTCATGCGGGTGAACACGCCCCGCCCTTCCGGCACCATTGCCAGGTTTTTCTTCACCAGCGAAAACGATGTCGTGCCCTGGATCGACTGGCCGGAGTAATGGATCTGGCCTTCGACCTTACAGCCCGGCAGCGTGTTGGTGATGGCCTTGAGCGTGGTAGTCTTGCCCGCGCCGTTGGCACCGATCAGTGTCACCAGCTCACCCTTGTTGACTTCGAGGTCAACGCCCTTGACCGCCTGGATGCCGCCGTAGGCGATCTTCAGGCCACTGACCTTCAGAATGTTTTCGTTCATTAGTGCCCCCCTCCCAGATACGCCTCGATAACAGCCGGGTTGCTTTGCACCTCGGCCGGCAAGCCTTCCGCAATCGGCTTGCCGTAATCGAGCACCGTAAGGCGGTCGCAGAGTCCCATCATCAGTTTCACATCATGTTCAATCAGCAGAATGGTCTTGCCTTCCGCCTTGATCTTCACCAGCAGTTCGCGCAGCGCGAGCTTTTCCGTGGCGTTCATGCCGGCCGCCGGCTCGTCGAGCGCAAGCAGCTGCGGATCGGTGGCCAGTGCCCGCGCAATCTCGAGACGGCGCTGATCGCCGTACGACAGATGTCGCGCCGTGCGGTGCGCGAACTTGGCGATGCCGACGAAGTCGAGCAGTTCCATCGCGCGCTGACGGATTCCCGCTTCCTCTTCGCGGGCTGCCTTGTGGTGGAACACGGCGCCGAACACGCCCTGCTTGGTCCGCACATGGCGTCCTACCATGACGTTCTCGAGCGCCGACATCTCGCCGAAGAGACGGATGTTCTGGAATGTGCGCGCAATCCCCGCCTTGGCGACTTCATGCGGCGCCGAAGGCGAGTAAGGCTTCCCGTCCAGCTCGAAAATGCCGGTATCGGCTTGATACAGGCCGGTAATGACGTTGAAGAATGTGGTCTTCCCGGCACCGTTGGGGCCGATCAGGCCATAGATCTGGCCCTTCATGATCTTGATGCTGACGTCCGACAGCGCCTGCAGGCCGCCAAAGCGCTTGTTGACGCCTGCAATCTTCAGAATGACATGTTCGCTCATTGTTTTTCCTTATGCAGCCAGCGCAGCAGGTTCTTTTTCATCCAGACGTTTTTTCGCATTGGCATCCATCCGGTCTTCATGCTTCGGCGACGGCCAAAGGCCTTCCGGACGGTAGAGCATGATGACAACCATGGCCAGACCGTAGAGCAGCTGGCGCAGGACTTCGGCGTCGATCAGCACGGCGCCGAACAGCTGGCGCTGCACCGGTTCGACCACGTGGCGCAGCACTTCCGGCAGTGCGGCCAGGATCACGCCGCCCAGCACGACGCCGGGGATGTGGCCGATACCACCCAGCACCACCATGGCCAGCACCGCGATCGATTCGGTCAGCGAGAACGACTCGGGGGAGACGAAGCCCTGGAACGAGGCGAACATCGCACCGGCAACGCCGCCGAAGGAGGCGCCCATGCCGAAAGCCAGCAGCTTGACGTTGCGGGTATTGATGCCCATCGCCTTGGCGGCGATTTCATCTTCGCGGATGGCAATCCAGGCCCGTCCGAGACGCGAATGCTGCAGGCGGATCGAAATGAAGACAATGATCGCGCAGAGGAACAGGAACAGGAAGTAATACGCATTGACCGACGGCATGCCCCACTCGCCGATATACACGGTGGCGCGCGAACCCGGCTCACCGGCCAGCGAAACGCCGAAAATGCGGATCGGGTCGATCATGTTGATGCCCTGCGGACCGTTCGTGATGTTGACCGGCGCATTCAGGTTGTTCATGAAGATGCGGATGATCTCGCCGAAGCCCAGCGTCACAATGGCCAGGTAGTCGCCGCGCAGTTTCAGCGTCGGAGCGCCGAGCAGAGCGCCGAAGACGGCCGCCAGCGCCGCACCCAGCGGCACGATCAACCACACCGACAGGTGTATGCCGTTCTGGGCCGCCTCCTCGCCGACTATCCATCTCAAGGTCTCGCCCACCGCCGGATAATTGTTGACGAAGGATTCGAGCACGCTGGCGAACTGAGGCGATGCCAGGAGGCCAGTCATGTAGGCGCCCAGCGCGTAGAACGCGATGTAGCCGAGGTCGAGCAGGCCCGCCATGCCGACCACGATGTTCAGGCCGAGCGCCAGCATGATGTAGAGCAGCGCCAGGTCCATGATGCGGACCCAGGAATTGCCGAAGTTCGATGCAATGAACGGGAAGGCGATCAGCACGATGCCGAGAATGGCAAAGCTGGTGTAGGCCTTGCGCGGATTGTGTTTGACGTCAAATAGTGTCGACATGAATCTCTCCTTTACGCTTAGGCACGATCCGCAACACGTTCGCCCATGATGCCGGACGGACGCAGTGTGAGTACGATGATAAGCACGACGAATGCAAAGATGTCCTGGTAGTGGCTGCCGAGGAAACCGCCGGTCAGATCGCCGATATAGCCGGCGCCGAGGCTCTCGATGAGACCCAGCAGAATGCCGCCCACCATCGCGCCGTAGATATTTCCGATACCGCCCAGCACCGCTGCCGAGAATGCCTTCAGGCCGGGAACGAAACCCATTGCGAATTGCGCCGAAGCATAGTTGGCGCCCCACATCACGCCGGCCACCGCAGCTAATGCGGCGCCGATGGCAAAGGTCATGACGATGACCTTGTTGGAATCCACGCCCATCAGTCCGGCAACCCGCGGGTTCTCCGCGGTAGCCCGCATCGCGCGGCCCATGCGGGTGCGCTCGACCAGCAGAACCAGGGCAAGCATTGCCGCGGTCGCCAGCACCAGCAGCATGACCTGTGTGGGCGAGATCAGCGCGCCGCCGATGGTGAACGGTTCAGCCGGCATAACCTGCGGGAACGGAATCGGGTTACGGCCCCAGATCATCATTGCAAATGTCTGCAGCAGGATGGATACGCCGATGGCCGTAATCAGCGGAGCCAGGCGCGGCGCGTTGCGCAGGCGCCGATAGGCTACCCGCTCAATGATCACGTTGACGAGCACGCAGACCGGGATCGCGCCGAGAATGGCGATGCCCAGTTTGACGATTCCCGGCAGGTCAGGCGCAACCGACTGCACGATCTTGAGAATTGTTATGCCGGCCATCGCCCCGATCATCAGCACATCGCCATGGGCGAAGTTGATCAGGTTGAGAACGCCGTACACCATCGTGTATCCAAGCGCGACCAGCGCATACATACTCCCCAGCACCAGTCCATTGATGATTTGTTGGATAAAGGTATCCATAGTTTGCCTACTCTCTATAAGGAACGTTCAAATCGTTTTACAACATCATTGCCATATTCATATGCGATACGGCACGGCGCTTCAGATAACAAAAACGGCACCCGGATGAGATCCTCTGGGGTGCCGCTCGATATTTTCGATTGTTATCGGAAGAGGCATGCCGCGTTCTTGCGAGTGGCCGGGGCGTAAGTCTTGTGCATGATCGTGTCTCCTGTTCCTATCTTGGTTAAAACTTTTTGTAGTTGTATGCAGCCTTGCAAGCCCACCCGAATCGGGCGGCATTATACCCAACATGTTCCAGAAAGAAATGTCTCGAACGTGCCTGAATGTTTTTATTTAGCGACATCAGGCCGAGAAATAGACTCTTTCTTCTATTAACGTACAAATTCATGCTGCTCCTGCCATGCAAACCGGCACGGTCGCCATGCCGGCAGCGTCACAGGGAGCGCAACAAGAATGTTTACGTTATATCCAAAAACAAGCGCAGTTTTTGGATATTTTCAAGAATGCGAAGACTCGAGGAATGCCAAAGGATTGGCTTCGTGTCGCTTTTGACAAGTTGCATCCTGCCATCCTCGCAGGCTGCAATAATAACGAGGAAAGTAGAAAACAATCGATGGAAAAAAAGTGGGTGGTCTGAATTAAATTCCGGAGCGTGTTGAAGAAAAGACTTGAGGCAAAGATTCTACGGCTGCGCTGTCTGCAAGCCTTTCGGCAAGGGGAAAGTCACGTTCTCTTCCACCCCTTCCAGTGCCCTCACGCTTCTTGCGCCGAGCGCTTTCAGACGACCGATCACGGCTTCCACCAGCACCTCCGGGGCCGACGCGCCGGCAGTGACGCCAATCCGGTGTACGCCTTCGATCCATGCAGGGTCGATCTGCGCGGCATTGTCCACCATATAGGCAACCGCGCCCTTTTTCTGCGCCACTTCGCGCAGGCGGTTGGAGTTCGAGCTGTTCGGACTGCCCACCACGATCACGACGTCCACCTGGGGCGCCATGAACTTAACCGCCTCCTGGCGATTGGTCGTCGCATAGCAGATATCGCCTTTCTTGGGCTCCGCGATCAAGGGAAATTTGCGCTTGAGGGCCGCGATGATATCGGCGGTATCGTCCACGGAAAGCGTGGTTTGCGAAACGTACGCCAGCATGCCTGGATTGCGCACCTGAAGCGCCTCAACGTCGGCAACGGTCTCCACCAGGTGCATGCCCTCGTCCACCTGCCCCATGGTGCCTTCGACTTCGGGATGGCCGTCATGGCCGATCATGATGATCTCCCGCCCTTCCTTGCGCATCTTGGCGACCTCGACATGGACCTTGGTCACGAGCGGGCAGGTCGCATCGAATATGCGCAGTCCGCGCTCGGCTGCCTCGGCCTGCACAGCCTTGGAAACCCCATGGGCGGAAAAGATGACGGTATTGCCCTTGGGCACGGATTCGAGCTCTTCAATGAAGATCGCCCCCTTGCGGCGCAGATCCTCCACGACATAGGCGTTATGCACGATCTCGTGCCGAACATAAATCGGGGCGCCGAACTGCTCCAGCGCGCGTTCAACGATGTCGATGGCACGGTCGACGCCGGCGCAGAATCCGCGCGGCTGTGCAAGCAAGATTTCCTTATCCATTTTCCTTAACTCTGCATGCTCCGAAAGCGGAGGTTCGAGGGATCTGTATTTGTGGTCCGGTGATATGGGCTGACGCCGGGATCAGAGAATGCCGATGATCCTGACTTCGAATTTTACCGACTGACCGGCGAGGGGATGGTTGAAATCGAACAAGGCGCTTTCATTGTCGATCGACCGCAGGACGCCGGCGAAGCGTCCACCGCCGGGAGCGGAAAATTCAACGAGATCTCCCACGACGTACTCCTCGCCGAAATTGGAATTTTCAGTCAGCGTCGCACGCGACACATGCTGAATGAGATCGGGGTTGCGCGGACCGAAGGCCTTTTCGGGCGGCAGTTCGAATGTCTGATGCGCGCCTTCCGGCAAACCGATCAGGCAAGCTTCGAGAAAAGGCGCGAGCTGGCCTGTGCCAAGCTGCAGCGTTGCCGGCTTTTCTTCAAATGTACTAACGATGTTGGTACCATCCATTGCCGCAAGACGGTAGTGCAAAGTCAGGTAAGCGGATTCGGTAACGACTGGCGTGTCGGGAGTTTGCATGGGGGCTCGAAATCATGTGACAACCCGATATTGTAAGCCCGATTCTCTTTTGGCTCATGCGGGAGGCTCCATGACGCAAAACGAACAGGTCGAGCAAAGCCAGGAAAATAGTTGGCAAATATTCAATGTTCTTCCCTATAATTGCCGCTTTGCGAGACAGTCACGGACAGGCACCAATCTATGGCAATCAATCATTGGCCCGAAGAGCAGCGGCCGCGCGAACGGCTGATCCGGCACGGACCGCAGCAGCTATCGGATGCCGAGTTGCTTGCCGTTTTCCTTCGCATCGGCGTCAGCGGAAAAAGTGCGGTCGATCTAGGACGCGACATGCTTCAGCATTTCGGCTCCCTGCACGCCATGTTCGCCGCATCGTTGACCGACTTCAGCATCGTCAATGGATTGGGTCCGGCGAAATATGCACAATTGCAGGCCGTCCTGGAGCTCGCGCGACGCGCCATCTCTGAACAACTGAGACAGGGAGAGGCATTTGGATCACCGCAAGCGGTGAAACAGTATCTGCAACTGACACTGTCGAAGAAGCCTCACGAATCCTTCGTCGCACTGTTCCTGGATGTGAAGAATCGTTTGATCCATGCCGAGGAGCTGTTTCGGGGCAGCTTGACGCAAGCGAGCGTATATCCGCGGGAAGTGGTCAAGGCTGCGCTAGCGCATAACGCCGCTGCGATCATCGTTGCGCACAACCATCCTTCCGGCACGCCTGAACCCAGTCATGCCGACCGCGCACTGACCCATACCCTGAAGCAGGCACTCGGCCTGGTTGACGTTCGTCTGCTGGATCATTTCGTTTTGGCGGGGAGCCAGGTGTACTCATTTGCCGAGCATGGAGAGCTCTGAATCGGAAAATTTCTGAAGCCAGAGCAAATGTTAAATTCTCGAAAAATACAAAGACACAGTTAATTTTCGCAAGTCATTGAAAAAGAACATATTTCTGGATATACTCTCGTTTTTCCAAATTTGGATCTTTTAAGGAGTAAGCCATGGCACGTGTTTGCCAAGTCACCGGGAAAGGGCCGATGGTCGGCAACAACGTTTCCCATGCTAACAACAAGACCAAGCGTCGTTTCCTGCCCAACCTGCAGCGTCGTCGCTTCTTCGTCGAGTCCGAAAACCGCTGGGTTTCGCTTCGCCTCTCCAACGCCGGCCTGCGCATCATCGACAAGATCGGCATCGACGCTGTGCTGACCGACCTGCGCGCACGCGGCGAAAAAGTCTAAGCGGAAATTACTAGGGAACTATCATGGCAAAATCTAACCGTGACAAAATCAAGCTGGAGTCCACTGCAGGAACCGGCCACTTTTATACCACCACAAAGAACAAGCGCACCATGCCGGAAAAAATGTCGATCATGAAGTTCGACCCGAAGGCACGCAAGCATGTGGAGTACAAAGAGACCAAGATCAAGTAATCTGGTCTTCTCACTTGCAGCAATCGTTGCAACAGTTGTTGCAACAGTTGTTGCAACAGTTGTTGCAACAGTAAAAAAGCCGTTCATTGAACGGCTTTTTTATTTCCCTCGCACTTTGTGCAGCCATTGGCGCTGATCGGACTTCTCTGGCGCCTCCGATGCTGTTCTACATGGAGACTTGCCCTGCTGCCCTGCGGCGGATTGAAATTGCAGCGCCCAACAAAAAAGCGCAGCCGACAATTGGCTGCGCTTCCTTGTTTCTTGCAACTGGCTTCTCATTGGGCCATGACGCCCGAGAAACCGTGCTTCCCGTCAGGCATAGCTGCGCAGGCGCTGCGAGAACTCCTGCAATGCGCGGATGCCCGAGGCTTCCGCCCTTACACACCAGTCTTGCAGCTGATGAAGCAGCTGGTCACGGCTCGAATTGGAGCGTTCCCAGATGGCGGCAAGTTCCACACGCATCTCGTGCATGGTTTGCAGCGCCTTGCTATGCGCGAACAATTCGCTCAGCTGCTGTTTCTGCGGAGCTTCCAGCTTCGCCGGCTCACGCTGCAGCAGCTTCTTGGACGACTTCAGGAACTTCGATTCGAGCTTCGCCTTGCCGGCCAGGTGCTCCATCTCATCGTGCCATGCGCGCTTGACCGACTTTGCGTACTTGGCCATCACGTCATAGCGGTTCGAGATTACAGACTGCAGCGTATCGAAGTCGGCCACTCGCTTTTCGGGATTGAATTTCGGCTCCGGTGCCACCTTCTTCACCTTGGCCAGGCCGAAGGTTTCGAGAATGCGGATATACATCCAGCCGATATCGAATTCATACCACTTGGATGAAAGCTTGGCGGAAGTACCGAACGTATGGTGATTATTGTGCAGCTCCTCACCGCCGATGAGGATGCCAAGCGGGAAAATATTGGTGGCCGCATCCGCGCACTCGTAGTTGCGATAGCCCCAGTAATGTCCGATGCCATTGATGATGCCTGCCGCCGTGATGGGAATCCACAGCATTTGTACTGCCCATACGCTCAAGCCGACGACGCCGAACAGCAGGACGTCGATGATCAGCATGAGGCCTACGCCCTGCCACGAATACTTGCTGTACAGATTGCGCTCGATCCAGTCGTCCGGCGTGCCGTGCCCGTACTTTTCCATGGTTTCGAGGTTCTTCGACTCGGCGCGATAGAGCTCGGCGCCTTCCAGCAGCACCTTCTTGATGCCGCGAGTCACCGGGCTGTGCGGATCGTCTTCGGTTTCGCATTTCGCGTGATGCTTTCGATGGATCGCCGCCCACTCCTTCGTTACCATGCCGGTAGTCAGCCATAACCAGAAACGGAAGAAGTGGCTGGGGATCGCATGGAGATCCAGTGCGCGATGTGCCTGGCAACGATGAAGATAAATCGTGACAGCGGCAATGGTGATGTGCGTCAGGATCAGCGTGCAGGCAACGATCTCCCAGCCGCTTGCAGATAAGAGTCCGTTTGACAAGAAATGAAGAACTGTGTCAAGCATGGTGGTTTCTATGATAAATACTCCTGGTTGATAACGGATTCCGGCAGGCCGCTTCGTTTTCCTTGCAAAAACAAGAGCCTATCTGCAATCTGGGGCAGATTGTACGCTGTTATGGCACTTCGGTAATCGGCATTTTCGTTGAAATCCTGCTTTCAATTCCAGGTGCTAGATCAAGGAATCGGATTTCACGTTGCTGACGAGGAACGTCAATTTGAAGTTTTTGCAACAATTTCCAGATTGCGCGGTTCAAATCAGACAATACATTTCCACGTCCGTTCTCGGGATCGGCGATCCAGAAACCGACTTCGAGTTCGAAGCCGTCCGGCTCGAAGCGTACAAGCAATGCCTGCGGGGTGGGCTGCTGCAAAATGCGGGGGATACCCTTCGCAACCTCTTCCATCATGGCAAGAAGCTGCTCGACATCGGTTTGATAGCCGACACTGACGCGCGTCGCCAGGCGCAGGGTACGGTCCGTCAATGAATAGTTCTGGACCGGCGTCGACAGCAGCATGTCGTTCGGCACCACGGTCTCGACGCCGTCGAATCCGCGCACGATCGTGTAGCGGGTATTGATCTGGGTGACCTGGCCAAAGTACTTGTCGACATTAACCACATCGCCAATGGCAAGGCTGCGCTCGATCAGGATCACGAAACCGGAAACATAACTGCTCACGATCTTCTGCAAGCCGAGACCGAGGCCGACACCGAGTGCGCCGCCGAATACGGAGAGCACGGTCAGATCGATACCCACTAGCGAAAGGCTGATCAGGACGGCAAGCAGGATCAGCACCGCCTTGCTCATGCGGGCCGCGACAGCGCGCAGGGAAGAATGCACGCTGTCCATTCGCATCAGGCGTTCTTCAAGCGCGGCACCGGCCCACAGGGCAAACATCAGGGTAATGACGACGGAGGCCGCGGCCTGGAATACCACCAGCAGCGACGCCTTGTGCCGCCCGACGGGTATGGCGGTATTTTCAAGATAGGCGACAAGATCCGGCCATAACCCGGTCACGTACAGGGCAACGCCCAGGCAGACCGCGGTGGCGAAGGCTTTTTCCGCGAGCAGCACGAGCGCTCCAGCCTCTCCGTCGCGCGCGAAAACCCGGCGCAATACATAGAAAACCAGGCGAATCAATGCAAACGAGCCTACCAGCGGGATTGCTACGCGCAGCAGGTTCACATGCATCCATTGCTGAAGCAGGAATTGGGAAAGCGCAATCAGACCCAGGGACAATAGCGGCCACAGGACCGGCGCGAAACTCTCGACGCCGAAACGCATGACGCGAAGCTGCACATCGTGCGCGGTCAGACGCTGGCGGAACAATCTGGCGAGCAGCCAGGCAGTGCCGAGGCTGGCCAGCAAGGCCACGATTTGCCAGAGCAGGTTGGGATCATGCAGGTCTGTCCACAGATCGGACAACAGGCTGGAAAGCAGGCTTTGTCTCATTTCTTGTAAGGGGTTGCGTCGTTGCGGTGTCGTTCCCAGTTTCGCGCATAACGCGCGGCCAGCTTTGGATTATTCCTGGCTATCAACACATTTTCCGCATTCCTGCGCTGCGCTGTCCAGGTGAAATTGAAGCTGCCTGTCAGCACGGTGGCGTGGGAAGTCGCGGCATCGATCACCATGACCTTGTTGTGCGCATTTTGGTAGGCGGTTTCGATCCAGACCGGAATTCCGGCCGCGGCAAGACGCGGTGCCGTAGATGAACCGACTCTTTCCAGTTGGGCGCCATCGACCAGGACGCGCACGTCGACGCCGCGCCGCCGGGCCGCGATCAGCGCCACGGATATCTTTTTGTTGGTCAGCAGATATGCCTGGACCAGGATTTGCTGCCGTGCCGCGCCGAGCGTATCGACAATGGCTTTTTCGATATCGTCCCAGGGTGCGAACAAGGTTTGCAGCGTGCCTTCGGCGACAAGAGCGGCGTCCGGGGCCGCGGGACGCTTTGCCTCCGCCGCTGGCGCCGCTGCAAGAGCAAGCACCAGCGCCAAACCTGTTGAACCAGCAAACGCCCTGGATATCATTTGTTCCTGACGAATACGGCGGCGAAGAAACCGTCCGTCTGGTGTACTTGGGGAAGGAGCTTCAGGTAATCCTGCATTTCCAGGGCAATCTTCTGCTCGGCAAGGACATCGCGCATCGGCAACAGCGAAAAACTGTCATTGGCTGCCAGAAACTGCTGGGCAATGGCTTCATTTTCCTCGTCCAGCAGGCTGCAGGTGGCATAGACCAGTCTGCCGCCCGGTTTTACCAGCCGCGAGGCGCTGGCAAGAATGGATGCCTGCTTGACCGTGAGTTCGGCCACCGTCTCCGGGGTTTGCCGCCATTTCATGTCGGGATTGCGGCGCAAGGTGCCGAGACCGCTGCAAGGCGCATCCACAAGCACCCGATCAATCTTGGCAACGAGGCGCTTCACCTTTGCATCGTTTTCATGAGCGATGACGACCGGGTGCACGTTGGACAGGCCGCTGCGCGCGAGGCGCGGCTTGAGCTTGGCCAGACGTTTCTCGGACACGTCGAACGCATACAGGCGGCCGGTATTGCGCATGGCCGCGCCCAGAGCCAATGTCTTGCCGCCGGCGCCGGCGCAGAAATCGACGACCATTTCGCCCCGCTTGGCGCCGAGAATCAATGCCAGCAGCTGGCTTCCCTCGTCCTGCACTTCGATCGCACCGTCCTTGAACAGAGGGAGATTCTGCAGTGCCGGCTTCTTCGGTACGCGAATGCCGATCGGGGAATACGGCGTCGGTTCGCACACGATCGGCGCCTTGGCCAGTTCGGCGATGACATCCTCGCGCTTCCAGTTGAGGGCATTCACGCGCAGGTCCAGCGGGGCCGGCCGATTGAGCGCGTCGGCCAGCGCCAGCGCGGCCGCTTCGCCGTCACGGGCAAGCAGTTTGTCCAGCAACCATTGCGGCATATTGGTGCGCAGGTTGATCGGCAGGCTTTGGCGGTCGATCTGGGCGATGCGGTTCAGCCATGCCGCTTCCTCTTCCGACAGGCCTGCCAGAGCGTCGGCTCCGACCGTTTCGCCCAGGCCGAGCAAGGCGATGCGGCGCATGGCCGAGCCCTGGCCCGATTCGGAAAAACTGGCATAGGCGAGTTTGTTGCGCAATACCGCATAGACACCCTCGGCGACAGCGTTTCGTTCACGCGAGCCGAGCTTGGGGTGCTCTTTAAAATAACGGGACAAAGTGACATCGGCAGGTCCGGTAAAGCGCATGACTTCACGCAGGACTTCTTCGGCAGCGCCGATGACTGCAGGGTGCAATCTCATGGGGATTCTTTCAGTTCAGACGAGCTGGGGCTCGTCGGCAATGCGTACCACGCCGTTATCGATGGACAACCGGCCTTCTACAAACCATTTCACGGCTTGCGGGTAGATCTTGTGCTCTTCGACGAGAATGCGTTCGGCGAGGGACTGTTCGTTATCGGCCGGCAGCACCGGCACGACCGCCTGTGCCACGATGGGACCGTGATCGAGTTCCGCCGTCACGAAGTGCACCGTTGCTCCATGCACTTTCACTCCGGCCGCCAGGGCCTGACGATGCGTTGCCAGGCCCGGAAAGCTGGGCAGCAGCGATGGATGGATATTGAGCATGCGCCCGGCGTAGTGTTCCACGAACTTCGGCGTCAGGATGCGCATGAATCCTGCAAGCACGATCAGGTCGGGTTCGAAACGGTCGATGACGGACTGCAGCGCCGCGTCAAACGCGTCGCGCGTGGCAAAACTCTTGCTGACTACCACTTCGGCGGGAATGCCATGCTGGGCGGCGAACTGCAAGCCTTCCGCATCGGCGCGGTTGCTGATGACCGCCGCGATCCGGCAGGGCCACTGCTCGCTCCGCGCGGCGCGGACGATGGCTTGCATGTTGCTGCCGCGCCCGGAAATCAGGATGACGATATTTTTCATGGCGCGCATTTTACCGTACCCGACTTGGCCCACCGACATACTGGAAATAAAAAGGCCGGCATCGAGGCCGGCCTTGCTCGACTTTCAACATGGCGTCATTGGAAAGAATAGAACACGCGGAAAGCGACTTTTTTTTCCGCCCAGAAGTCCGCCGCGTCGCGAAACACGTCGAGCAGGGTTTCCCTCGCCTCCCGGTCGAATTTCGGCGTATTGGGCAACTGTTCGATCACGACCAGAAAGCCTGGCTGCGGACCGGCCTTGTAGGCGAGATCGGTCAGGCAGTCGCTGAGGGCATCAAAATTCTTGCCGAAATGCCTTGGAAAATGAAATGCGGTAGCGATGCAGGATAACACCTGCTGCTTGGTCGAGGCATCGGCACAGTATGCGTAGAGAAAATGCTGTCCCAGACGGGCCGCTTCCTCCTGCAGCTCGGTGACCCTGAATGCGCGAATGGACTGCACTACGTTGGGAGGAACGGTCTTGAACAGGTCCATGTCGCCCTCAACGGAAGCAATGAGGTTGAGGGATTCGTTGTGCGGAGAATCGACTCGCATATGATTACTCTCTGATGCGTCGGAAAGTCGCATAATGATCATCGGTGTAATAGTATTCGCCAGAGGATGCCGGTTCCCCGCCCGAAACGATGCGGCGGGCGCCGCGGTTGCGGGCTCCCGGCGTCTTTACCGTGAATTCGTGATAATACCCGCGCTTTTGCTTGGGCAAAATCCCCTCGTAGTTGCCAAACACGCGCCCATCCTTGGAGTAAGGAAAAGGACCGCCCTGCTTGATCAGCGCTAGCGTGTGCTGCGCCTCCCTGGGAAGCTCCTTGAGCCTGACGTCCCCGACTGGGACCGGACCTTTCGCGAACAGGTTGAACGACAAAAGCAGCATGGCAAGAAAGACTGCCCACCTGCCGAGGAAGCTCGTTCTCATGGAACCGTTACCCACATTACCCATAGCGTTAAAAAATCGACAAATCCACGAATACCGTAGGGTAACTGCTTGCGAAATGCGAATCAACCCTGCTGGCAAAAATATGGTATGCGCTTGTATCTCTTCTTGAAAAACACGGATTTGTAGCGTTCTGCTAACACTTTGTTGCAGCTTTTACTTGCATTTGAACAAGATACGCTGGTGCGAAACCCGCTCACCGTCGTTAAATAAGCAGCAACGCACTTTCGAGGAGAACGCCATGAAAACAAACCGCAAATCCGCCTTGCAAACCATTGCCGGTATCCTGCTGCTGGCGGCCGCTCCGCTGTCGCTGGCCGGCGGTCCCAATGTCAATTGGTCGGTCACCGTGAATTCGGGTTACCCGGCGGTTGGCATCTACACCCCGCCGCCGGTCTATGTCCAGCCGCAGCCGGTATATGTGCGGCCTCAGCCCGTCTATGTCCAGCCGGTCACCGTCGTCACCTATGGCACACCCTACTACGTAGAAAAACGCCATGGGAAAAAGATGCACAAGCATCACTGGAAGCATCAGCATCAACACCGCCATCACCACTATCATCACCACGGCTATCGCTATTGATCGGCAGCACCTGCCCTGCCGTTTGACTTGGCGGCCGGCGCCTGCCGGCCTTGGACTTGCATAGCGTGTTTTATGCGCGAGTCATGTATTCTTCACGCACCCATCATGCAACTCTTGCGGCATGCCCTGCACTCGCAGCGGATGTCTCGGCACCTTCGGCCGCATCGAAGAATCCGAGAATGTCTTCTCGGCGCGCAGCCGCATCGCGCCTTCCAAGCGCAATCAATTCCTTCGTATAGCCGGATTCGAACAGCAAGTAGGATGCCAAAGCTGATCCGCCGGCTTCGGTTGCGCCAATGCCGCCCAGCAGCATCCTGATCGGACGCGGCAGGCTCTTCACGTGCCGGGCGGCGATATCATCCAGCCGCTCGGACGGCGCAATCACAAGCATCCGGATGGGCCGCAACGGAGTGCGCGCCAGCTGTTCCTTGTTCAGCATCGAGAGCGTCAGGTTGATGCGATTCATGCGTTCAATGTCGACCGCGAGGCTGTCCAGGAAAATGCTGGACAGCGCATGACCCGAGATCTGCGCGAGACTGGGATACCCGGCCGATGACGATGTGCCGTGCGATTGGTCGTTCAGGCGTCCCGCGCCGACGACCAGCACCCGGTCGGCGCCGAGATGAATGGCTGGAGATATAGGTGCCAGCTGGCGCATCGATCCATCGCCGAAGTACTCGCGGCGCCCTTCGCAATACAGCGGCACGGCCGGGAACAGCAACGGTATTGCCGCGGATGCCAGCAGGTGTTCCACCCCTATCTGGCCGCGCAGCGCCAGCCGCTGGGAACGAATCCAGGGTTCGATATCCGCATCGCATTGAAAGAAAGTGATATGCCGGCCGGCCGTGTACGAAGACGCCGTCACCGCCAGCGCATGGAGCTTGCGGTCCATGAGGGCGGCATCGAGCCTCGGGAAATCCAGCATCCGGTTCAGGAGCGTAACGAGCGGCGTATTGTCCAGCAGGGAATTCGGCGGGTTGGACCGCCACTGGCGCAGTAGCCAGCCAAACGAGAGCAGCGACAACCATCTAGCGCCGGAACGCAGGACGCCGAGGGAATCGGTCCGGTAGACTTGCTCGGCGGTAAAATGCTCCCAGACGTGCAATACCTGATGCAATCCCTCGCCGAAATTGTCGGCATGACATGCCAGTGCCGTGGCATTGATGGCGCCGGCCGAAGTGCCGCAAATGATGTCGTAGGGGTTGCGCTGGGGCAGCCACCCCTCTTCGCAAAGGATGGATGCCACGCCGTCAAGCACGCCGACCTGGTAGGCAGCCCGCGCGCCGCCGCCAGTCAGCACAAGTCCGGTTTTCATGCTCTCGCTCATGACTGAGAGATTAACAGGCGGGTGCGGCTTTGGGTGAAGCAGCCTGCATTCAGCAATCAAGGAAACAACGGCATCGCGAATTGCACGCTGCTTGCTGCTTGCCGCTTACGCCTTGCCCGTTGCTTCGCGGGCGGATCAGTCACCCCTGGCTATGCCTTCCCGGCGCGGGTCGGCGCCGCCGAACCATATGTCCTCGCCGTGTCGTTTCATGCGCATGATTCCCTGCAGGCCAGACGTCTGCTCGACCAGCCTTACGTTGTGGCCCCTGGCCTTGAGCTGATCGATCACCGCCGCGTCGACGCGGCCCTGCTCCAGTTCGGTAGGACCATTGCGGCTTCCGAAATTGGGGAGGCTGATTGCCTGTTGCATGTCGAGCCCCCAGTCCAGCGTTCCGATCAGCGTCTTGGCCACGTAATTGATGATCGCGGAGCCGCCGGGCGAGCCGATCGACATCAGCAGCCTGTTGCCGCGCTTTTCGAATACCAGGGTCGGCGCCATGGAGCTGCGCGGGCGCTTGCCCGGCTGCACCCGGTTTGCAATCGGGCCGGCCGCATCGGCGGCGTCAAAGGAAAAGTCGGTAAGCTGATTGTTGAGCAGGAAACCGCGCACCATCTGTCGTGAGCCGAATGCGTCTTCAATTGTCGTCGTCATGGAAATGGCATTGCCCCTGGCGTCGACAATCGAGATATGCGACGTGGATGGCGGCTCCGGTGACGTGTCGACGCCCTGTGCCAGCGCGGTGGCGGGCGGCGTGCCGGCCTTGGCCAGGCCCATCGATCTGTCGCCGATCAGCGCCGCGCGTTCGGCGAGATAGGTTTTGTCGAGCAAGGCTTTCGTACTGTTGCCCGGCAGGGGAATGAAATCGGTGTCGGCGACATAGCGGTCGCGATCCGCATAGCTCAGCCGGCCGGCTTCGGAAAACAGGTGTACGGCTTGCGCATCCACCACGCCTTCGCGGGGAACCAGGGTAAGCATGTTCCGGTTTTCCAGGATGCCCAGCATCTGCGCGATGGCGATGCCGCCGGATGACGGCGGCGGCATGCCGCACACTTTCCACGTTTTGTAATCCGAACAGACCGGTTCCCGCACTTTTGCCCGATAAGCAGCGATATCGGACGCGGTGAGCAATCCCGGGTTGACGGGATGGCTTTTCACCTTGGCTTCAATATCGCGTGCGATCTTGCCACGGTAGAAAGCATTCGCGCCCCTCGCCGCAATTTCGCGCAGGACTTCGGCCAGCTCGGGATTCTTCAAAATATGACCGGGCGGGCGGGGATTGCCGTCGCGGTCATAGAAGTAGGACGCCGCGACCGGGTCCTTCTTCAAGTGTGGCTCGGCCTTGAGCATGGCATGCAGCCGCGGGCTGACCGCAAAACCTTCCTCCGCCAGGCGAATGGCGGGGGAGAACAGGGAAGCCCATGGCATCCTGCCGTACTCCCTGTGGGCCAGTTCGAGCATGCGCAACACGCCGGGAACGCCGACGGATCGGCCGCCGACCACAGCCTCATGGAATTTGACCGGCCTGCCGTCCGGCCCTTGAAACAGCTTTTCCGTGGCGGCCATCGGAGCGGTCTCGCGTCCATCGAAGGCCTTCACGTGCCGGCCGTCGAAATGCATGAGGAAGGCGCCGCCGCCGATGCCCGACGACTGCGGCTCGACCAGGGTCAGCACCAGTTGCACGGCGATTGCCGCATCGACGGCCGAACCGCCGGCGCGCAGCACCTGGTAGCCGGCGTCGGCGGCGAGCGGATTGGCGGCCGCCACCATGAACTTTCTGGCTGACCAACCGGGTTTGTCGGTAAAGCCGGTGGCGGGTTCGGGCGCCTGCATGCCTGGCGATTGCGGATTTGCCTGCGACTGCAATTGCGGCTGCGACAGTGGCTGTACCCGTGCGGTGCCGGCACAACCACAGATCAAGACTGCGGCGGCAAGCAACAATGCTCTTGTTAGATTCACTGCAGGCTCCTGGCGACGAACGGGCGCAGGCCGGCTCACGATGCCGGCGCCCTGCCGTCATGCGGCCAAGGCGGCCGCGCTCGCGGTTTACTTGGGCTGCATGCGAATTGCGCCGTCGAGACGGATGACTTCGCCGTTGAGCATCGTGTTTTCAATAATCGTCTTGGCGAGATGCGCATATTCATCCGGCTTGCCGAGACGCGGCGGGAACGGCACCATCCGGCCCAGCGCATCCTGCACTTCCTGCGGCATGCCCAGCAGCATCGGCGTTTCGAAGATGCCCGGAGCGATCGTCATGACGCGGATGCCGTTGCGGGAAAGATCGCGGGCCATCGGCAGCGTCAGGCCGACCACTCCTGCCTTGGAGGCGCCATATGCGGCCTGGCCGATTTGGCCGTCATAGGCGGCCACCGAAGCCGTATTAATAATGACACCACGCTCGCCCTGCTCGTTGCCTTCGGTCTTGGACATCGCATCGGCTGCCAGGCGAGCCATGTTGAACGTGCCAACCAGATTGATGTTGATGACGCGCTGAAATGCGTCCAGGGGATGCGGCCCGTCCTTGCCGACCGTCTTGACCGCGGGCGCCACGCCTGCGCAATTGATCAGCCCGCGGAGGGTGCCGAGGCCGGTTGCCGCATCGACCACCGCCTTGCCATCGGCCTCGGAAGTCACATCGCACTTCAGAAAGAGTCCATTCAGCTCTGCCGCAAGCTTCTCGCCGGCCTCTACCTGGACATCCGCCAGCACCACCTTGCCGCCATTCGCCACGATCATGCGCGCGGTCGCCGCACCCAGCCCCGAAGCCCCGCCCGTGATGATGAACACACTGTTCTGAATCTGCATCTTCGTCCCTTTTTCAAATTGGAAATTTCAATGACGTCCGACACTGCTCATGACGTTAACGTAAACGTAACTCGAAGGCATTGTAGCCAATTTTTTGCCTGGAAAGCAAAAGGCGGCCGCAGCCGCCTTTTGCTTGTTTCTTGTTGGAGCAGGCCGGCTCAGGGTTTCTGGCCGGGTACGCGCTCGGGTGCTGCTCCGGGTGAGACCACGGTGGTCGATGATTTCATCGAAACGGGATCTGGAAAGCTGAATTCTCTGCCGGCTGTTTGCGGCCCGACCGCCGGCAGCAGCGGCACCAGCAACAAGGCCACGATATTGATGATCTTGATCAGCGGATTGACTGCCGGGCCCGCGGTGTCCTTGTACGGATCGCCGACGGTATCCCCGGTCACCGCAGCCTTGTGCGAGTCGGAGCCCTTGCCGCCATGATGTCCGTCTTCGATGTATTTCTTGGCATTGTCCCAGGCGCCACCGCCGGTGGTCATCGAGATTGCGACGAAGAGCCCGGTGATGATCGTGCCCATCAGCAGGCCGCCTAGCGCGGCGGGGCCAAGCAGCAGGCCGACCACGATCGGCACCACCACCGGCAGCAAGGATGGCAGGATCATTTCCCTGATCGCCGAGGCGGTGAGCATGTCGACCGCCTTGTCATACTCGGGCTTGCCGCTGCCGTCCATGATGCCCTTGATGTCGCGGAACTGGCGCCGCACCTCGACCACCACCGCCCCGGCGGCACGCCCCACCGCTTCCATCGCCATGGCGCCGAACAGGTAGGGAATGAGGCCCCCTATGAACAGGCCGACGATGACCATCGGATTCGACAGATCGAAAGAGGTGCTCTTGCCGGCGGTGTCGAGCGCATGCGTGTAGTCGGCGAACAGCACCAGGGCCGCGAGTCCCGCCGAGCCGATCGCATAGCCCTTGGTGACCGCCTTGGTGGTGTTGCCGACGGCATCGAGCGGATCGGTGATGGCACGCACCGACGCCGGCATGTCGGCCATCTCGGCAATGCCGCCGGCATTGTCGGTGATCGGGCCATAGGCATCCAGGGCAACGATGATGCCTGCCATCGACAGCATGGACGTTGCCGCGATGGCTACGCCATACAGACCGCCTATCCAGTAGGTGGCCAGGATGGCGGCGCAGACGGCGAGCACCGGATAGGCGGTCGCCTTCATCGATACGCCGAGGCCGGCGATGATGTTGGTGCCGTGTCCTGTGGTCGATGCTTCGGCAATATGGCGTACCGGCTTGTATTCGGTGCCGGTGTAGTACTCGGTGATGTACACCATCAGCCCGGTCAGGACGATGCCGACCAGCGCGGAACCCATCATCGGGATGCGCATCGGTTCGGGCAGCAGCCACCATGTCACCAGGGCGAAACCGATCAGCGACAGGCCCGCTGCCCACCACAGCCCGGTATATAGCGCCGACATGATTTTCTTGCCCGGCCTGGCCTTGACCATCGAGCAGCCCACGATGGATGCCGGGATGGACACGGCGGCGAGCAGCATCGGATACAGCACCGCCTCGCTCTCCGCGCCCCTGATCATCAATGCGCCCAGCAGCATGGTCGCTATCAGCGTCACCACATAGGTCTCGAACAGGTCGGCGGCCATACCGGCACAATCGCCGACGTTGTCGCCGACGTTGTCGGCGATGACCGCCGGATTGCGCGGGTCGTCTTCGGGGATGCCGGCTTCCACCTTGCCGACCAGGTCCGCCCCGACATCAGCACCCTTGGTGAAGATCCCGCCGCCCAGGCGCGCGAAGATCGAGATCAGGGACGCGCCGAATGCGAGGCCGATCAGCGGCTTGATGACATCGTGGGGATTGGCCGCCGTGCCGCCGGCGGCAGTCAGGTACCAGTAGAAGAGCGCGACGCCGAGAAGGCCGAGTCCCGCGACCAGCATGCCGGTAATGGCTCCGCCCCGGAACGCGACATTCAGCGCTTGATTCATGCCGACCGAGGCCGCCTGGGCGGTGCGGACATTGGCGCGCACGGAAACGTTCATGCCGATGAAGCCGCAGGCACCCGACAGCACCGCGCCGATCAGGAAGCCGATCGCGCTTTGCATGCCTAGCCCCGGCAGCATGGCGATCAGGATGAACAGGATGATGCCGACAACAGCAATGGTTCGGTACTGTCGGCCGAGATAGGCTGCGGCGCCCTGTTGCACGGCGAGCGAGATTTCCTGCATTCGGGCATTGCCGGCATCCTGCTTCAGAATCCAGCTGCGCGACACCAGACCGTAGACGACAGCGAGCACGCCGCATGCTACGGCAAACCACAAACCTGTTGCCATAACGACTCCTCCATGTTGTTGTCAACAAAGTTAAAACAACGACGATGTTCCGGAGGACTGTCGATACGCATGCTGCCGTATCGCCATCGGCTGGTACCTGGTGGTGCTGTTACCTTCGTCCTTCGGCTACGACGCACTGCAAAACTTTTTACACAACTGGTTGAAGCTCATTGCATTGGCAATGCATGGATCGGTTTTGCGTTCCACGCTTGCCGTTCAGATTTTGTTCCGGTGTCGCTGGATATTGTCCTTTGTGTCGAAGTCCGCCTATTGATTAATGTCGGCTCCCGAGCGCGGAGTTTGAAATGCATTTCCCGATTTTGGTTCTCCGGCCCACATTAGGTTCAGCCCGCAAAAACAAAAAAGCGGACACGAGGTCCGCTTTGTTTTATTCGGCCAAGGCTGCGAAGGCCCTGTCCCGTATCGTCTCCACCGGTCCGACGCCCTCGATTTTCCGATACTTCGGCGCACCCGGCTGGCCGGAGGCGGCCCACTTGTTGTAGTAGTCGACCAGTACCTCGGTCTGATCATGGTACACGGAGAGGCGCTTGCGTACCGTCTCTTCCTTGTCGTCATCGCGCTGGATCAGTTCTTCGCCGGTCACGTCGTCCTTGCCTTCCACCTTGGGCGGATTGAACGCCACGTGATAGGTGCGGCCGGAAGTCGGATGCACGCGTCGTCCGCTCATGCGCTCGATGATTGCCGAATCCGGCACGTCGATCTCAAGCACGAAGTCGATGGCGACACCGGCCTCTTTCATCGCATCCGCCTGCGGGATGGTGCGGGGGAAGCCGTCGAACAGGTAGCCGTTGGCGCAATCCTGCTGCTTCAGCCTGTCCTTGACCAGGCCGATGATGATGTCGTCGGACACCAGGCCGCCCGCGTCCATGACCTTCTTGGCTTCGATCCCGAGCGGCGTGCCTGCCTTTACGGCCGCGCGCAGCATGTCGCCGGTCGAAATTTGCGGGATGTTGAATTTTTCCTTGATGAAATTCGCTTGCGTGCCTTTGCCGGCACCAGGCGCTCCGAGAAGGATGAGACGCATGACATTTTCCTAGACTGGTTTTAAATTTTTTGCAATGCGGGGTGAGTTTCCCGTATGGGCATGTTTGTATCACGCCAACTTTTCATGAAACTTACCACAGAATCTTGACTGACCGGCAGACCCATAAGGATTTCTTCTATTTTTCTTGACCAAAATGAGTCCTGACCCGGGCAAGATCTTCCGGGGTATCCACGCCTGCGGCGGGCGCTCTTTCGGTGACGTGAACAGCGATCGGGAAACCATGCCAGAGCACGCGGAGTTGTTCGAGCGCCTCGATCTGTTCGAGCGGCGAAATTTCCAGGCGCGGGTACGCCTGCAGAAAGGCATTGCGGTAAGCATAGAGGCCGATATGGCGCAAGGGTTGGTAGCCGCTCGGCAGCAAGTCCTTCGTTTGCGCGAATCCATCGCGATGCCAGGGAATCGCCGCGCGCGAGAAATACAGGGCCTTGCCGGCGCGGTCGAGCGCGACCTTCACGATATTCGGGTTGAACGCCTCGGCGGCCGAATGAATCGCGTGCGCCGCAGTTGCCATCGGTGTATCAGGGCCGATCAGCGCGGCGGTCGCCGCCACCAGCCCAGGGTCGATCAGCGGTTCGTCGCCCTGCACGTTCACGATGACCGCCTCTTCCGGCAGTCCGAGGGCGGCCGCGACCTCCGCTATGCGGTCCGTGCCGGAAGGATGATCGGCGCGGGTCAGGTGGACGTCGACGCCATGCTCCCGGCAGGCGGCAACGATGTCGGCATGGTCCGTTGCCACGGCCACTTGCCTGGCACCGGACAGGGCGGCCCGCTCGGCAACGCGCACGACCATGGGTTTGCCGCCGAGATCGGCAAGCGGTTTATTGGGCAGGCGCGTTGACGCCAGGCGCGCGGGAATGATGACGGTAAACGGCATGATGCAATTCCAGTGACGGTCGAATCGGTCGGATCGATGACAGCGAATAAGGTGATGAATGAGGGGTCGCGCCAGGCCGGCGGTGCAACGGTGCGGCGGTGCGACTGCTCTGCGGCTTTGCCCCTCCGCTGCGTCGCTATCTGGCTGTCGGGCTGCCGCGCCTAGGGTGCGGAAGACGGAGCCGGAGCGTTGAGATCGCGCGCTTCGTCGGCCCACATGATGGGAATGCCGTCACGGATCGGATAGGCAAGCTTGTCCGGGTTGCAGATCAGTTCCTGCGCGGTCTTGTCGTATTCAAGAGGCCCCTTGCACAACGGGCAAACCAGGATATCAAGCAGTCGGGCGTCCACGACATTTCTCCACTATTTGTTCTGCCAGCACGCGGTCGATGCGCGCCGTCACGGGTACGACCCACAAGCGCGGGTCATTCTTCAGCATGTCAATTTGCGTACATTTTACTGCATCCTTCTCCGTGATCAGGATGATATCGGCTTCGATGTTCGCGAACGGGTTATCGGCGAAGTCGTAATGATCCGGCAAGGCAAGAGTGCTTGCCTTTACGCCGGCTTTTTCGAGCATCGAGAAAAACCTTGCCGGGTTGCCAATGCCGGCGGCGGCCCAGATCCGGGGTGCGGCCAGCGCGGCAAGCGGCCGGGTCTGGGTACGGTCGCACAGGCGCTCGGCGCTGCCGCCGGCGAGCAGCATGCGGTACGCCGGCCGGGCCATCGTGTCGGGGATCGCATGTGCATTGACGACCGTGAAATCCCTGCGCCGGGTCGCCGGCTCGCGCAGCGGCCCCGCCGGGAGTACCCAGCCGTTTCCGTTTCCGCGTTCGTCGCACAGCACGATTTCGATATCGCGCTGCAGCGCGTAATGCTGAAGTCCGTCGTCGGACACGATCACATCGATTGCCGGGTGCTGCGCCAGCAGGGCCCGCGCCGCCTCGACCCGGCTGCGCCCGACCATCACGGGGCACTGGGTGCGGGCGGCGATGAGCACCGGCTCATCCCCGACGTCCGCAGGTGCCGAAGCAGCGGTCACCGCCGTGGGGTGCTCATGCCTGCTGCCGTATCCGCGGGAAATGACACCGGGCGTGAAGCCTGCCTGCTCAAGCTCCCGCACCAGCCAGATGGTGAGCGGCGTCTTGCCTGTGCCGCCGATGAAGATGTTGCCGACGATAATCACCGGCACCGGCAAGCGGACGCTCCGCAGCAAGCCCGTCCGGTAAAGCAGGCGGCGCAGCCCGGCCAGCAGCCGGAACACCAGCGATACCGGCAGCAGCGCGCAGGCGAGCAGGCCGCGGCGCTGCCATGCCTTGAGCAATACCGCCTCTGCCGGCCTCATTTCTTGCCGCTGGACTGGGCGGCAAACGTAACCTTGGCGAATCCGGCCATGCGGGCGGCTTCCAGGACATTGATCACGAGCTGGTGCGCGGCGGTGGCATCGGCGTTGATGATGATGACCGGATCCTGTTTCGCCTGTCCTCCGGCGCCGGCCGCCGCCTTGAGCTCTTCCGCCAGGCCGCCGGCGTCGCGCACCGCGACCTGCCTGTTGTCGATCGCGTAGCGGCCTTGGGCATCGATGCCCACATTGATTTCCTGGGGCTGCTCCAGTGCCTTTTCGGCATCGGCCGTCGGCAGCGTGATCTGCAGCGCGGTGAATTTGCTGTAGGTCGTGGTCACCATCAGGAAGATGAGGATCACGAGAAGAACATCGATAAATGCGATCAGGTTGATTTCCGGATCATCCCTGCCCTTGCCCTTGCGAAAATTCATGGGGAAGCCTTATTTCCGGTTGCTGTGCACGCTATCGACGAATTTCACGGCCTGCTGTTCCATGTCGACGATGAAGCTGTCGACCAGCGCGCGGAAATGGCGGTAGAAAACCAGGGTGGGCATGGCAACCGCAAGACCAAAGCCGGTGTTGTACAGCGCCACGGAGATGCCGTGCGCAAGCTGTGCAGGATTGGTGCCGGCCGCATTCTGCGAACCGAAGATTTCGATCATGCCGACCACCGTGCCGAACAGGCCCATCAGCGGCGCCAGGGTCGCGATGGTGCCCAGTGTGGTGAGGAAGCGTTCCAGCTCGTGGGCTGTACCGCGCCCCGCCTCCTCGATCGATTCCTTCATGACCTCGCGCGGCGCGTTCACGTTGCGCAATCCCGCCGCCAGGACGCGGCCGAGCGGGGAATTCTGTTCAAGATTGGTAACGACGTCGGATCCGATCTTGCCATTCTGGTAGACGCGGATCACTTCATTCAACAGGTTGGGCGGGAGGATGCGATTGCGTCGCAGGTACAATAAGCGCTCGATGATCAGGGCCAGCCCGATGACGGACGCGATCAGCAGCGGCCAGATGGGCCAGCCGGCAGCTTGGATAATGGCGAGCAAAACAGGCTCCTTGGTTCATTTCAGACGGATGCAGAATGTATCGTGTTGGGCCGCTGCGATCAAGCATGCAAATCGCTTGAAATGACTTGAACCCGCTGCGCCGACCCTGTGGATAACTTTGTGGGCAAGTCTGTGGGAATCTGTCAAAGCGCTTGATTCATAAGACTTTTCTTTTGCTCCAAAGTAACACGTGCGAAACGCACTCACTTTTTAAATCAATGACTTATATCAAGCCAAAGTTGATTGTAACCAACTGTGACAGTGAGCGGACACTATCCCCAATCTGTGGACAGATGCTCGATGGGAAGCCCAATGTCATTTGAAAATTTCAATGAAAAACCGCAGACGCCCGTTCCCGCGCAAGCCCCGGTGATGACGGTGTCGGCCTTGAACCAGTCGGTCGCCCGCATGCTGGAAAGAAATTTTCCGCTGGCCTGGGTGTCCGGCGAAATCTCCAACTTCACTCGCGCCGCATCGGGCCACTGGTATTTCACGCTCAAGGATGACGGCGCCCAGGTGCGGGCCGTCATGTTCCGCGGGCGGGCCCAGCATGCCGGCTTCACGCCGCGCGAAGGCGACAAGGTCGAGGTCCGCGCGCTGGTTACGCTGTATGCGCCGCGCGGCGATTACCAGCTGAACGTGGAGGCGATCCGGCGCGCCGGCGTGGGCAACCTGTATGAAGCTTTCCTGCGCCTGAAGGAGCAGCTGACCGCGGAAGGCCTGTTCGACCCGGCCCGCAAGCGGCCGCTGTCCCTGTTCGCCCGCACGGTCGGCATCGTCACCAGTCCGCAGGCGGCGGCGCTGCGCGACATCCTCAGCACCCTGCGCCGCCGCGCACCCCATGTGCGGGTCATTCTTTATCCTACGCCGGTGCAGGGCGAAGGCGCGGGAGCCAAGATCGCGCAGGCGATCGCTACCGCCTCCGCCCGGGCCGAGGTCGACACCCTGCTGGTCTGCCGTGGCGGAGGCAGCATCGAGGATTTGTGGAGCTTCAACGAGGAAGCGGTTGCGCGGGCGATCGCAGCCTGTTCGATGCCGGTCATTTCGGGAGTCGGCCACGAAACGGACTTTACCATCGCCGACTTCGCCGCCGACCTGCGGGCTCCCACGCCCACGGCGGCCGCCGAGATGGCGGCAGCGCCGCGCGAAGACTGGCTGGCATTGCTGGAGTCCCATGCCGACGACCTCACGCGCGCGTTGCGCAGGCAAATGTCCGACACTGCCCAGACGCTCGACTGGCTGGCGCGGCGGCTGGTCAGTCCGGCAGCCTACATTTCCCACGAGCGGCTGAAACTCCAGTCGCTGCAGACGCGACTTGCGCATGCGACGCGGACACCCCTGAACCAGGCCAGGTTTGCCGTCAACCAGCTGCAGCTCCGGCTTCATGCGAAACTGCCGCAGACGTCGGCGGCCAGGGCAAGGCTGGCCGACAATGCCCGGCGCCTCACGACAAGAATGGCAACCTCCGGTTCGCAGCGCCGCCAGGCGCTGGCCGCGCTTTCGGCGCAGCTGGAACTTCTGAACCCGCAACGAACGCTGGAGCGCGGCTATGCGATGGTTATCGACGGCAAGGGCAAGCTGATCCGCTCGCCGAAGGATATCCGTCCGCGCGAAGTGGTCTCCGTCAGGCTGGCCGACGGCGCGGCCGAAGTCGGCATCGCCAGCGTGCAGCCGACGCTGGACTGAACGCCCATATCCGCGTTGCCATAGCGGATATTCGCCGCCGAATACAAGGGCCGGTTCCCTGCCTGACTTGGCGCTGGATCAATCCGGGGCTCCATGCAGCCTCGCCGCATCCGACATACAATTGAGCTCTTTCAAAAACAACATCAACCGCCCGATAACAGAAAGGAAGCCACATGGAACATACCCTGCCCCCTCTGCCTTACGCGATGGACGCACTGCAGCCGCACATCTCCAAGGAGACTCTGGAGTACCACTACGGCAAGCATCACCAGGCCTATGTCACCAACCTGAACAACCTCATCAAGGGAACTGAATACGAGAACGCTTCCCTGGAAGACATCATCAAGAAGTCCTCGGGCGGCGTGTTCAACAACTCCGCGCAGGTCTGGAACCACACCTTCTTCTGGAACTGCATGGCGCCCAATGCCGGCGGCGCACCGACCGGTGCACTGGCGGATGCCATCAATGCCAAGTTCGGTTCCTTCGACAAGTTCAAGGAAGAGTTCACCAAGTCCTGCGTGACCAACTTCGGTTCCGGCTGGACATGGCTGGTGAAGAAGGGCGACGGTTCGGTCGACATCGCCAACACGTCCAACGCCGGCACGCCGCTGACCACCGCCGACAAGCCGCTGCTGACCTGCGACGTCTGGGAGCATGCGTACTACATCGACTACCGCAATGCCCGTCCGAAGTTCGTCGAGGCATTCTGGAACGTCGTCAACTGGGATTTCGTTGCTAAGAACTTCGCCTGATTCATCCAGTTACCGCATCATGACAAAGCCCGCTTTTGCGGGCTTTGTTTTTGAAGTTGCCGCAGCGATGCGACAGGTCAGTCCCCCTTTACAACATGCTCAGGTGACGTCCTGACCAAGAGCTTTCGCGACGGCAATAACCCGAGGCGCAATCATGCCGATGGAACGGATGTTGCAATACATTCATGCAAACCGGGTAACGACCGCTGAAGACGGCTTGGCTCGACAAGGAGATCGCACTTTATACATCGCCTGGTAAAAAGTACAGATCAGCGGCATCGACCATCCATTTGAACAATGAATGAGGAGTACTGCCATGTCCCATCCCGAAACCCACGAGAACCCTTCCCATTCGCCGCCGGAAGTGCCGGTTACACCGAATCCCGCGCCGGAGATCGCTCCGTCGACCCAGCCGGAACCGGAAATTTCTCCGCCGCTGGATCCGATTGCCCCTTCCGGCCCGCAAGGACCGGAAATCCTGCCGGATGCCACTCCCCCGGAATTCCCTGGCACCATCGGGCCGGTCACGACCTGAATTGAAGGCGCGTCCAAGGACGCATTTCCGGGCCATCCATGGCCCGGAAATGGTTTGGCGAACCAGTGAACGGCAAGCTTTACTCGCTGGCAGTACCATAGCGCTTTCATCCACCGTCTACGACCCGTAACGTCGAATGCAAACGCCGATCAATTCCTTCAAACGCGCCCTCGCCGGCCGTCAAGCCCAGATTGGCCTGTGGCTCGGCCTGGCCAATTCCTATTCCGCCGAAATCTGCGCCGGCGCCGGTTTCGACTGGCTGCTCCTTGACGGCGAACATGCGCCCAACGATGTGCGCAGCATGCTCGCGCAACTGCAGGCTGTGGCGCCATATGCATCCCATCCCGTCGCGCGACCGCCGATCGGCGACACGGCACTGATCAAGCAGTACCTCGACCTCGGAGTGCAAAGCCTGCTGGTGCCGATGGTGGAAACCGCCGAACAGGCGGCGGAGCTGGTGCGCGCCACGCGCTATCCCCCCGAGGGCGTACGCGGTGTCGGCAGCGCGCTCGCACGGGCATCCCGCTGGAATCGCATTCCAGGTTACGTGGACGAGGCCAACCGGGAAATCTGCCTGCTGGTGCAGGCGGAATCCCGGACCGCCCTGGAGAATCTCGCTGCGATTTCGGCGGTGGACGGCGTCGATGGCGTATTCATCGGTCCCGCCGACCTCTCGGCATCGATGGGGCATCGCGGCAATCCGACCCATCCGGATGTGATGACAGCGATCGACGATGCGATCCGCACCGTGCAGGCAGCCGGCAAGGCGGCGGGCATCCTTGCGACGGATCGCGGCCTTGCGCAGCGTTATCTCGATCTGGGATGCAGCTTCGTTGCGGTCGGCGTCGACGCTATCATGCTGGCACAGGCGACCAGCGCGTTGGCGGCCCATTTCAAGGGCGGCGCGCAAGCACAATCCGGTACGCCACGCCCGGGGTATTAACGCGGGTTGCGGGCACGCCGCGGCTTGGCCGCATCGCGATGGAAGGCGCCGAGCTGCTTGTGTACCACCTGCTGGCCGTTCTCGATCACGAAATCCTGGAAGGCGGCGGCGACCGTCGGGATGGCCTTGTCGGTCAGGTGCATCACATACCAGTCCGCCTCCACCGGATTTTCCGCCATCGGCAGCAGGCCGACCAGTCCCGCCTCGAACTCCAGCGTGCAGGCATGCACTGACAGGAAGGCCACTCCCAGTCCCGCCACCGCCATCCGCTTGATCGCTTCATTGCTGGAGAGCTCCGACCCGATGCGCAGCGGCATGCTCGCCTCCTTGAACAATCTTTCGACCGTGGTGCGCGTGCCGGAGCCGCGTTCGCGCACCAGCAGATTGGCTTCCATGATATCGCCCAGCGTCACTCGCCTTTTCTTCATCAGCGGGTGATCGGGACTGGCAATGAAGGCCATGGGATGCCGGGCGAAGCGGGAAGCATTGGTCCTCAGTTCACGCGGCGGTGTGCCCATGATGGCCAAATCGATTTCATGCTTGGTCAGCATGCTGACGATCTCGTTGCGGTTGCCGGCCTGGAGCTTGATGCGCACACCAGGCCGCTCGGTCGTGAATTGCACCAGCATCGGCGGCAGCAGGTATTCGGCGGTCGTGATTGCGCCGATGCGCAAGGTGCCGCTGATCGCGCCCTTCAGCGCCGCGACTTCATCGGCCGCCTCTTCCCACAGCCGCAATATGCGGTCGGCGAAGTCGACCATCACCTCGCCGGCAGCGGTTAGCTGTATGCCGCGTCCCACCCTGCGCGTGAGCGGCGTGCCGGCGGCCTCCTCCAGCATGCGCAACTGCAGCGATACCGCCGGCTGGGTGACATGCAGGGCTTCGGCCGCACGCGAAACGCTCTCGTGCCGTGCGACAAGAAGCAAGGCTTCGAGCTGCTTGAAGCTCGCTGGATTCATAAGTCCTTCCTTATCAAATAGGCAGAAAAATTAATTTTTCTTTTGAATTGCTTGCGCTTATATTAACAGCCAATAGCAGGCGGGATTCGGAAGTTCAAGGCGATGCGCATTCCTAATCGGTTCGGGATTTCAAACAGTCTGGAGGCAAGTCATGCAAACCATTGTCATTGCAGGAGGAGGAGCCGGCGGGCTTGAGCTCGCAACGCGGCTGGGGGACTGCCTGGGCAGGCAGGGCCGTGCCCGCATCGTCCTCGTCGACCGCTCGCCCACGCATTTCTGGAAGCCGCTGCTGCACACGGTGGCGTCCGGCAAGCGCGATCCCCAGGTCCATGAAGTGCAGTATGCGGCGCAGGCGTCCGAGCATGGCTTCGAGTTCGTTTGCGGCGAAGTGCTCGACGTGGATCGGCGCCGCAAGACCGTCTCGTTGGGCGCATATCGCGACGCCGGCGGCAATGAAATCCTGCCGCCCAGGACAGTCGCCTACGACAGGCTGGTCCTGGCTTTCGGCGCGGTCACCAATTTCTTCAACATTCCCGGCGCCGCCGAACATTCCATGACGCTGGACAGCGTCTGGGAAGCCGAGCATTTCCGCAAGCGTTTCCTTAGCGGCTGCATGCAAGCAGGCAGCCGTCACGCCGCACTCAACATCATCATTGTCGGCGGCGGCGCCACCGGCGTCGAGCTTGCCGCCGAACTGGTTCATGCGGTGCGCGAGCTGGCCCGCTACAACGTACATGCGCTTGACCCCGAGCGGGATGTGCATATCAGCATCCTCGAACGCGGCGAACTGTTGCTGCCGCATCTCAATCCGCGCCTGTCGCGCAGGGCGGCCCGCCATCTCGTTTCGCTGGGCATCGCGGTGCGCACCTCGACCACCGTGGCGCGTGTCGAGCATGATGCAGTAGTGGATGCAGAAGGCACACGCCATCCATCGGACATGACGCTCTGGGCGGCCGGCGTCGAAGGTCCCGAAGTCTGCGCCACGATGGGCCTGGCCCTGAACCGGCTGGGACAGGTCATCGTGACGCCGAGCCTGCAGACGCTGGAAGACCGCGATATCTTCGCCATCGGCGACTGTTCCAGCTATGTCTGCCCGTCCAAGGGCGCCGCCGTGCCGCCGCGCGCGCAGGCGGCGCACCAGCAGGCGATGTACCTTGCCGAAATCCTGTCGGCGAAACCGGAAAGTGAATTACCGCCCTTCCGGTATCGCGATTACGGCTCGCTGGTGTCCCTGGGCCCCTTCGCCGCGGTCGGCAGCCTGCTCTGCAGCAATCCGGAGCGTGAAATGCTGCTGGGCGGCGTCGCGGCCCGCGTGCTGTACGGTCTGATGTACCAGAAGCATGTCATGGCCCTGCATGGCTTCCTGCGCATGGCGGCGCAAAGCCTTGCGCACTGGCTGCGCGGCAAGGTGACTCCGTCCGTCAAGCTGCATTGAGGGCCAGCGCGATGAACTGACAACCGAGGACGGCGAAAAAAAACACCGGCATCCGATGCCGGTGTTTCGAGGTGTATCGATGTGCTTCGAGGTGTGTCGGGAGAATGCGGGTAAGGCCTGCAGCCGACCGCTTCGCCTGCTTTCCGGCTGCTTTCGATCAGTCCTAGCCCTTCTCGCGCGCGAGCGAAAGAAACTCGGTGCGCAATCCGAGGTTGGTGCGCATTTCGCCCAGCAGGGCCGAGGTCACGGTTTCCTCGCCCGGCGTCTGGATGCCGCGGCTTTCCATGCACATGTGGCGGCAGCGGATCACGACGCCGACCGACAGCGGCTCGACATGAGTCATCAGCGCTTCCGCGACCTGGATGGTCAGGCGCTCCTGGACCTGCAGGCGCTTGGCGAAGCACTCAACCAGGCGCGTCAGTTTCGACAGGCCGACAATCTTGCCGTTCGGCGTATAACCGACCGTTGCGGTGCCGAAGAACGGCGCCAGGTGATGCTCGCAATGGCTGTAGACGGGGATGCCCCGCACCACGATGAGCTCGTTGTATTTCTCGGCGCCATCCTCGAACACCTTCAGGATGTCGGCCGGATCCTGCTTGTAACCGGATGTCCAGTGCTGCCAGGCCTTGTCGACGCGCTTGGGTGTTTCCAGCAAGCCCTGCCGGCTCGGGTCTTCGCCGATGTGGCGCAACAATCGCTGCCAGTCTTTTTCGGAAAAGTCGTGGTCATCCATGTGCGGACTCCTTATTTCATGAAGCAGGCATTGTATCCAAGCCGCGCCGCCATTGCTTGCCCTGCGAAAAAATCATTGCATGTGTGAATCGACTGGCAATCCCTCCGACGTCGTTGAAATTCCGTCAACGGCGCGCTGCCGGAATTCCTTCGGCGAGCATCCGGTGCCGCGCTTGAAGAAGCGCGTGAAATAGGCCGGATCGGAAAATCCGATCGCATACGACACCTCGCTGATAGTCATCGAGGTATAGACGAGACTGCGCTTGGCTTCCAGCAGCACGCGCTCATGAATAAGTTCCAGCGCGGATTTGCCGACTGTCTGCCGGCATAGCAAGTTAAGGTGACTTGCCGTGATGCCCAGCTGCTTTGCATACTGGACGACCGGCAGGTGCCGCAGGTAATGCTCTTCAAGCAAGTCGCAGAAACGCGCGAAGTGCCTTGCGCCCCTGCCCGCCTCGCGTTGCATGCCGGAAGGCATTTCCATCGCATGCCGTGTCAGCCAGACCAGAATGGCGCCGAGCAGAGCCTCGATCAGCACGTCGCGATGCGGCGCGCTTCCCCGATACTCGGCATCCAGCGCGCCGAAGGCCATCCTGATGCACGCGCTTTCCTGATCGTCGCCGAGCGCATGGAGGCTGGGGCTGGTCAGCGCGCCCAGGCCCTTGCTCATCTGGCGGCTGAGCTTGTTGATCAACGGATAGGCCAGCGTGACCACATGACCGACCGTGTCCTGCGCGAACTCGAAGCCGTGGATGCAGATTTGCGGCACCATCAGCACATGGTCGCCATGCATCATCCGCTGGCGGTCATCGAGCTGGATGCGCGCGCTGCCGCGCTCGAGATACAGGATCTGGAACAGGCCGGTGTGCTGGTGCGGTTTGATATGCCAATTGTGCAAACGGCTGCGCGCGGCAATCGACTCGCAGTGCACCATTTCCGGGGTCGGCCAGTTGTCATGCTCGCCGTACAGCTTGTACATGGGGACAGCACCGACAGTGGTCATGTCATCTCCTCTCGACCCTGGGCCGCGCATCGGTGGCGCTTTCTCTCGGGGGGCAGCAAATATTCGAAAAGTACAATTTATTCTCAAAAAAGTCCATTCCCAGCGGGCGGTTCCGGAACGAAGATACGACCATAGCGAACAACATTCGAGGAGACTTCCATGAAAACCCAGGTCGCCATCATCGGCGCCGGCCCGTCGGGCTTGCTGCTGGGCCAGCTGCTGCATAGGCAAGGCATCGATACCGTGATCCTCGAAGCAAGGTCGCCCGACTATGTGCTCGGCCGCATCCGCGCCGGCGTGCTGGAACAGGGCACCGTGGAACTGATCCGGGAAGCCGGCGCCGGCCAGCGCATGGATCGCGAAGGCCGTGTCCATGAAGGCGTAAGCCTGTCGTTTTCCGGGCGGCGCGAGCGTATCGACCTGAAGGAACTGACCGGCGGCAAAACCGTGATGGTTTACGGCCAGACCGAAGTCACGCGCGATCTGATGGAGGCGAGGACGGCCGCCGGCGGCATCAGCATCTACGAGGCGCAGGATGTACAGCTGCATGATTTCGAGACAGACCGGCCGCGCGTCAGCTTCGTCAAGGATGGCGAAAAGGTCGAGCTGGAATGCGATTACATCGCCGGCTGCGACGGCTTCCATGGCGTATCGCGCAAGTCCGCGCCGGCGGACAAGCTCAAGACCTTCGAACGGGTTTATCCCTTCGGCTGGCTCGGCATCCTGTCGCGCACGCCGCCGGTCTCGCATGAACTGATCTACGCCAACCACGAGCGCGGGTTTGCACTGTGCAGCATGCGTTCCGACACGCTCAGCCGCTACTATGTGCAGTGCTCGCTGGACGACAAGGTTGAAGACTGGTCGGACGAGCGCTTCTGGAATGAGCTCAAGTCACGTCTGCCCGAAGACGTCGCAGCGTCGTTGGTGACCGGACCTTCGATCGAGAAGAGCATTGCGCCGTTGCGCAGCTTCGTCGCGGAACCGATGAAGTTCGGTCGCATGTTCCTGGTCGGCGATGCGGCGCATATCGTGCCGCCGACCGGCGCCAAGGGCTTGAACCTTGCGGCCAGCGATGTCTATACGCTGTATCACGTGCTGCGCAAGACTTATCAGGAAGGACGGACCGACCTGCTGGAAAAGTACTCCGATCTCTGCCTGCGCCGCATCTGGAAGGCCGAGCGATTTTCCTGGTGGATGACATCGGTGCTGCACAAGCTGGGGGACGACCCCTTCGGCCAGCGCATTCAGCTGGCCGACCTCGAGTACTACACCGGATCGCGGGCCGGGCTCACGACGATTGCCGAGAATTATGTCGGCCTGCCTTACGAGAAGGTGGAATAGCATGTTCAACGCACATTCAACGCGAAACAAAGGTTCATGCAAGGCCCAATCGAAACCGTGCGTTCAGCGAACAGGTCTGTGCTAAGCGCACAATGATTCAGTTATGATCATTTTCAGCAGCGTCGTACGTTGCCGCTGACAAGCCAATCATCATTTGCAAAAATCAACAGCCGTGGAGGCTTAGACCTCCAGGCCAAAAGACAGGAGACAAGCATGAAGATCAGCAAGATACTGGCATCGATCGCCGCCATCGGCACCCTGGGACTGAGCAGCGCTGCAGCCTTGGCACAGGAAACCATCAAGGTTGGCCTGGTGGCGCCCTTCTCCGGCCCCTTCGCCGACTATGGCAAGCAGATGGAAAGTGGCATCAAGGCTTACATGAAGCAGCATGGCGACAAGGTCGCGGGCAAGAAGGTCGAGATCATCATCAAGGACACCACCGGTCCGGTGCCGGAAGTGGCCAAGCGCCTGGCGCAGGAGCTCGTGGTGCGTGACAAGGTGGACTTCCTTGCCGGCTTCGGCCTGACTCCGGAAGCGCTCGCGGTGGCGCCGATCGCCGAACAGGCGAAGAAGCCGATGATCATCATGAATGCGGCAACCTCCATCATCACGACCAAGTCGAACTACATCGCCCGCGTATCGATGACGCTGCCGCAGGTATCGGGGCCGATGGCGACCTGGGCCGTCAAGAACAATGTGAAGCGGGTGGTCACGCTGGTGGCCGATTACGGTCCGGGCATCGATGCGGAAACCGCCTTCAAGACCAACTTCGTCGGCGGCGGAGGACAGATCGTCGAATCGATCCGCGTGCCGCTTCGCAATCCCGAGTTCGCCCCGTATATCCAGCGCATCAAGGATGCCAAGCCGGAGGCGGTATTCATTTTCGTGCCGGCCGGCGAGCAAGGCATCGCCTTCATGAAAGGCTACCGCGAGCGCGGACTGGCGGAAGCCGGCATCAAGGTCATCGCCACCGGCGACCTGACCGACGACCACGTGCTGCCGGCCATGGGCGATGCGGTGCTGGGCGTCATCACCAGCTTCCATTATTCGGCGGCCCACGATTCGCCGGAGAACAAGACCTTCCGCAAGCATTACGCCGACGCCAATCCGGGCAGCGGCCGTCCGAACTTCATGGCGGTGGCCGCGTATGACGGCATCCATGCCATCTATGAAGTGTCGAAGAAGCTCAACGGCAAGATCGACGGCGACAAGGCCATGGCGGCGCTCAAGGGCATGAAAATCAACAGCCCGCGCGGCCCGATCATGATCGACCCGGCTACCCGCGACGTGGTGCAGACGGTCTACATCCGCAAGGTGGAGAAGGTGAACGGCGAAGTCTACAACGTGGAGTTCGACAAGTTTGTCGACATGAAGGACACCGGCAAGTAATACTGCATTGCGCCATGAACGCATGGCGCAATTCGGCAGCTGGAAAGAGAAAAAGGCCCTGGGGCACAAGCCGCCGGGGCCTTTTTCATTTGGTGAGAGCGGCGCCAGCGTCGAATACCGCTCGCGGGTTCAGACTTCCAGCAATTCGCTGCGCACCCCGAGGACGGCGGCGATCTGTTCCCGGTGACCGGCATTGAGGTGCAGCACCGTCTCGCGCGCCGCGTATTCGAGCTGGGATATGCCAAGGCGTGCGGCCATCTGCGCCTGGGAAATTCCGAGATGTTCGCGCCATGCCCGCGCGGGTGTCCAGTGATGGCTCAGCACCGCGGAAATGACTTGCGGCGGCGTGCCCTCGCGCCGGTTCTGCTCGATCCAGGCCGTCATCAGGGCTTCGCGCTGGTCCGATTGATCAAGCCATTCGAAGGCTTCGCTGGTTTCGTAGAACACCTTGACGCTGGCGCCGGTGTCCAGCAGCGACAGGGTGGTGTCGGTGGAAATCTGGGAAAACCGGCTCGCGCTGTATATCCAGGCGAAGCGCTGCATGCCGGCGCCGCGCATGCGAGGGAACCAGTCGGTCGCCACCCAGGAGGCGGCGCCGGACCAGATGCCGAGCACGCGGGTATTGTCGTTGAGCACCTTGAAGGCCCGGTGCTCGATCATCAGGTCGAGGATGCGCTCGCATCCTTCCTGTACCGAGCCGACCGTCTGGTAGCCGATCCAGTCGTTGTAGAGCCAGCCGCGCACGGGATCATGCGAGATATTCAGATAGCTCTGGGAGTCGAGCGGTATCAGGCTGGATAGGGGCACGGGGGGCATGGCGCGAGGTGGTAAAGGATGCCGCAGATTCTAGCATCCGAACGTCGTTCATCGCCCGCCTCCTTCATCCGGCTTCCTGTACTGTCGCATTCACATACAGCTTCTGCCCGGCACCCATGCCCGCAATCGTGGCGGCAATGCCGACGATCACGAAGAAGCCGGCGGCGACATTCCATCCGTCAGTGGCATCCCTGAGCAAGCCCGCGATGAACGGGCCGGTTGCCGCCAGCAGGTAGCCGACCAGTTGGGCCATGCCGGACAGCGCCGCCACCACATGGGCATTGGGCGAGCGCAGCACCACCAGCATGGTGGCGACGCTGAAGCTGCCGCCCTGGCCCAGGCCGAGTACGACCGCCCACAGCCACACCTGTCCCGGCGGCCCATACATGCAGGCCATCAGACCGACCAGCGTCAGGGCCATCATGACCACCACAATCATGCGCTGGTCGCGGCCGCGGGTGGCTAGCCAAGGACCGGCCAGCGCGGTGACGAGCTGTGCGGCAATCGACGTCGACAGCACCGCGCCCGCGCTCAGCGCGGTAAAGCCGCGATCGATCAGGATCGTGGGCAGCCAGCCGAATACGCAATAGGCGAGCACCGATTGCAGTCCCATGAAAATGGCGACATACCAGGCCACCCTGCTCCTGCTCAGTCCGCTGACGCGGTAGCGATTTTGCTGCGGACCCGACGCGCCATGCATGCCTTGGGCGCGCCATGCCAGCGCGCCAAGCAGTGCCGGCACCGACCAGAAGGCAAGCGAAATGCGCCAGTCGCCGCCGGCGACCTGCTGCAGGGGAACGGCGGCGCCCGCCGCGACGGCCGCTCCAAGGCACAGCGCCATCGTATAGAGACCGGTAATGAAACTGATGTTGTGGGCGAAATCGCGCTTGATGATGCTGGGCAAGAGCACCATCGCGACGCCGATGCTCGCACCTGCGATGAAGGTACCGGCGAACAGGCCGGGCAGGCCGAAGAATGCGCGCAGCACGATGCCCACGGCCAGCAGCAGCAAGGAAAACAGGATGGTGCGTTCGGCCGAATAGCGGCGGGCCAGCAGCGGACCGAGCGGCGCGATGATGCCGAAGCAGAGCACGGGCAGGGTCGTCAGTCCGCCTGCGCCGGCCGCCGACAAGCCGGTCGAGGCGCGGATCGCTGCGAGCAGCGGCGCGACGCCGGATAGTGCTGGTCGGAGATTGATGGCGACCAGAAAGATGGTCAGTGCGAGCAGCGGGAGGGAGGCCGCCTTGGCGACAGTGCGGCCGGAACCGGATTCATGGGAAATCGTCATGCGCGTATTGTCCAACACATCCCGTTTGCTTGCAGACGCTGCCGCCCGGCACGGCCGATGGACCGCAGCGGGACCGCACAGGGCGGCGCTACGCCACCGCGATCAGGCGGTTGAGCGTGTCGGGATCCTGCATCAGGCTGTCGCTGTCGGATTCATGCACCACCCTGCCCCGGTCGAGCACGATCGCCTTCTTGGTCAGCGACAGCGCCAGCCGCGCATGCTGCTCCACCACGATCACCGACATGCCGCGCTCCACCACCAGCGCGCGTATCACCCGCGTCAGTTCCTGCACGATGATGGGCGCCAGCCCTTCCATCGGCTCGTCCAGCAGCAGCAGGCTGGGATTGACCATCAGCGCCCGCGCGATCGCCAGCATCTGCTGCTCGCCGCCCGACAGCTGGTTGCCCATGTTGGCACGGCGCTCCTGCAGGCGCGGAAAGAGTTCATAGACTTTCCTTACATCCCATTCGCCCGGACGCGCCACCACCGTCAGGTGCTCTTCCACCGTCAGCGAGGGGAACATGTAGCGCTCCTGCGGCACCCAGCCCAGGCCGGCATGCGCGCGTTCATGCGTGGACATGCGCGTGATGTCCCTGCCGCGCCAGCGGATGCCGCCGCCATGCAGTCGCGTCAGCCCCATCAGGGTCACCAGCAGGCTGGTCTTGCCGACGCCGTTGCGGCCCAGCAGCGCCAGGCTGTCGCCCTCCTGCATGGACAGCGAGATGCCTTCGAGCACAACCGATTCGCCATAGCCGGCGGTCACATTGTCAAGTGCAAGCAATTCAGGCATGTTCGGCTTCCCCCAGATACACTTCCTTGACGCGCGGATCGGCCGCGATCTCTTCCGGCGTACCCTCGGTGAGCACCTTGCCGCCCACCATCACCGTGATGCGCTCGGCGAAGCGGAACACCAGCCCCATGTCATGCTCGATGAACAGGATCGTCACTTCGCGCGGCAGCTTCGCGATCACGTCGAACAATTCCTTGCTTTCCGCCTGCGGTATGCCGGCCGCAGGCTCGTCCAGCAGCAGCACTGTCGGCTTGGTTGCCAGTGCCAGCGCGATCTCGACCAGGCGCTGCTTGCCGTAAGGCAGACTGCGCGTCACGGTAGAGGCGTCGCGTTCCAGCTTGAGCATGGCCAGCAGCGCCATCGCTTCCTCAATCTCGGCATGCTGCTGCGCGACCGTTCTGGTCCAGACGAAATGCTTGCCTTCGCGCTCGCAGATGGCCAGCATCACCGATTCCAGTACCGTCAATCCGGCGAACAGGGTATTGATCTGGAAGGTGCGGGTCATGCCGCGCTTGACCCGCTGGTGCTGCGGCAAGGCGGTGATGTCGGCATCGCCGAAGAATACGCGGCCTGAAGTCGGCGCGAGACTGCCGGTGAGCAGGTTGATGAAGGTGGTCTTGCCGGCGCCGTTGGGTCCGATCAGCGCGTGCCGCGCGCCGGGCGCGAAACTCAGGCTGATGTCGCTGTTGGCCTTGAACGCGCCCCATTGCTTGGACAGGCCTTCGGTACGCAGTGTGGTATTCATCGCACTCCTCCCTTGCTGCCCCTGACCAGGTTGAGCAGCCGTTCGCCGCCGCCAAGAATGCCGCCGCGCGCGAACAGTACGATCACGATCAGCAGCAGGCCTATCCAGAATTGCCAGTACGCGGGATTGAGCCCGGCGATGTAGTCCTGCGCCAGCATGAACACCAGCGCGCCGATCAATGCGCCGTACAGGCGGCCGGTGCCGCCCAGCACCAGCATGATCATGAGTTCGGCCGAACGGGCGAAGCTCAGCGAATCCAGGCCCACGAACTGCGTGGTCTGAGCCAGCAGTCCGCCGGCGATGCCGGCGACGGTGGCGCCGATGGTGAACACCACGACCAGTCGCCGGTTGACATCGGCGCCGATGGCCGGCATGCGGCGCGCGCCTTCGCGGATGCCCTTGAGCGAAAGGCCGAACGGCGAACTGACCAGGCGGCGCAATATGGCGAACACGATGAACAGCACCGCGAAGCTGTACCAGAACGCGGTCTTGCCGTACAGGTCGAATTCGAACACGCCGAGCAGCTTGTTCATCGCCACGCCCGACAGGCCGTCGACCCCGCCGGTGATGAATGCTGCCTTGTTGGCCGCCTCGAACAGCATCAGGCCGACGCCCAGCGTGACCATCAGCCGCGTCAGGTCCTGCCCGCGCACCACCAGGAAGCTGGCCAGGAAGCCGCCCAGTCCGGCGACCGCGGCGGCAATCAGCAGGCCGCTGATAGGCTCGCTCCAGCCGTGCACCGACAGCAGCCCGGCGGTATAGGCGCCGAGGCCGAAGAAGGCCGCATGGCCGAGCGAGACGATGCCGGCATAGCCGAGGATCAGGTCGAGCGACACCGCGAACAGGCCGACGATCATGATCTGGCTGGCCAGCACCAGGTATTCGGGAAAGAGGAAGTAGGAGACGACAGGCAGCAGCCAGAACACGATTTCCAGCGGCTTCCAGCGGTCATTGGGCAACGGATGGCGAACCGGCTGGACTGCCGCCGGCGCGCCGGGCGCGCCCGGTGCCGGAGTGGATACGGTTGCGGATTTCATGAACGCCTCCCGAGCAGGCCGGTTGGAAACAGGAGCAGCAGCACGACCATCAGCGCATAGATCACGAAGGCGCCGATTGCCGGCACGTAGTACTTGCCGGCCACGTCGAACACGCCGAGGATCAGCGCCGCCAGCAGCGGTCCCTTGATGGTGCCTGCGCCGCCCACGGCGACCACCAGCAGGAAGTACACCATGTACTTGATCGGAAAGGTCGGATCGAGGCCGAGAACATCGATGCCCAGTCCGCCGCCGAGGCCGGCCAGGCCGGAGCCGAGCGCGAACGTCAGGCTGAACACCCGGTTGACGTTGATGCCGAGGCCGGCGGACGCGATCTGGTTGTCGACGGAAGCGCGGATCTGCGCGCCGAAGCGGGTGCGCTCGATCAGGAAGCCGAGCGCCAGCGTGATGGCGATGACCACCGCAATCATGAACAGCCGGTAGGCGCCCAGGTCCAGCCCCAGCACCGACACCTGCCCGCGCAGGAATTCCGGCAGGGCCACCGGCTGCTGCTGCGGTCCGAACACATACGTCGCGGCGGCTACCGCCATGAAGGTCAGGCCGATGGAAAACAGCACCTGGTCGAGATGGCTGGCCTTGTAGAGGCGTCGGTAAAGCGTGCGTTCGAGCACGAAGCCGACGGCGGCGCTGGCGAGGAAGGCGACCGGCAGCGACAGCAGGAAGGGCACGCCCATGCGCATCATCAGCGTGACGCTGACATAACCGCCGAGCATGGCGAAGGCGCCGTGCGCAAGGTTGACGAAATTCATCAGGCCCATCGTGACCGACAGGCCGACGCTGATGAGGAACAGCAGGCTGCCGTAGGCAATGCCGTCGAAGAGCACGCCGATGAAATTGCCTATCATGGCTGCCGCCTTTGACGCGTGGGATGCTGCATGGTTGTCTCCGTTATGTTTATTGGAAGCTTATTAGTGCTTTTATGCTCCCTCCCCTTCAAGGGGAGGGTTGGGGTGGGGATGGGTTCAACTGCGGCATGAAACCCATTCCCACCCTGTCCCTCCCCTACAAGGGGAGGGAACGATCCAACTACGTGGTTTGAAACCTTTTACATACGTATCCAACCAATCTCTTCAATTACCTCTGGACGCCAACTTCCCCCTGCCCCGCCTCATCCATCTGCCGAAACACTTCCTGCGCCATGTGAAACGCCGAATTCGCCGCCGGCACGCCGCAATAGATTGCCGCCTGCAGCAGCACTTCCTTGATCTCGTCGCGCGTGACGCCGTTGTTGGCGGCGGCGCGCAGGTGCAGCTTCAGTTCCTCCTCGCGGTTCAGCGCCACCATGGCCATGATGGTCAGCAGGCTGCGCGTATGGCGCGGCAGTCCGGGACGGGTCCAGATTTCGCCCCAGGCATAGCGGGTGATGAGGTCCTGGAACTCGCCGTTCAATGTATTGATGTTGGCCTGGGCGCGGTCGACATGGGCGTTGCCCAGCACTGCCCGGCGCACTTCCATGCCCTTGGCGTGGCGTTCGCGTTCATCCATGTCAGGCTCCCTTGCCGGTTAGAAAATCGACCAGCGTGCGAGTGAAGTTGCCCGCCTGCTCCCAGTTCGACAGATGCGCCGCATCGAACTCCACGTAGCGCGCGCCGGGAATGCTGTCGGCGACAGCCTTGCCATCTTTGGCCGGCGTCGCCAAGTCATGCGCGCCGGCGATCACCAGCGTCGGCGCCTGGATCTTCGCCACGTCGGCGCGCTGGTCCATGTCGCGCACCGCCGCGCAATTGGCGGTATAGCCCGACGCGGGCGTATTGGCCAGCATGTCGCGCACCACGGCCACCTCCTGCGGCGCTCGCTGCTGGTAGGCCGGCGTGAACCAGCGGTCGATCACCGCCGGCACGATGGAAGCCATGCCCTCGGCATCGACCTTGGCGATGCGCGCATTCCAAACGTCGGCCGGACCGATCAGGGCCGAGGTATTGCACAGGACCAGGCGGTCGATGCGCCGCGGCGCATGCACGCCCAGCCACATGCCGGTCATGCCGCCCATGGACAGCCCGCAGAAATGCGCGCGTTCGATCTTCAGCGCATCGAGCAGCGCGATCACGTCGTTGCCGAGCTGGGCAACCGAGTAGGGCCCGGCCGGCGCGCCCGACTCGCCGTGCCCGCGCGTGTCGTAGCGCAGCACCCGGAAGCGTTTTGCGAGTTCTTCCATCTGCGGCCGCCACATTTCCAGCGTGGTGCCCAGCGAGTTCGACAGCACCAGCCATGGTGCCCCCTCCACGCCGTCCACCTGGTAATGAAGACGGGTTCCGTTGCAATCGATAGTCGGCATCTGGTCTGTTCTCCTTGACTCTTAACTGCGGGCGCGTCGATGGCGCCAGGTGTGCAATACCCGCTCGCCGAACGCCTCGGCCTGGCCGAGATAGTTGGCGGGATCGAGCAGCTTGTCGATTTGTTCGGCATCCAGTTTGGCGCTGATGGTGGCATCCTGCTCCAGTACCTCGCGCAGATGCTTCCCGGAAGCCACCGCGCGCCGGCAGGCGTCCTCCACCAGGTGATGTGCCTGCAGGCGGCCCAGCTTTGCGCCCAGCGCCAGCATCACCGCCTCGGCCATGATCAGGCCCCGGGTGGTGTCGAGGTTGGCGCGCATGCGGCCGGCGTCGACATTCAATCCTGCGACGACCTGCCGCATCTGCTGCAGTGCGGCTGCGGCCAGCTGTGCGATTTCCGGCAGCGTATCCCACTCGGCCTGCCATCCGCCGAGCGCGCGTTCATGTTCCTGCACCATGCCCGAAAGCATGGTGGACACCAGCGCCGGCACCCGCGCCGCGCAGGCCAGCACCGCCGCGCAGCCGACCGGATTGCGCTTGTGCGGCATGGTCGAGGAACCACCCCGCCCTTCTCCCGCCGGCTCGCTGAGCTCGGCCACTTCGGTCTGCATCTGCAGCGACAGGTCGCGCGCCATCTTGCCGAGCGTACCGGTCAGCATG
This sequence comes from Noviherbaspirillum album, assembly GCF_035916955.1. Lineage (NCBI taxonomy): Bacteria > Pseudomonadati > Pseudomonadota > Betaproteobacteria > Burkholderiales > Oxalobacteraceae > Noviherbaspirillum > Noviherbaspirillum album. Next base: position 159,539 of record NZ_JAWIIV010000003.1, on the reverse strand, counting down.
CCCAGTACGGCACCGACCTCCGCCATGCGGTCGCGACTCGCATGCCATGGCGTATCGGGCAGCTGCAGCTGCAATTCTTCGGCCAGCGCCTGCGCGACTTCCATGCCCTTGTCGCCGAGGCTGGCCAGCGTGCCGGCCGCACCGCCGAACTGCAGTGCGAGCACACGGGGACGCAATGCCTGCAGGCGTTCCTGGTGGCGCAGCACCGCATCGAGCCAGCCGGCCGCTTTCAGGCCGAAGGTAACCGGCAAGGCATGCTGCATCCAGGTGCGACCGATCATGACCGTGTCCGCATGGTGCTGCACCAGTTCCGCCAATCCGTCGGCCAGCGCATCCAGGTCGGCGTCGATCAGGTCCAGCGCCCGGCGCAGCTGCAACACCATGCCGGTGTCGATCGCATCCTGGCTGGTCGCGCCCCAATGCACATACTTGGACGCTTCCTTGTCATCCCCGGCCGCCACGGCGGTCAGCTGCTTGACCAGCGGAATGGCAAGATTGCCCGCCGCGGCTGCAGCCGCAGACAGCGCCTGCAGATCGATGCGCTCGCTGACGCAGGCTTTCCGGATCGGCTCCGCTGCGGAGGCGGGAATCACGCCGGCAAGCGCTTCGGCCCGCGCCAGCGCCGCCTCGAAATCCAGCATGCCCTGCACGCAGGCTTGCGCGCTGAATACCTGCTGCATGGCAGCGGTGGAAAACATCGAACCGGTGAGGCTGGCAAGCGGCAAAAAAGTCATGATGGCAATGGTCAATGGCGTGGTGTCGATAACGGCAGCATACGCTCAACCCTGCTCAAACGCGCTCGATTACCATCGCGATGCCCTGGCCGACGCCGATGCACATGGTGCACAGCGCATAGCGGCCGCCGGTGCGGTGCAGCTGGTACATCGCGGTGGTCGCCAGGCGCGCGCCGCTCATGCCGAGCGGATGGCCGAGGGCGATGGCGCCGCCGTTGGGATTGACGCGCGGGTCGTTGTCGGCCACGCCAAGCTGGCGCAATACCGCCAGGCCCTGCGACGCGAAGGCTTCATTGAGCTCGATCACATCCATCTGGTCTATCGTCATGCCGAGCTGCTTGAGCAGCTTCTGCGAGGCTGGCGCGGGGCCGATGCCCATGATGCGCGGCGGCACGCCGGCGGTCGCCATGCCGACGATGCGGGCGCGCGGCGTCAGGCCGAAGCGCCTGGCCGACTCTTCGTTGGCCAGCAGCAGCGCGCAGGCGCCGTCGTTGACGCCGGAGGCGTTGCCGGCGGTGACGCTGCCGTCGGGCCGCACCACGCCCTTGAGCTTGGCCAGCGCTTCGATGCTGGTCGCGCGCGGATGTTCGTCATGCTCGACCACGATGGGATCGCCCTTCTTCTGGGCGATCGTGACCGGCGTGATCTCCTGGGCCAGGGTGCCGTTCTTCTGCGCGGCGGCGGCCTTGTTCTGGCTGGCCACGGCGAACGCATCCTGGTCTTCTCGGCTGATCTTGTAATCGACCGCCACGTTCTCGGCGGTCTCCGGCATGGAGTCCACGCCGTACATTTCCTTCATCAGCTTGTTGACGAAGCGCCAGCCGATGGTGGTGTCGTAGATCGCGGCATTGCGGGAAAAGGCGCTGTCGCCCTTGCCCATCACGAAGGGCGCGCGCGTCATCGATTCGACGCCGCCGGCGATCATCAGGCTGGTTTCGCCGGCCTTGATGGACCGCGCGGCGGTGCCGAGCGCATCCATGCCGGAGCCGCACAGGCGGTTGATGGTGGCGCCGGGCACATCCTGCGGCAAGCCCGCCAGCAGCAGCGACATGCGGGCGACATTGCGGTTGTCTTCGCCGGCCTGGTTGGCGCAGCCGTAGATCACGTCGTCGACGGCGGTCCAGTCGACATTCTTGTTGCGCTCCATCAGCGCGCGCATCGGTACCGCGCCGAGGTCGTCGGCGCGCACGTCCTTGAGCGCGCCGGCATAGCGTCCGATCGGGGTGCGGATCGCGTCACAGATAAAGGCTTGGGTCATGAATGTCTCCGTCAATGAATGAATTACAGTGGCAGGTGCTTCAGCGGCACACCGGTGATGCGCTGCAGTTCGTCGAAGCTGATGTCGGCGATCATCTCGCGCACCGCCAGTCCTTCCGGCGTGACATCGATCACCGCAAGATCCGTGTAGATGCGGTTGACGCAGCCGATGCCGGTGAGCGGATAGCTGCATTGCGCGACGATCTTGCTTTCGCCCGCCTTGGTCTGGTGTTCCATCATCACGAACACCTGCTTGGCGCCGACCGCCAGGTCCATTGCGCCGCCAACCGCGGGAATCGCGTCGGGCGCGCCGGTATGCCAGTTGGCAAGGTCGCCGGTGGCCGATACCTGGAACGCGCCGAGCACGCAGATGTCGAGATGGCCGCCGCGCATCATCGCGAACGAATCGGCATGATGAAAATAGGCGCCGCCGGTCAGCAGCGTCACCGGCTGCTTGCCCGCATTGATCAGGTCTTCATCCTCTTCGCCGGGCGCCGGCGCCGGACCCATGCCGAGCAGGCCGTTTTCGCTGTGCAGGAAGATCTCGCGCTCCTTCGGCAAGTGGTTGGCCACCATGGTGGGCAGGCCGATGCCGAGATTGACATACGCCCCTTCCGGAATGTCCTTCGCCACGCGCGCGGCGATCTGGTCTCGCGTCATTCGCTTCATGCCTGTTTTCCTTCCAGTACCACGCGTTGAACGAAAATGCCCGGGGTCACGATCGCTTCCGGATCGAGTTCGCCAAGTTCCACTAATTCCACCACCTGGGCAATGGTGCACTTGGCCGCCATCGCCATCACCGGGCCGAAGTTGCGCGCCGTCTTGCGATAGACCAGGTTGCCCCAGCGGTCGCCGCGCAATGCCTTGATCAAGGCGAAGTCGGCATGGATCGGCGTTTCGAACACATAGTTGCGGCCGTCGATGAGACGGGTTTCCTTGCCTTCGGCCAGCAGCGTGCCGTAGCCGGTCGGCGAGAAGAAGCCGCCGATGCCGGCGCCGGCGGCGCGGATGCGTTCGGCGAGGTTGCCTTGGGGCGTCAGTTCCAGTTCGATCTCGCCAGCGCGGTAGAGCGCGTCGAAATGATGGGAATCGACCTGGCGCGGGAACGAGCAGATGATCTTGCGCACCCGCTTTGCCTTGATCAGCGCGGCCAGGCCGGTGTCGCCGTTGCCGGCATTGTTGTTGACGATGGTAAGGCCGCGCGCGCCTTGTTCCAGCAGCGCATCGATCAGGGCAGATGGCATGCCGGCATTGCCGAAGCCGCCGATCATGACGGTCGCGCCGTCATGGATGTCGCTGACCGCGGACTGCAGGGATTCGGAGATTTTATTGATCACGTTGGATTCCTGAAAAGCGGTTGCCTTCGCAGATTGGCCGGGAAAGCCGCCCGGCTGCTTGTTCGGTTGCTTGTGCGATTGACTATGTTCGTTAAACGAACTAATGTCTGTTTATAGAACACATTTGCAGTTTAGCCACCGCGTTTCCAGCGAGTCAAGGCAGGCAGTTCGAATGTGTTCGGTGGCCGAACACAACCCGTGACGCAATGCGGCAGGCATGCTGGATAAAGCGACACGGCAACATCATGGGAAAAGCGATGCAGACCGAAGTCAAGACGCGCGCAAGCGGCACGAAAAACCAGGGCAGCAAGGACAATGCAGGCCAACCGGGGGAAGAAAAAAGGACGCTAACCATCGCGGAAGAGATCGACGCGCTCACCGACCCCAGTTTCATGACTTCGCTGGCGCGGGGCCTCGCGGTCATCCGCGCGTTCAGCGACCAGCGGCGCAGCCTGACGATCGCGCAGATCAGCCACCGTACCGGCATTCCGCGGGCGGCCGTGCGGCGCTGCCTGTTCACGCTGAAGCAGCTGGGCTACGTCGATTCAGAAGCCAACAATTTTTCCCTCAAGCCGAAGATCCTGACGCTCGGCTATTCCTATCTGTCATCGACGCCGCTGACGGTATCGGCACAGCCGACGCTTAATGCCATCAGCCGCGCGCTCAACGAATCCTGCTCGCTTGCGGTGCTCGATGAACGGGAGGTGCTGTATGTCTCTCGCTCGGCCACTTCTCGCATCATGTCGGTGGCGCTCAATACCGGCAGTCGCCTGCCCGCCTATTGCACCTCCCTTGGAAGGGTGCTGCTGGCCCACCTGGACGACGAGGCGCTGGCAGCCTACTTCGGCCAGGTCGAGCTGAAAGCCTTCACCGACAAGACCGTGGTTTCGGAAGCGCGGCTGCGCGATATCCTGTCCAGGGTGCAAGGCGCCGGTTATGCACTGGTGGAAGAAGAGCTGGAGATCGGCCTGCGCTCGATCGCCGTGCCGGTGCGCGGCGCCTCGGGCAGCGTAATCGCGGCCTTGAACATCGGCGCACAGGCCACGCGCGTGAGCGCCAGGAAGATGAACGAGGAATTCCTGCCTGTCCTGCTGCGGGGAGCGCAGGAATTATCGGTCCTGCTGCCCTGATGCCAGGGTACAAGGCGTAATGCACAGACTCAAGGGCCGAGCCGACTTCAGGCGAAGTACCGGGATGAAACGGCCTTAGTCTGTGCGGCAAGAAAATTTGAAGGACAATGACGGAATCAAACCCATCGCCTCCTGTCGATTCCAATGGTGACAAACTTTTTCTTGCAAGCAAGCATGATCCGTCAATGACCAAGCAGCCCCTTGCCAATTTCGATTTCCTCGCGGGCAAAGGCATGATGCGTACGCTCATGCGTGAACATGACTGGAGCAATTCCCCGCTCGGTCCGCCGCATCAATGGTCGGCTGCACTGCGAACGGTAGCAGGCCTAATGCTCGATTCCCAGTTCCCGATGTTCGTCGCCTGGGGGCCGGATCTCGGATTCCTGTACAACGACGCCTACATCGAAGTGCTCGGCGCCAAGCACCCGCAGGCACTCGGCGGGCGCTTTCACGATATCTGGGAAGAAATCTGGCCGGTCATCAGTCCGCTGATCGATCACGCACTGGCGGGCGAGGCCAGCTTCCACGAAAATCTTCCCTTGCTCATGCAGCGCAAGGGACACGAGGAACAGACCTGGTTCACCTTTTCCTATTCGCCGGCGCGCGATGAAAACGGCCGGGTGGCCGGCATGTTCTGCGCCTGCACCGAGACTACGGGCCAGATACTGGCGGAGCGCCGCCAGGCCTTCGAACTGCACCTTGCCGACCTGCTGCGCGGCATGGACGATCCGCTGGAAATCATCGAGGCATCGGCTGGAGCGCTCGGACGGCATCTCGAAGTGGCACGTGTCGGCTACGGCGAAATCGATGCGGCCGGACAGCACGTGCTGGTGGCGCGCGACTGGACCGACGGCAGCGTGGCAAGCCTGGCTGGCAAAAGCCGCCCGCTCGAGAGTTTTGGACCGGACATCATCGCCGAGCTGAAGGCCGGCCACACGCTGCGCCTCGACGACATGGCCTCGGATCCGCGTTCGGCGCCGTATGCGCAAGGCTATGCGAGCATCGGCGTGGTGTCCCTGCTGGTGATTCCGCTGATCAAGGCCGGGCGCATGAAAGCCATCCTTTATCTGCACGAGCCGCAGACTCGCCACTGGACCAGGGAAGACGAGGCACTGGCCGAGCAAGTGGCCGAGCGCACATGGGCCACCATTGAACGGGCGCGGGCGGAAGAGCGGCGGCGGCAGGCCGAGGAAGCGCTGAGCGCGCAGCTGGCGGCGGAAAGCGACCGCCTGCGCACGCTGTTCGAGCAGGCACCCGGCTTCATGGCCGTGCTGCGCGGCCCGCAGCATGTGTTCGAACTGGCCAACGCCGCCTTCCTGCGCTTCATCGGCCGGCAGCAGATCATCGGCAAGCCGGTGCGCGAAGCCCTGCCCGACCTCGAAACCCAGCCCTTCTTCGGCCAGCTCGACCGCGTGTATGCCACCGGCGAGCCATTCTTCGCGCAGCAGGCTCCGGTCACGCTCGCGCTGGCTCCGGGGCGGGAAGCCGTCGAACGCTATGTCGATTTCATCTACCAGCCGGTCAGGGATGCTGCCGGCAACGTGTCGGGTATCTTCGTCGAAGGCTATGACGTGACCGAGCGCAAGCTCGCGGATGAAGCATTGCGCGCCGCGGACCGGCGCAAGGATGAATTCCTCGCCATGCTCGCCCATGAGTTGCGCAATCCGCTGGCACCGATCAGCAATGCGGCGCAGATACTGAGAATCATCAGCACCGACCAGCCCAAGGTCAGGCAGGCCAGCGACATCATCGCGCGCCAGGTGGAACACATGACGGGGCTGGTGGACGATCTGCTGGATGTATCAAGGGTGACGCGCGGGCTGATCAAGCTCGACAGCGGCATGGCCGACCTGCACGACATCGTCGCCGGCGCCGTCGAACAAGTCGGCGCGCTGATCGACGCGCGCAGCCACAGGCTCAGGCTGGAGGTTCCGGACCATCCGCTGCCTATCCTCGGCGATCATACCCGCCTGGTGCAGGTGTTCGCCAACCTGCTCAACAATGCCGCGAAGTACACGCCCGAAGGCGGAGTCATCGCATTGCGCCTTGAGCAGGACAACGGCATGTATATGGTCTCGGTGCGTGACAATGGCGTCGGCATCGAACCGAAACTGATCCCCCATATTTTCGACCTGTTCACGCAGGCGGAACGTTCGCCCGACCGGTCGCAGGGGGGATTGGGCCTTGGCCTGGCGCTGGTGCGCAGCCTGGTCGATCTGCATGGCGGCAGCGTAGCCGCCCGCAGCGAAGGACCCGCCAAGGGCAGCGAGTTCATCATCCGCCTGCCGTGTCCGCCGGGTGTGATGACGGAAGCTCGGCCACCGGAGGAGCCCGAGGTGTCAGCCGCGGCGCGCCATGGGCTGCGCGTGATGGTGGTTGACGACAATGTCGATGCGGCGGAAAGCCTGGCGCTGCTGCTGGAAACCGAAGGGCATCAGGTCGCGGTCGGCCATGTGGCCGAGGATGCGCTGGCTATGATGAGCCAGGACGCGCCGCAGGTTTTCCTGCTCGATATCGGCCTGCCCGACATGGATGGATACGAGCTTGCGCGCCGGCTGCGCGCGCAGGCGGGAACGCCAAGGCCCTTGCTGGTGGCGCTGACCGGCTATGGGCAGTTGAAGGACCAGGAGAAATCGCGAGCGGCCGGCTTCGACCATCATCTGGTCAAGCCTGCTGACATAAGGGAAGTGATGGCGCTGCTGGCGGGATTTGCAGCGCAGCAATCGGGGACCGTTGATAGCCGTTGAAGGCCGCCAGGGCGGGCGCCCGGGTAAGAAAATGGAAGAAGGATGAAACGGCGAAGACGAGTTGATCTTCGCCGCCGACTCCAGTCCGGCATCAGCCGTTGACGGCGTCCTTGAATGCTTTGCCTGCGGAGAACTTGACCGTCTTGGCGGAAGCGATCTTGATCTCTTCGCCGGTGCGGGGATTGCGGCCGGTGCGCTCGGCGCGGGTGCCGCTGCCGAAGCTGCCGAAGCCGACCAGTTGCACGGTCTTGCCTTCGGCAACCGCCTTCACGATATTGTTGATGACCGAGTCCAGAGCGCGCTGAGCGGCTGTTTTCGACAGGTCGCATTCCGCTGCAATTGCGTCAACCAGTTCAGTTTTGTTCATCATGTTCCTTTCAGAAAAGGCCCTGATTCTAACAAAAGAAATGGCGTCTGGTTGCGGGTTTGCGCCGAAATTTACGGTTGGAAGCAAATTAGGGCGAATTGCGGGCCGGTGCGGCGAGCACCTCGGTTTTTTCGAGCATGCTTTCCTTACGGCAGAATGACCTCGCCGCGACAGGAAGGTGCCCTAGCCACCGGCGCTGATGCCGACATCCAGGCTGGCCACCAGGCCGCTGGTGATGCTGCCGGTCACCGAGGCCGTCTGGTAGCGGCCGTTGTCGCTGAACAGGCCGTCGTCCGCGATATCGCGCACGGTGCCGTTCTGCCCGCGCGGATAGGCAGACGTCGCATACACGCTGCGCACGACCTCGTCGGGAAAGGCCAGCTGGCTGGTGGCCGCAGCCCGCCCTCCCCTGGCGTCGCGCAGATAGACCTGGAAATGAATGTGCGTGATGCGGCCCGGGTACCAACCGGGGAAGATGGTGATGAAGCTGACCTGCCCGCGTTCGTCGCTCATCTGTATTCCGCGCAGGAAGGTGCCGCCGCGGTGGTCTCCGTTCTCGCGGCCGTTGTATCCTGAGTAGCCGCCATCCCTGTCGCAATGCCAGATATAGACGGCGGCATTGCGGATCGGCGCGCAGCCCGCGTCGATGTTTTGGAGCCGCATATTGAGGGTCAGCGGAACGCCGGGCCTCGATTCGCGAATGTCCCTGCGCACGGCGGCCTTGGTGCCGAGGAAGGCGAGCAGCGGAAACGGCCCGGCGGTCGCCGTGGGAATCAGGCGGCACGAAGCTGCGCCGGGCGACTGCGCAGCCGCCTTGCCCGCCAGGAGCGCGGTGCCGAGTCCCGGTCCGATAGCGGCTCCCAGCCCCAATGCGTTCAGACGGACGATGGCACGCCGGCGGCCGGCATGCACGTAGGTTTTTCCGACAGACATCTCCACACTCCTCTCAGTCACATTGGGCGAGTCATATTGACGAGTCACACCGGGCGCCATGCCGGCTCGGACGCACGCTGCGCCGGACGAATGCACCAGCCTGGATCAAGCTTGCTCGACGTGCCTGAAGCAAATTTGATGCACCGCATCCAACGTGCCGATTTCCCCGAATCTGTTCGGATTGCAATGAACGCACCATCTGAAATGCAATCACAGACTTCACGGATAGTGCATCGCGCCTCTTCATCTGCTCAACGCTGAACCAATAACGGTCATTAATGATGCTGCGTATCTCCCTGGTTTCAAATGAATTGCCGCCCTATCGTATCCCATTCTTCGAGGCGCTCGACAGGATGCCGGGCGTGTCGCTGCAGGCGCTGTTCTGCACACGGCGCGAACCGAACCGCCACTGGGAGACGCCGGAGCTGAACTTCGGCCATGAGTTCCTGCGGGAGCGCATCATCACCATCAAGGGCCGCTACATCCATAACAACCCGGGCGTGGTCGCGGCGTTGCACAGGTTCTCGCCGAACGTGATCATCACCGGCGGCTTCAATCCCACGCATCTGTACGCATTTGCCTTTGCGGTGGCGCGCGGCATTCCGCATGTCGCGATGACCGACGGCACCGACCGCTCCGAAAAAGGACTGGGCCGCTGGCACAAGGCCGTGCGCCGCATGGTCTATGCGCGCTCCTCCGCATTCATCGCCGCCAGCAAGGGCGGCACCCGGCTGCATCACGGCTACGGCGTTGCAGACGATGCCTGCTTCCGTTCCTGCCTGTGCGTGGACAATGACTTGTTTTCGCCATCGCCGGAGACGAGGCGCGATGTGGATTTCCTGTTCTGCGGGCGCATCGAGGCGGTGAAGAATCCGCTATTTGCATTTGATGTGGCGCTGGCCACGGCGCGCAAGCTCGGGCGCAGAACGAGCATCATGTTCGTGGGCGCAGGTCCGCAGGAAGATGAACTGCGCGAGCTTGCGGCACGCCATGCCGACCTGGTGACGGCCAGCTTCCACGGCTTCATGTCGCATGACGATCTGCCGCGCATCTACCAGGCAGCCAGGCTGTTCCTGTTTCCAACCAGCTGGGACCCTTGGGGCGTGGTCGCCAACGAAGCCTGTGCCGCAGGGCTGCCGGTACTGGTGACGCCGGAGGCCGGCGTGGCGGGGGAGCTTGTCCTGCACGAGCACAACGGCTATGTCCAAGCGCTCGACGTCGAATCCTGGAGCGCAAACGCGGCACGCCTGCTGACGCACCAGGATGAATGGGCAAGGCTTTCATGCAACAGCACTGCGATGGCGAGCGAATATACCTATGCCAATGCGGCCGGCGGCGTGGTCGATGCCTGCCGTCATGCCACCGGGCGGCGCCCCACCGCAACCGTCGGCAACTTCCCGCGGGCATGACCGCATGCGCAAGTCCTATTGCCGGTAGACCCGGTCATTGTCGATACGTACCCGGCTGCCAACCTGCAGGTCGCTGACGTTTTCCTGGACGACGGTGCGGTAGCTGCCGTTGTCGAGGCGCACGCCGACCTGGTAGGCATTACGCGCCTGGTTGTTGCGTTCCATCTGGTTGCCCACCACGGCGCCGCCGATCACGCCGGCCACCGTTGCCGCTTTCCTGCCGCTGCCGCCGCCGACCTGGTTGCCGAGCAGCCCGCCGACCACGCCGCCGACCACGGTTCCGACACCGATGCCATTGTTCTGCGCGGCGCCCTGCACCATCTGGATCGAATCAACCATGCCGTACTGATAGCCATAGCCCGGCTGGGTGCTTGTCTGGGCCGGATAAGGGTAGGGATAAGGGGATGGAGACGGGGCCGGCGATGCCGGATACGGATAGGACGAAGAGGAAGCCGGAAGCGGATAGTTGGGGCTGGCGCAGCCGGCGAGCGCAAGGGCGGTGCCGGCAAGAAGAGGAGCAAGAATTCTGGATGCGTTGTTTTTCATGGCTGGCTTTCTCACTTTCTGAATTCTGTTTTTCCGCGCAACGAAGTCGGGAACGGATGAGGAATGCGCCCATTAGACGCCAGCCGGTGCGCCGATGCCAGTGTCGGTGCGTAAGGATTGCAACAACTTGTATCGATGAACACGTTGCCGGACTATTTCGATTCGAAGGTAGTCACGCCGTCCCAGTCGTCCCTGGGCGGATGGGCCCGGTAATAGGCGACCCGCTCGATATACAGACGATAGAGCCCGTCATCGGGATGCCGCTTCAGCAAGGCCCGCAATGCGGCTTCGGCATCGTCCCAGTGTTGCCCGCGCACCAGTTCCAGTGCGGCATGCCATTGGGCGAGTTCCTCACCGGCCTCCTCGTCGAGCTGGTCCTGATGGCAGAGAGGCTCGAAGATCGGCACGGGCTGGTTCTTGCCCTTGACCCGCACCCGGTCCAGTTCCCTGTAGGCAAACTCCGGTGCGGCGTCGCGCGTTGCCGGGCCGACTGCCACCCCCGCGCCGTACACCTTGGTAATGCCCTCCAGCCTGGACGACAGGTTCACCGCGTCGCCCATGACCGTATAGGCGCGGCGAATCCTGGAACCCATGTCGCCGACGCGCATCTCGCCGGTGTTGAGGCCGATGCCGATCTTCAGCGGCGGCCAGTTGCGCGCGATGAAGCCGGCGTTCAGTTGCCGCGCGGTCTGCTGCATCTTCAAGGCCGTGGCCACGGCGCGCGATGCATGGTCGGGCAGATGCACCGGCGCGCCCCAGAAAGCCATCACCGCATCGCCGATGTACTTGTCGAGCGTGCCCCGGTTGCCGCGAATGTCTTCCGACATGGCGGTCAGGTAGAGATTGATGTATTCCCGCAGCGCATTTGGATCCAGCCCTTCGGAGATGGTGGTGAAGCCGCGCACGTCGCAGAACAGCACCGTGAGTTCGCGGCTCTCGCCTTCCATGCTGTAGCTCTGCGGATTGGCCGCCATTTCCGCGACCAGCTCCGGCGCGACGTATTCGCCGAACAGGTTCACCATGGCCCTGCCCTTGCGGTATTCGAACAGGTAGCCCCAGGCGAGATTGAAGACCGACAGCGCGCCGATCAGCAGCATGGCGGCCGCCAGCGGCACGACCCAGTCCAGGACATGGTACATCGCGACATTCCAGCCGATGAGAACGGCGGCGGCAAGCAGCGACATCAGGATCGCCCACGCCGGCGTCAGCACGGGCAGCAGCAGGCCGAGCGCGAGGCCGATGGCGGCGATCTGGAACAGTTCGATGGCGATGCTGAAGTCGGGCTGCTGCTTGAAGTCGGCGTCGAGGATGGAGGCGATGATGTTGGCATGCAGTTCCACCCCGGGATAATCGATATTGACCGGCGTCGCCCGCAGATCCTTCAGCCCTGCCGAGGTGGTGCCGACCAGCATGATCGCATCGGCGAGATGCTCCATCGGCGCTGCGCCGGTGAGCACGTCGACGGCCGACACGTAGCGAAAACGCCCGCCCTGCGGCCCGCCGGGCCCGCGGAAATTGACCAGTGCGGTCAGGTTGCGCTCGAGCGGCACCACGGTGGTCTGCGGCTTGCTGTTCATGCGGATGGCCTTGAGCGCGCCGTACTCGCGGCTGAGCTCGGTAGAAAACAGCATGTCGTCGCTGGAAAAGAACACCGGCCGCACCACGCTCGCGCCAAGGCCGACGCGCGCGGTGGCCAGCGCCAGCGATTCATAATAATTGTCGCCGACGCGGGCCAGCAGCGGCAGCCGGCGGATCGCGCCGTCGGAATCCGGCGTGGGATTCATGAATCCGCCTGCCCTGGCCGCGCCCTGCAGGGCATCCAGGTTGCCGCTGTAGGCGCGGTACACCGGGGATTCTATATCCCGCCCCTTCAGATGGCTGATGCTGAATGCCGGCGGCGGAAGCTGTCCCTTGCTCACCGCGGTCGCTTCATTGGAGAGGTAGTAGCCAAGAATGGTCGGCCGGTCCCGCAGCGACTCGGCCATGCGCGCGTCGTAGTCGAAGCGCGGCTTGAGCGCGCGGATGCGTTCGCCAAAGCCGTCGACATCGCGCAATTCCTTCCTCGCCAGCGCTTCCAGCGTCGCATAGCCGGAACTGGTATCGGCTTCCGAAAAGATCACGTCGAAGGCAATGGTGCGCGCATGGTAGTGCTCGCCGAGACGATCGATCAGCCTGGCGACCGTATCCCGGCTCCAGGGCCAGCGTCCGACTTCCGCGAGACTGCGCTCGTCGATGTCGATGATGACGATGCGAGGATCGAGTTCGGCCTTTTCCAGCCGCATGCGCATGTCGTAGGCGAATACGTCGATGCGGTCGACCAGCGTGGCGGGCAGGACATGCAGCGCGGTGGCCGCCGCCGCCAGGGTGAACACCAGGCCCGCCAGCCAGCGCAGGCCATACTTGTGCAGGAGGCGCCGCATGATGTGTTCCCCCGCCGGCTAGGGCGTATAGCCCGGTATCTTGCTTTCGTCGACATGGTCGATCTGGGCCGGATCCATGAAGCGCCTGGCATATTCGAGATAGACCTTCTGGCGGATGAAGACGTCGAACAGGTCGGGATCGATGTGATTGCGCTGGCGGAAGCCGCCCAGGATGCGCAGCGACTCCGACAGGCTCTTGCCCTTCTTGTAGGGACGGTCCTTGGCGGTCAGCGCCTCGAAGATATCGGCGATGGCCATCATGCGTGCCTGCACCGACATCTGGTCGCCGCGCAGGCCGCGCGGATAACCCTGCCCATCCATGCGCTCGTGGTGGCCGCCGGCGTACTCGGGCACGTTCTGCAGATGCTTGGGCCAGGGCAGCGACTCCAGCATGCGGATGGTAACCGAGATGTGATTGTTGATGATCTCGCGCTCCTGCGGATTGAGCGTGCCGGCGCGTATGTTGAGATTGCCGACTTCTTCATCGTCGAGCAGATCGCATTCCATGCCGTCGGGCCCGATCCATCGATAGTGCCGCGCAATGTCGATCACACGCTTCTGATCGTCGGCCGACATGCTTTCGCTGCCGATGTTGGCGCGGCGCAGAAAGGCCCTGTCGTCATCGATGCGCGCCAGTTCGGTGGACAGGCGGCGGTTGATTTCCTCATGGTGGCGGGTATCGCCGCCGAGCGCGAGCTTTTCCTTGAGCGCACGGATCTCGGCGTCGCGCTTGAGCACCTCGAAGCGGGCATCGACCAGGTGGATGCGATCGAAGATGGTTTCCAGCTTGGTCGCCTTTTCCACCACATGCACCGGCGTGGTGATCTTGCCGCAGTCATGCAGCAGGCCGGCGATCCAGAGCTGGCGCCGGTCCCGTTCGGTCATTTCAAAGCTTGCCAGCGGGCCTGTCCTGGTGTCGTGCGCGGCCTGCGCCAGCAACATCGTCAGCTCGGGCACGTTTTCGCAGTGCCGGCCGGTATGCGGCGATTTTTCATCGATGCCGATGTTGATCAGCTTGACGAAGGATTCGAACAGGTCTTCCAGGCGCGCGATCAGTTGCGAATTGGTGATCGCAATCGCCGCCTGGGAAGCCAGGGCCTCGATGAAGCGCTGGTCGGTATCGCTGAACGGCTTGGGATTGCCGGTCTTGAGGTCCTTGGCGTTGACCAGTTGCAGCACGCCGATCAGTTCATCCTCGTGATTGCGCATCGGCACGGTCAGGAAGGACTGGGAGTGGTATTTGTACTGCGCGTCGAACTCGCGCATGCCGGAGAAGTTGAAGCCCTCGGCACTGTAGACATCCGCGATATTGACCGATGTGCCGGTGTTGGCGGCGTAGGCGGCGACGGAGCCGAGATTCCGGCTGCCATCGGCGTGGTAAAGAGGCATGTCGGGAATATCGATCCTGTGCCCGCTGACGCCGCCCTGGTACATGCCGAGCGAATCGTTGATCGAGATGTGGAAGCTCAGGCTGCGTCCGTCCGGACTGGTGCGATAGAGCGTACCGCCGTCGGAATGCGTCATGCTCTTGGCGGCTTTCAGGATGCGGTCCTGCAGCGACGCGATATCGCGGTTGGTGCTCAGCTCAAGGCTGAGTTCAGTCAGCTTTTCTAGCCTCTTGGCGATTTCCGCGTAGCTCTGGTCGGTCATGGTCTGCATGCTGCCGCTCTATTTTCCTGTCAAGCTGCCTGCCGTTTCCGGTGCGCGGGGCATCGTGCGCCGGCGGCATGGCTGTCTTCCGTTTGCGCGGACCGTTCCAGGCGTGCTGCGCGAAACAGCCGGAGAACGGTCAGATAGTCAGATGGTCAGAATTCGAATACGTCCCCGCACTTGAGCGCCCTGAATGCGCGTCCGCGTCCGTTGGTTTCCAGCTGCTGCATGATCAGGTCTTCCTGGCCGGGCTTGAGATGATAGATCAGGAACTCGACCGCATCCGGGACTGCATGGATGTCTTCTATCAGCGAGCTAGGACAGAAGTGCATCGAACGTGCCGCCAGCTCCATGTCGGCATCGGAGAACGAACAGTCGACGATGATCTTGGACAGGCGCGTCTCTTCCCGCATCGCTTCCCACAATGCCGGGGTGGACGCCATGTCGCCGGTGAACAGAAAACCCGAGCGTTCGTTCTGGACCAGGTAGGCAGCGGAACCGACGGTATGGTTGACCGCGTGCGAGGTCAGGCTGCATCCGTTGATCTGCACGGTGGCGCCGTGCTCGATGACGCTCCATTGCATGGAAGGACTGGCCTTGTCGGGGATCATGGCGAAATCTGGCCACAGCACCCAGTTGAACAGGTGGCGCTGCAGCGAGCTGACGATTCTTTCAGTCGCATGGACGGTCACGGGCGTGGACCTGCGCCCCTGCACCGCGTCCACCAGCAGCGCGAGCCCGGCGACATGATCGAGATGGCTGTGCGTGATGAACACATGGTCGATGCGGGCCAGCTTCTCGACGTCGAGGCTGGTCAGGCCGGTGCCCGCATCCAGCAGAATGGTGTCATCGACGAGCAGGCTGGTGGTCAATCGCTCGCGACCACCGATGCCGCCCGCACATCCGAGTACTTGAAGCTTCATCGCGCAATGCCCGGCACGCCCGGGCGAAATGATTTTATGCGGCACATCCGCGGTTCCGGCCGGCGCACCGGCGCGCGACGTCTTGCCGCCGTCACCCGGAACTGCCGCCCCCCTTTGCTTTTTCGAACGATTGTAGACTGAAACAGCTTGATTGCGGCTTTTTAGTCACCATATGCCGGCGCGCGGAAAATCTGCTTGCGTGGGTGATACATTTCAGCAACGTCATCCTTTATGATGACGTCTTGCACGACGGCCCGTTCGAACCGGACATGTTGCAAGGAACGCAAGTCTTCGGTCCGGTGGCGGAGTTTGTCAATTTTGAAATACAACTGAAAAGCAGGACCACATGAGCGCGGTTCTCGGCACACCCAAAACAGACGCACCGGACGAGATGAATGTCCGGCTCAACTTCTTCAAGAAGCTGCAGGCCGTCACCAACAAGATTCACGCAACGAACAATCTCGATGAGATCATGCTGGACCTGTCGCAGGACATCTGCGACCTGTTCGACAGCGACCGGCTCACGCTGTACGTGCTGAGCGAAGACAAGAGCTGCATCGTATCC
This sequence comes from Noviherbaspirillum album, assembly GCF_035916955.1. Lineage (NCBI taxonomy): Bacteria > Pseudomonadati > Pseudomonadota > Betaproteobacteria > Burkholderiales > Oxalobacteraceae > Noviherbaspirillum > Noviherbaspirillum album. The sequence continues at coordinate 143,521 of NZ_JAWIIV010000003.1, read as the reverse complement.
AAGGTGAAGACCGGGCTCAACTCCTTCCGCGATTTCCAGCTGCCGATTTCCTCGCAAAGCATCGCCGGCTATGCGGCGATGTCGCGGCGCGTGATCAACCTGCGCGACGTCTACGACGATGCCGAACTGAAGGCGCTCTCGCCGGACCTGCATTTCCAGCGCGGCGTCGACCAGCAGACCGGATACCGCACTCGGCAGATGCTGGTGGCGCCACTGATCGACCAGAAGGGCAATCATCTGCTCGGCGCCGTCCAGCTGATCAACAACCGCAGCGGCGCCGCTTTTTCCCAGGTAGCCGAAGAAGGCCTCAGGGAATTGTGCAAGACGCTGGCCATCGCCTATACCCAACGCCTCAAGCCGGCTCCGGTGATCCGGTCCAAGTACGGCGCGCTGGTGGCAGAAGCGGTGCTCGCCGCGGGCGAGCTAGAACTGGCGACGCGTTCGGCGCGCCGCAAGAGCGACAATGTCGAAGACGTCCTGATCAGGGATTTCCAGGTGAAGCCCGCCGCCATCGGCCAGTCCTTGTCGAAATTCTTCGGCGTCCCTTACGAGGGGTTCCGGGCCGACCGGGTCAAGCCGGTGGACCTGCTGAAACATCTGAAGCGGGAATTCGTCGAGCAGAACCAGTGGATACCGATCGAGGACGGACCGGAAGGCATGGTCATCCTGGCCACCGATCCCGAACACGTGCGCAACGCGCGCATCGTCAACAACGTGTTTCCCAAGGCGCGTCTGGTTTATCGCGTGACCACCAATATCGAATTCAGGCAGACCATCGACCTGTTCTTCGGCGGCGAAGGCGACCTTGCCTCCGTCGGGGACCTGCTGTCCGGGCTGGATGCCGACGACGATGACACCCCGGAGCTGTCGGAAGCAGAACTCTCGGCGGCGGCCGAGAACGAGCTGGTCAAGCTGGTCAACAAGGTCATCGTCGACGCCTACCGCCAGGGCGCGTCCGACATTCACATCGAGCCGCGCCCCGGCAAGGAAAAGACGCTTATCCGCTTCCGCAAGGATGGCACGCTGGAGCCCTACATCGAGATTCCCGCCAGCTACCGCAATGCCCTCGCCGCGCGCATCAAGATCATGTGCGATCTCGACATCTCGGAGCGCCGCAAGCCGCAGGACGGCAAGATCAAGTTCAAGAAGTTCAGCCCGCTCGACATCGAGCTGCGCGTCGCCACCATTCCCTCCGCGGGGGGCGTCGAGGACATCGTGATGCGCATCCTGGCGGCGGGCGAACCCATCCCGCTCGACAAGCTGGGCGTGCTGCCGCACAACCTCGACCGGCTGCGCAGCGCCATCAGCAAGCCCTACGGGCTGTTTTTCGTCTGCGGCCCGACCGGCTCGGGCAAGACCACCACGCTGCATTCGGTGCTCAATCACCTCAACACTCCCGAAACCAAGATCTGGACCGCGGAAGACCCGGTCGAGATCACCCAGAAGGGCTTGCGCCAGGTACAGGTCAACCGCAAGAGCGGCCTCGATTTCGCCACGGCGATGCGGGCCTTCCTGCGCGCCGACCCGGACGTGATCATGGTTGGTGAAATGCGCGACAAGGAAACCGTAGCCATGGGCATCGAAGCCTCGCTCACCGGCCACCTGGTATTCGCCACGCTGCACACCAACAGCGCGCCGGAATCCATCGTGCGGCTGCTCGACATGGGCATGGACCCGTTCAACTTCGCCGACGCCCTGCTCGGCGTGCTGGCCCAGCGCCTGGCCAAGCGCCTGTGCTCGCACTGCAAGCAGGCCTATGAGCCGAACGCCGAGGAACTGCGGCTGCTGCTCGCCGAATACTGCGAAGAGCTGCGCAATACCGAGGCCTTCAAGGATCCGCAGGCGGGCCAGCAGGCGGTGCTGCAGCACTGGACGAAACACTATGCCGATGGCAGCGGCAAGTTCCGGCTTTATCGCGCGGTCGGCTGCGACCAGTGCAGCGGCGGTTACAAGGGCCGGGTCGGCCTGCATGAACTGATGCTTGGCACCGACAAGCTGAAGCGCCTGATCCAGGAGCACAGCCGGGTCGCGCTGATGCTGGCAGCCGCGCTGGAAGACGGCATGCTGACGCTCAAGATGGATGGCATCGAGAAAATCCTGTCGGGCATCACCGACATCAAGCAGGTACGGGCGGTGTGCATCAAATAGGCCGCGGGCAACGCATGCGGGGCTTGCAAGGCGTGCCTCGCGCTACCCCCTGAAAAACAATGCCGCGGTCCTGCCGCGGCATTGCTGCCTTGTGCCGGCCAGTCCGCTCAGCGCACTTCGCAATCGACCTCGCCGCCGTTGCCGGAAGCTGCATTGCCGCTGGCCTGCGGCGCGATGCTCGAATTGAATACCGGCGGCGGCGTGAACTGCATGCCGGGATTGTTCGGCAGGATGATCGGCGGCATCGTCCGATTTGCCGAATAGCCGAATTGCCCGCTCAGGAAGTTCTGCGAACCGCCCTGGTTGCTCAGGTTGATCATCCCGTCGAGCACCTGCACATACAAACCGGGCGGCCTTCCGCCGGCGATGCCAGGCGCCGGGCCGCCTGCCTGCGCCAGCTGCAGCGGCGGCAGCATTTCCAGCGGTGCAACGGCCCACGGCGCATCCGTCACTGTGTGCCCATCGGCATACGGCCGATCTAGGGCCGCCATGCTGGCGAATGCATACGACGCGACCTCCGGCTGCCCGGGCTGCGGCGGTACATATTCGGCAATGAAGATGGTGCCGCGAATGCCGATGGTGGCGGTCGGCGTATTCATGCCGAAGCGTTCCTTGCTGCGCTTGCCGAGCGTGCCCGTCACCGCGCGCAATCCGCCCTTGACGAGGTTGAAGGCCGCGCTATCCTTTTCAGGCTTGTCTTCATCGAAGCTGAAGCTGTCTATCTTCAGTTGCGTGCCGGGGCGCAGCGTAATCTCGCTGTTGTCGGCGAACCTGATGCGCGCATAGGTATCTTTCTCGGCGATCAGCGTGTCGCCCTCCTCCACCGCCGATTTCACCGACAGCACCTTTACCGTACCATCGGCTTTCTTGGCGAGCAGCGGTCCGCTCAGGTTGACCACCGTGCCGGCGGCCTGGGCCGCGAGCGCCAGGGCCGTCCCCGACAGCGTGCCAAGGAACACCAGCGCCCTGGCAATTGTGGCTGTCTTAGTTGCAGTAGAGCTTCTTGGCAGGTTCATTTTTCAGTACTCCATTGTCTTGCGCACCGGATGCGGTTTTCCTGCTGCTCTTTGCTTCGTCAGTATTGCCGCCGCCGCTGCCGGTGCCGGAGATGGAAGTCTTCTCTGACTGCGCCTGTCGCGTCACGGTCGAGGATTCCCCGGTGAACGAAATCATGGACAGGATCGTGCTCGATGTGGAAGCGATCGTTTCGCTCACGATCGGACGTGCCTGAGGAGTAACGCTCGGCAGCACTGTCGAGCAACCCACGGCGGCCGGATCGACCGTGCACTTGCTGGCGATCGGCACCACCACCGAACAGCCGGAAAGCGATGGCGTGGCGACGCACTGCGCCAGCGTCGGCAGCACGGCGGTGCAGCCTGCCGTTGTCGGCGCGGTTGTGCAAACGGCAAGTGTGGGCAGTACCACGTTACAGCCGGCGGCACCCGGCGTGCTGGTGCATTGGCTAAGGGTTGGCAGTACCACGTTGCAACCGGCAGTCGCTGGCACGCTCGTACAGGCGGTGAGCGTGGGCAGGACGGCAGAGCAACCGGCAGCGGCCGGCGTGCCGATGCATTGGTTCAGGGTCGGCAGTACTACGCTGCAGCCTGTTGCCGTCGGTGTGGTTGTACAGGTGGCAAGTGCAGGCAGCACGACCGAGCAACCGGTGGCGCCAGGCGTGCTGATGCATTGGCTCAGTGTCGGCAACACCACGCTGCAGCCCGCTGCCGCCGGTGTGGTGATGCAGGCGGCAAGTGTAGGCAGCACGGCGGAGCAGCCGGCAGCCGATGGTGTGCTCGCACATTGGCTCAGCGTCGGAAGTACCACGCCGCAACCTGCCGTGGACGGTGCGACTGTACACGCGGCGAGTGTCGGCAACACAACGGAGCAGCCTGCGGCCGATGGCGTGCTGGTACATTGGCTCAGCGTCGGGAGCACCGCGCTGCAGCCTGCCAGTGCCGGAGAGCTTGAACATTGGTCCAGCGTCGGCAGCACGACGGAACATCCCGCGGTGGCAGGAGCGCTGGTGCATTGGCTGAATGTCGGCAGAACGGATGCGCATCCTGTCTGGGCCGGATTCGCAATGCACGCGTCAAGGCTAGGTACCGGCGCTGAAGGCGGCGTTGGTGTCGCGGGCGGAGCGGTAGTCGTTGGAACGGTTGTTAGCGTTCCTGCATTGCCGCCTGTAATGACCAATGTCGTACCCAGCACGGCCGGGTTTCCACCCGACCCGGGCACGCCGCTCGAGAAGAAACCATTGTTGCCCGATGTGGTCGTGGTGGCCTTGACCGAGTTGTAGTTGATCTTGCCGGTCGCGTTACCGAATGTCAGATTGACCGGCGCGGACGACAGCGATGCGACATAAGATTTGTTGCTGGCCGACTGGTAGAAATCCAGGTCGCCTTCTACGTTAAGATGAACTCCCGAAACGGCTTTTACGAACGCATCCGCGCTTGAACCCGAGATGACCAGGTTACCCTTGGAGTGAAGCAAGGCGCTGCCGGCGCTGGCAATTTGAGCACTGCCTACTGAAATGCCGCCGGCGGTATTGGTAATTTCCAGTCCGCTGCTGCCGGCAGAAATGGCGCCGAAAATGCTCAGGTTCGGCACACCGGTCTTGATCTTCACGTAACCCGCCGAACCCGACGAAATCAGCGAGCCCAGGTTGGTAATTGCGTTTGCCTCCTGCAAATCGATGGACCCGACGCTCGCGGCAGCATGCAGTCCACCGCTGATCGAGGTGCCGCCATCCTGTCCTATCGAACCCGCATAGATATTGGTATATGCGCCGCCGCTGCCGGGACTGGTGTAGTTCCCCTTGAAATTCACGGCGCCGCCCTCGCTGCGGAATACGATCGATCCGGCATTAAAGCCTGTGGGATTGACTTTGGCGAGAATGGATTGCGTGATGCTCAAGGCGCCAGGCGTCGATGCGGCACCTGCAATTTCCATTGTGCGGTCCGATGTCCTTGTGGAGAAGCTCACTTGCGTCGACCCACCTGAACCACCGACCAGCGTGCCGGCAATCTCAAGGTCATCCGCTGAAAGATGCAGGCCGGTAGTGCCGGTCACCGTGCTGCCGGCCAGCTGGGTAATCTTCCCATCGCCGTCGCTGGCGGTCAGCGTGACGTTGCTGCCCGTGATGCTGGAACTTCCGCCGATATGCAGATTGGGTGAGGTCACGTTCACCGTTCCGGTTCCGGCATCCACGTTTCCGGCAATGCTTGCCCTGCCTTGATAGGACTGCAGGGTAATCGCCTGGTTCTTGGTCGTGATACCTGATACCTCCCAACCGTCGGAGAATCCGTTTGTCAACGAAAAGGAGCCGGTTCCGGTACCGTTAGGATTCAGCGCGGCGCTCACCTTTTCAACGCTGTTTGCGGAATTGCTCAGCATGACCGGCCCGGGTGTTTCGAGCTCGAGCAAGCCACCGATGATGCGGCTGCTCTGTCCGATGCCAGCCGTTGCATGGGTGGAGACCAGTTGAACGGTTTTTCCACTGGGCGCGGAAATGCCGGCAACACCGTCAATGGTTTGCGCAGATATCCCGTTGATCGAGCGGTATTTGAAGTCGCCGCTGCTGGCAGCACCGGCTATGACACCCGTCGAGTTATTTTCGGTCAGCGTGACGCTGCTGCCTGTCGCCTGCACCTTGAATCCGCCATCGATCGTGCTGCCGGGGGTTTGCGTGACTGCTCCGCCGGAATACAGGCTCAGGCCTGCGGTGACATGTTGAAGCGCCCCACCCGTCCCGCCCAACAATTGTCCCTGGATTGCAAGGGCGCCGCTGGATGTGTCGCCGATAGCGAGGATGCCGGCATTGACCCTGTTCAGTTCGGCTACGGTCAATCGCATGCCCGGGTCTTCTTTTACCGTATTGGTCGTGGCGACTTCGATCGTAGTGTTCGAGGTGACCGGCGCCAGCACAACTTTCGTTCCGCTTACAGCCGCATTGACTTTGAGCTTGTCGGAGTTGATCGTTACGGTTCCAGTTGCGGAAACGGGGGCATCAATGCTGCTGAGCGCGCCGCCGGCTGCCTTGATCGTGATATTGCCGCTGCTGGTGGATACGCCGGCCGAAACCAGCGGATCGTAGGCCGTATCATTTGCGAGAGTGAATGCGCCCGAGTCGGCAATTGAAATATCGCCACCGGCTTTCGCCATCAGGAAGCCATCCAGCTTGCCGACGGAAATGCCGCCCTTCGAATACAGGGCAACGTAGGGGCTCGCGATGAATTCCCCAAAAGCGCCCCCGCCGGCACCGGTCGTCGCAATGCCGCCCGAGCCCGCCTTGTAGATGGCCGTGGCGGAGCTGCGCAGTGCGGAGCCCGATCCGAAGTTGATGCTGCTTGCAGTGCTGGAGCTGATTTGCGGGCTTGCATCCACTCCATCCCAGCCGCCGATGATCGTCGTGTGAGCACTCCCGGAATTAATAACCGAATTGATGTTTACATTGCCGACGGCAAGCAGCTTGAATGTGCTTCCGGTATTGCCCGCGGCGGCAAGGCTGGCGTTGAATACCAAGTCTCCCTGTGCCGCCAGCGTCCTGCTACCACTTCCCGACCATGGACTCATGCCATTAACTGTCAGTCTTGAGCCTGACTTAACGTTCGCCGCTGCATTAGCGCCTGCGGCGAGCCCCTGCACCGCAAGATCAGTCGCGCCATTCTTGAAGTCGAGCGACGTAGCCGCAGATCCGGTGAAACTGCCGACCGCGTTGGACCCGGCCATCGCAATACTGCCCGCCGTCGCCGTTGCCGTGAGCTGATTCGCAGTGATTACGCTTGCAGAATTTTGCGTGATACCGCCACCGGCCCGCAGGTCAAGGCTTCCGCCGTTGGTATCAATGCTGTTGTTGATTGCAATGTTGTTGCCGGCTTGCAGCGTCAGTGCCTGATTGGTGCTCGCACGAGAAATCGCGCTGCTCACCGTAATGTTGTTGGTGGCGGTAAGCGTGACACTTCCGGTAGCCGAGTTGATCGCCGACACCTGGACTTCGCCGGCATCATTGTTCGATGATGCATCGAAATCCGCCGTGTCCGTGCTGCCGGCGGAGGTCAGGGTGCTGACTACGTTCAAGTCGGTGGGATCCAGCAGCCAGCTACCGGCATTTCCCTTCGGGGCCGACGTGGAAATGCGCGCGCCCGCTACGCTCAGCTTTGCGCCCGAGGTTTCGACAAAGCCGCCGTTGCCGGACTGCGGACCGCCCTCGGCCGCGATGCTGCCATAGACGCCGGTCGCGCCGTCGGACCAGACGATGACCTTGCCGCCGTCTCCGGCATCCGTGGCACTGGCGCTGATGACGGCATCCTCGCCGACGAAGCTGTGCCTGGAGTTCATGATGGACGGATTTTTACCGAGGTAATCACCACCGACGAGCACGCTGCCTCCGCCCTGACTGCCATCGGCATTGACTTGCGCGTCGCCATTGATGGCGACTCGTTCGCCCAGCACCTGGATTTCACCGCCCTTGCCCGCGCCGCGCGCGCTGGTGCGGCTTCCAGCTTCCAGCAAGGCATCCCGGCTTGCCTTGAACACCACCTTGCCGTTCTCGCCGATCACTGCGCTGTCCGCATTGACGATGCCGCGCTGCTTCACCAGCGCACCCATCATGCCCGTCCTGCCGGCCTGGGCAATCACCTGCCCCAGGTTGAGCGCCTCGTGTTCCGGCGCGCTCAGCACGACCTGCATGTTCGGATCGAGCGAATCCACCAGCTGCACAGTATGGCCGGCGGCGAGCAGTACCTCGCCATTGGGCGAGTTGATGATGCCGCTGTTTTCCACGTTCGGCGCAATCAGGTAGACCTTGCCGCCCGCCGGTGTCGTGATGGCGCCCTGGTTCTTCAAGCCGGCCGCACGGTCGCCAGCCTTGAAGTTCATCCGTCCATTGATGAAATCTTCGTTGCTGATTGCCAGCGTGGAGGCGATCAGGCCGTTGACGTCGATGCGCGCATCCTTGCCGAACAGGATGCCGTTGGGATTGACGAGAAAAACCCGGCCGTTCGATTGCAGGGCGCCGAGGATCTGCGACGGGTCCTGGCCGACGATGCGGTTGAGGACGCTGCTGTTCGGGTTCTGCTGGATGAAGCGGGTGATTTCGCCGGGATTGATCGAGAAGCTCTGCCAGTTGATGATGGCGCCGGGCGTATTGGTGATCGACAGCAGGTTGCCCTGCTGGCTGAAGACTGCCTGTCCGTTGACGACTTGCGCGCCTAGCGGATTGCCCGTCGAGAGTGAAGGCAGGCAGCAGCCCGCGATCAGCATGGGCAGGAGGCGGCGCTTCATGCCGCGGAAAGCGATCGCATCCTTCCCGCCGCTGGTTCTGGCTTGGCTTCTCATGTGTTCCTCAGCTTCCTTCATTCTTCAGTATGTCAGGCCGATCCGGACATGCACCCGGCTATCGCCCCTGGCCTGCGTCACGCCTGCGTTGACCACACGTCCGTAGTCGAGCTGCATGGTCATGCTTTTGCCCACGGCCATGCGCATGCCGAGTCCGACGCTGGCAATCGATGCATTGTCCTGCTCGCCGGGCAGAGCATCGTTGCGGCGGACCTGGGCGGCATCGTAGAAGGCCAGCGCCCGGCATTGCGCCGCGATCGCCGTCATTCCGGTGCACAGGTTAGCGGTGTACAGCTCGGCATTGATCAGCTGGCCGCGGTCGTTGGACAGGTCGCGTTCGTTGAAGCCGCGCACCGTGGTCGCGCCGCCCGCGCCGAACTGCTCGCCGGGCACCAGGGCATCGCCGGTCTGCTGGCCAGTGAAGCCGAGCCGCAGCTGCCAGTCGCCCGGCAATGCGCGCACATAGTTGGCGTTGTAGCGCAGGATGGTGTAGGCCGCACGCGCGCCTGCCCGCACCCGATCGAAGTCGGCCTGCGTACCGCGCTCCCCGCCGGGCAGGTTGCGCATCCCGGTGACGTTGAAATTGAATTCGGATTGCGCCAGCGTCCAGGTGCCGCCGTAGGTGACGCTGAGCGGATGGACGGTCACATCGTTGCCGAGCTGCGTGCCCTGAACCAGCACGTTGTTGCGGTACTCCCGGTGGTCGAGACCGTAGCTCAGGCGGGATTCATAATCGCCCGCGCGGCGCAGGTTCTGGTTGTAGCGGGCGCCGAGTATCGTGCCCCGGCCGCTGACCTGCAGGTTGACGATGCCGGCCAGCACCGACCCGGAGTCGACATCGGAATAGCTGGCGAACAGGTCCATCGAATCGCCGAGCGAGTAAAAGGGAATGTGGTAGCCGACGCCGTACACGCTGACCTGGCTCGGCTTCTGTACCGTGGTGGTGTATTGCAGGCTGAGCACATGGTCGGCGTTGGCGACGTTGGCATACTGCAGCTGCGTGGTCAGCTGCGTCTGGCCCGTGGTCCTGTTGCCGCTGTTGTCGATCATGGCGGCGACGCGCCATGGCTTTTCATCGCTGACCTTGAGCAGCGCATCGATTTCATCGTCGCGCTCGCCGCTTTGCAGCTGCAGCGTGGTTTTCTTGCTGGGGTTTTCATTGGCTAGCTTGAGGCTGGACGATATCCGCCCGAGATCGGGGGGGACGCCTTCACGCAACTCGGGCACGCTGCGCCGGATATTTGCTTCATCGTGGTGCAAGCTGCCCTCGACGCGAATTTTCCCCAGCCTGGTTTCTATCACCTGCAGCTTCACCACACCCTGGTTGAGTTCCTGTTCCGGCAAGGCGACCTGAACGACGTGATAACCGATCCCGTGATATGCCGCTTCCAGCGCCTCGAGCGCCTGCTGGACGTCGCCGAAGCTGCGGCTTTTTCCGGTATAGGGCGCCAGGACGCGATCAATCTGCACCTTGGCCAGCAGCGTATTGCCGGCCACCTCGAAGCGATTGATTTCGAAGCGTCCTATGGCATCGTCCTCCGCCGAGTGACAGGCCAGCGCAAGGGTGGTCAATGCCGCGCCGGCGATGAGGCGAAGTGTGGGAGATGTCATAGTGCGCTTGTCAGGAAAAGTCTGGTGATGTAAAGCCGGCAAGCGTCTGCGAAAGAATCCGGCGTCGTTATCGTGCGACCGTGCGACCATCGCCCTACTTCCGCCGGACTTTTGCCAGGTTTTCGCCGGATTTCAGCCCTGTGTTTCTGTTACGAAACTATATCTCAAGAGTTTGACAAATCTCAAATTAATTGCATTTTATGCATCAAGGAACGTGACGCATGATCTTCCGCGATGTTGCATGAAAGCCGCTTGCGCACGTGCTGCCGGCATTCGCCGGAATGGGAAGTCGATGCGTAGGTCAACATGGAAATCGATGTGGTTTCGAAGCCCAGAAACCAATAGTCTCGAACGGCGTCATAGCTTGCAGGACGGTTCTCTTGCCGTTTGCGCCAATTCAACAGAATAAGTAAAAAGAAATGGCATATTGAACAGGCTGGTTGTGCAACGACGCGCTCGACTTCCTCATCGCTTCAACTGCGAAGGCCTCAGATGAACTTGTTCAGATTTCTGAAAAGTCATGCGAGCCAAAATCCCTCGCCGGGCCGATGGACGGCCGGGATGCCCTGCCTCTCCGCGTTTGTCGCATTCACCCTGCTGTATTACCTGAGCTGCCTTCTTTCCTTCAGCTTCGGCATGCTTCCGGGCATGGTCAGCCCCCTGTGGCCGCCGGCGGCGCTGGCAGTCTGCGCGATTCTGCGGCTGGGTTACCGGATCGCCCCGGGCGTCCTGATCGGCGCCATCCTCAGCACCGTACTGTCGTCCGGCATTCCGCTGATTTCGTCGCTGGCGATCGGCATCGGCGCCACGCTGGAAGCTTGCACGGTCGTGTATCTGATCGATCGCTTTTATCCGTCTCGCCGGGGATTCATCCATCAGGGACCGATCTTTCGCTTTGTCGGCATCGCAGTGCTGTGTTCCGTCATCGGCGCGACATTCGGGACGGCGGCGATGAGCATCGCTTATCCTGAGCAGTCCGGCGCGCCGGACCAGGCTGCCCTTACCTGGCTGACCTGGCTGATGGGGAACGCAACCGGCATGATCGTCGGCGTGCCTTTGCTGATGTCGCTCAACTTCGCCCGCGGCCAGTCCTGGCCCCGCTTGAAACTGCTGGAAGCCGGCCTGTTCCTGGCCCTGCTGCTGACCGCGACCCAGATCGCATTCGCCGGCCTGTTGCCGTTCAAGCCGATCGTCTACCTGCCGATTCCCTTTTTGCTGTGGGCGGCGTTCCGGTTCAATTTCGCCAGCGTCAACTGGACGACCGCCATCATCTGCGCCGCCGCCGCCTGGCATACCGCGGATGGCCTCAGTCCCTTTGTCAACCCCGATGTGGCGACTTCGCTCATGCTGCTGATGGTCTATATCTGCGTGATCGGCACCACTGGCCTGGCGCTGTCCAGCCTGGTCTATCGGCATGCCGCGGTCGAGAAAGCCTTGCGCGCCGAGCGCGATAGCCTGGAACAGCGGGTGCGCGAGCGTACCGATGCGCTGATGGAAGACATCGAGGCGCGCAAGCACGTGGAGAGAGAGCTGGCGCAAAGCGAAAGCGAGTTGTCGGAAGCGCAGTCGCTGGCCCAGATCGGCAGCTGGAACTGGAATCTCGAAACGAATGAATTTACCTGGTCGGACGAACTGTACCGGTTGTATAAGGTCAGCAAGAACCTGTTTCCCTCAACGCTCGACAACGTCCGGCAGCTCATTCACCCGGATGACCGCGAAGCCATGGGCCGTGCGATCGCGGCATGCCGCGACACCGGCCAGCCGTTTTACCTCGAATACCGGATCATTCCGCCCGGCGGCAGCGTGCGCAATGTCGCCGGGCGCGGGCAGTTGCAGAAGGACGAGAACGGCCGGGCGGTAAAGATGTTCGGCACGGTGCAGGACATCACCCACATCAAGGAGGCCGAGGTTTCCCTTCGGGAAGCGGAGGAACGCTACCGCACTGTCGTCGAACTCTCGCCCGACGCCATCCTCGCGCAGCAGGACGGCCGTTTCGTACTGGCCAACCAGGCGGCCGTTTGCCTCTTCGGCGCGTCGCATGCCAGCCAGATCATCGGCCGTTCGCTGTATGAATTCCTGCTGCCGCAGTTCCACGACGCCGTGCGGCAGCGCATCGAGCATGTCCAGGAGGGCGAGGCCGTGGGGCCGGCCGAGCTCGGCATCAGGCGACTCGACGGCGTGGCTGTGGACCTGGAGCTCAATTCCTCGGTGTTCATGTATCGCGGAAGGCCGGCGTCGCTATTCATCGCCCGCGACATCACCGAGCGCAAGCGCACCGCGCAGCAGATGGCATACCTTGCGCATTACGATTCGCTGACCGGCCTGCCTAACCGCATCCTGCTGTACCAGCGCCTGGAGCATGCGCTGTCGATCGCGGAACGGCCCGGAAGATCGGTCGAGGTCCTGTTTCTCGACCTCGATCGCTTCAAGCTGATCAACGATACGCTAGGACACGCCGCCGGCGACCTCGTGCTCAAGGAGGCGGCCAGGCGCCTGGAGAACATCCTGCGTGAATCCGATACCGTGGCGCGGCTCGGCGGCGATGAGTTCGTCGTGCTGGTGGAGAATGTCGACGAGCCGCATCGCGGCAATGTGATCGCGGAAAAGATTCTCTCCGCTTTTCGCCCTCCGCTCGTTATCGGCAACGAGACGCTGGTCATGAGCACCAGCATCGGCATCAGCAGCTATCCCAGCGACGGCACCGACGTGGAGACGCTGCTCAAGCACGCCGACACCGCGATGTACCAGGCCAAGCAGGTGGGACGCAACAACTATCGCTATTACTCGCCTGAGATGAACCGGCATGCGGAAGAAAGGATCGCGATGGAAACCGCGCTCAGCCGGGCCATCGAGAACAACGAGCTTTTCATCCTCTACCAGCCGAAGATGGATGTGATGAGCAACCGCATCAGCGGCATGGAGGCGCTGCTGCGCTGGAATCACCCGGTGTTCGGCGCGGTGCCCCCGCAGCGCTTCATCCGCTTGGCCGAAGAAGTGGGCCTGATCCATTCCATCGGCTACTGGGCGATCCGCAACGCATGCCGGCAGAACCGCGAATGGCAGAGGATCAATCCGGCACGGATGAAAGTGGCGGTCAATCTGTCGGCACGCCAGCTCGGCGACGACAAGCTGATCGACAACATCACCAATATCCTTGCCGAAACCATGCTGGAGGCCCGCTACCTCGAACTCGAAATAGCGGAAAGCGCCGTCATGGCAGACCCGGACAAGGCCATCGCGGTGCTCAACGCGCTGCGCGACATCGGCGTCAGCGTGGCCATCGACGACTTCGGCGCCGGCTATTCGTCATTGGCCTATCTGAAGCAGTTCCCGATCCGTGCCGTGAAGATAGACCAGTCTTTCGTGCAGGGCGTGCCTTTCAGCCGCAGCGATGCGGCAATCACCAAGGCCATCATCAACCTCGCGCACAGCCTCGAATGCAGCGTGATCGCGGAAGGCGCGGAAACCCAGCAGCAGTTCGACTTCCTGCGCGACAACGATTGCGACAGCGTGCAGGGCTTCTTCTTCAGCGAGCCGGTATCGGCCGAACATTTCACCGACCTGCTGCGCGTGCAGGCGAACCTGCACATTCACTGAAGCATCAGGCGGTTTTGATCCAGACGAGCAGGCGGTTGTTGGCCGGCATCGCATGGTCGGCCGCCAATTCCAGGCCATGTCCGCGCGCCAGTGCATCCATCGCCTCGAAGTCGCGCAGGCCCATGTGCGCGGCACGTTCCCTCAGCGAGGCATCGAACCGGGCATTGCTGTCGCTGGTGAAGCGTCCGCCGTAGTTGAAGGGCCCGTAGATGCAGACGGCCCCGCCGGGCCGCAGCACGCGCGCGATGCCGGCAAACATTGCCACCACCTCATCCCACGCCATGATGTGGCAGGTATTGGCGGTGAATACCGCGTCGAAGGATTGCTGCGGCCAGGGGCCGGCGGCGGTATCGAGCGCGATCGGCGGCAGTACGTTGGACAGGCCGGCCTCGGCAATCCACGCCTGTATGCTCGGATGGTTCTGCGGAAGGTCGCTGGTCTGCCAGCTCAGGTGCGGCAACGCGGCACCGAAGTAGACCGCATGCTGACCAGTGCCGCTGCCGATTTCCAGCACGCGGCCGGCATTGGCAAGCACGCCGCGCAATATCTGGAGGATGGGATCGCGGTTGCGTTCGCAGGCGGTGGAGTAGAGTTTGTTCATGCGCGGGAGGATATGGATTGCCGATGCCGCGTTATAGCAGAAAAATGCAGGATGCTCTTCCTTCATGCAACTCTTGCCCGCGGGGGGGTGCCGCATTTATTTGCGCACGGATCCGTCTTCCTGCCCGGCGACGCTTTCCTCGCCGAGCATCCGGGCCACGCGCTGGCGCATCCTGGCGACGTGCGAACCTTCCCAGTAGACCTGCGCGCAGCCCTGGCACTCATAGAAGCGGTCATATGCCTTTCGACTGTGGTCGGGAACGCGTTCCTGCACATCGGACTTCGGTACGCTTTGCAGCAGGCCGTTGCAGTTGAGGCAGCGGCTGAAGGCATTGACCGCGGCCGCCAGCCGGAAACGGCTCAGCACTTCGGCCATCTGCAAATCGCAAGCCACCGAGTGCAGGTAACAGCCGCGCACGATTTCCTTTCGTATCAGCAAGTCGCGGTCACGCGTGAGCACGATCCTGTCTTCGCTGGCGGCTATGCGCGCCACTTCGGCATCACTGTAATCGTTGCGGTAGAGCACATCGAAACCGAGCATGCGCAGGTTGCGCGCCAGTTGGCCCAGGTGCGCATCCGCGATGAACCTGTCGACGCCCTGCGGCGCCGGGCGCAGCCTTGTTAAAGGCGTCACATCGATGTCGTGAAACGACGGATAGACACTCACCCGTTCGCCATCCTGCAGCCTGTGCGAGAAATCCACCGACACGCCATCCACCAGGATGAGCTCGACCTCGGTATGGGGAACCCCGAGCGCCTCGATCATGTGCTTGACGCTCGCATCGCGCGAACAGACGTGGCTGAAACACTGCTGGCGCTGCCAGGGCGCAAGAAAATTATTCAGCTCGGCATAGAAGCGGAAATAGGCGACGGTCACCGGCGGCTCATTCCGCGGCCGGCAGCGCCGTCAGGCTGGGAAGGCTTGGATTGCCTGTGTGCAAGGCAATGGCGAAAGGCGTGCTGAATGCGAAGGCTGCAAAGCTTGGACAAGCGCATGGGAACTCCATTGGCGGCGCAATACTTCTCATTCTATGGTGGGTGCTCCTGAAATCAAGCCGGCTTTTGCGCCGTTCCGGGCGCGGCCATCGACGAGGCCTTGATGCGTCTCAAACCGCACCGATTCGGCATGCTACGCCCCGATGGTTTGACGCTAAGGTGGCGGCATCGAGAGCAAGCCGCGTTGCCGTTCGTGCCACGGCAAACGATGAAGCCATGTCTTACAAAACCATCCTGGTGCATGTCGATGAATCCGCCTCGGCTGGTGAGCGCATCAAGATTGCCGCCGCAGTCGCCATGACGGAACAGGCACACCTGATCGGCACCGCGACCACCGGTGCATCGCGTTACCTGGTGCAGGCCCGCATGCTGGCCGAACTCGACCCCAACCTGCGTACCCATCTTGATTTCCTGCGTCACCGCGCTCGGCAGGGTCTTGAGGATTTCGAATCCAGCGTGCAGAAGCTGGGGCTGTCCTCGTACGAGAAGCGGCTGGTCGACGATGAGGCCGGCGGCGGCATTTGCCTGCAATCACGCTATGCCGACCTGGTGGTGATCGGACAAAACGACCCGGAGGAGCGATCACCGGTCGTCATGCCGGATTTCGCCCAGTTCGTGGTACTGAATTCGGCCCGGCCGGTATTGGTGGTGCCGCATACCGGCCGCTTCGACAATATCGGCACGCGCGTGCTGATCGCCTGGGATGCCGGCATGGAAGCGGCTCGCGCCGTTGCCTCCGCGCTTCCCCTGCTGCGGCGCGCCCAGCATGTAGAGGTCGTCAGCTTCGATGCGCGCAGCCAGTCAATGTCGCCGGGCCGCGACCTCGCGCAATACCTGGCACGCCATGGAATACATGCGGAAGTCTTGCAGCGGCAGCCGGAGGGCGCCGTAGGCGAGGCGCTGATCGGCCTTGCCGACACCCGCGGTTCCGACCTGCTGCTGATGGGCGCTTACGGCCACATGCGGTTCCGCGAACTGATGCTGGGCGCGGTCACGCGCGCGGTGCTGGAAGCGACACGCGTACCGGTGCTGATGTCGGCATGACGATGGCGGCCTGCGGCAGGCTGGATTCAAGGCCAAGGAACCGGCCCTGGGAGTGCTCCTGCTCATGGTCGCCTGCCAGCTTGAAGATGCCGACCACCCGGGTCAGGCTGACGGCCTGATCCTGCAGCGACGCCGCTGCTGCCGCCGCTTCCTCGACCAGGGCGGCATTCTGCTGCGTTACTTCGTCCATCTGATTGACAGCCTGGTTGACCTGCTGGATGCCGTCGGTCTGTTCCTTGCTCGCCACCGAAATCTCGCCCATGATGTCGGTGACGCGGCGCACGCTCTGCACGATTTCCTGCATGGTGGCGCCGGCTTCATCGACCAGCCGCGCGCCTGCATCCACTTTTTCCACCGAATCGTCGATCAGCGTCTTGATTTCCTTGGCGGCGGCGGCCGAACGCTGGGCAAGCTGCCTCACTTCGGTGGCCACCACGGCGAAGCCCCTGCCCTGTTCGCCAGCCCGCGCGGCTTCCACGGCGGCATTGAGCGCAAGAATATTGGTCTGGAACGCGATGCTGTCGATGACGCCGATGATGTCGACGATGCGCCGTGCGGAGGTATTGATGGAACCCATGGTTTCGACCACCTGCATCACCACCGTGCCGCCTCTCACCGCCACTTCGGATGCCGACAGTGCCAGGCGGTTGGCCTGCTCGGCGCTGTCCGCATTCTGCTTCACCGTCGCGGTCAGCTCCTCCATCGACGACGCGGTCTCTTCCAGCGAGCTGGCCTGGCTCTCGGTACGCGCCGACAGATCCTGGTTGCCGGTGGCAATCTGGCCCGATGCGGTGGCAATGGTTTCCGTGCCGCTCCGGACTTCGCGGACGATGCCGACGAGGCTGGCATTCATGTCTTTCAGCGCCAGCAGCAGCTGACCGGTCTCGTCGCTGGTGTTGACGGTGATGTCATTGCTGAGATCGCCCGCGGCCACCCGCCGCGCGACATCGACTGCGGAAGCAAGCGGCCTTGCAATGGCATGCACCAGCCAGATGCAAATCACGGTGCCGAGCAGTACAGCAAGCAAGATGCCGGCCGCACACGAGATCTTGACCCAGTAGTGAATGCGCTGATTGCGTTCATAATCCAGCCGCGCTGCTTCCAGGTGATGCCGCATGAGCGCCGACACCGCCTCGTCGACCGGTGCGGCAAATCCTTCCAGTCCGCCATGCACGATGCGAGACGCGGTGGCGGCATCGCTGGCGCGCAGCGCGGTGATGGCCGGGTTCAGGCCCTGTTCCAGGAATCGCTTGCGGGCAGCTTCGAATCCTTCCATCAGCGCCGCTTCTTCGGGCGTCTGTCGCTCCTTCACGCCGAGCGACAGCGTCTTCCATGCCGCATCGATTTCGCCGATGCGCTTGCCGATCGCATCGAGCCGCCGTCCTGTTTCGGCCGGCTCGCCATCCAGGGCATCCGCCAGTTCGATCCGGTTCTTTTCCATCAGCCGGACAAGCTGGTCGAGCTGGCTGACCGGCAGCAGCCGATGCCGATAATTGTCTTCCAGGCCGGCATTGGCCAGCGACAGGCTGCCCAAGCCGATCACGCCTCCGGCGATGCACATGAGGGACAAGAAAGCGACGACGAAGATGAGGCGCGATTTGATGGTCAGGCTGGGTAGCATTGGAACGTCCCTCTATGGCTGATGAGCGTTTCCGGGACAAGCGGAAGACGTATCGCAGCATAGAGAGCGGCACTCGCAAAAACATTGATCTGGGTCAATTATTTCCGGAGGTGCAAGACTCGGCCCGGATTCATGTGGACCGTATCGGATGGAAATCTTAGAGGAGATGAAACGATGACGCCGGTCCTGGGACCGGCGCGTACACGTCGCCGCGAGCGAGGCGATAAGTCCAGCAATAACCAACAATCACAGCGGAGCCGAATCCCACATGAGGCTGCTGCCGCACTTTGCATCAGCCTGCGACATGCGCCACCGTGCAGATGCAAAGCTGGACCGGGTTAATGCATGCTGGCCTGGTTCTGCTGGGGCTGGGCGGGCGCGGCATCCGGTGCCGGTTTCGGCTTGCCCTGGGCATCGCTCAGGCGATACTTGGTACGGCGATCGCCCATCAGATCGCGCAGCTCGCGGATGCTCATGCCGGTGGTTTCATGCATGCGGATCAGCAGCGATGCGCCGATCGGCAGACGGCGGTGGCGAATCTTGCTGATGACCGGCGGCGCGACTTCAAGCATGCGCGAGAGCGCCGCATCGTTCTTGAGATTCATTTTTTCAAGCAGAGTATCCAGAAGGCGATTCGGATCGTAGCTTTCCTGTCCTGCCAACGCGTGTTCAGTCATGATGATGTGCTCCTGTGGTGACGTTGTAACCGATCGTACTCGGGTGTAACAAATGACAACTTGACACTGATTAAGTTTCCTACCACACCAGAAATTGTCTCCATTTTTTTCTTGAACTGCGGCAGCGCAAATAAGCGTCGATTAGCCTGCCCAGGCAACCATTCAAGAGGTATTGCAAGCGAGTTCCCCAGGCATGAGTCCCTGCCGGGGCATACGCTTCAACAACATGGACAACGGGAAAGTCCAGCAAGTTCTGCCTGTATTGTTTTCAACAATGCTTGGAACATTTACACGAGCAAATTGCCAAATGGGCTAGAGTCTTTCCCAAGCCATCCATGTTCTCATGCCCTCCCTGCCCCTGCCGGCAGTCCCGAGCATGCGATGAACCGTACAGGAGGCCCGTCCCATGGCGCAATGCCCTTTCAACACAGGGAAACATGCCGCCCTTCGTCGTAGCGAGCACCCCGGCGCCGCACGGCATGCATTGCATCTTCCTTCGCCATCGTTCCGATGGCCCGCGACTGGCTTGCTCTAGGCACAGGACTTGCACAGGCACTGCAGACACAAATGGCCCGATGGGCTTTCCCACTATCAATGACAAGGAGATTGTTATGAATTGGGATACGGTCACACAGAACACATGCCGGCACGCAGGCACTGGTTGCAGGCATACCGGCAGAGGGCGCGTCGACGAACCGCGTGCCTTATTCATCAAGAGCTACTGAATTTCACTCGCACGTCATGCGAAGCATGCATTGTGTCGCACAGCGTCCTTACGCGACTTCGATGAATGCGCGCTCAATGAGCATGACGCGCGGTACGGAATATGCAATGCGAACGGCGACGTCATCATCATGAATCAACCAGTGTTCATCAGCGAAGGCAAGCGGAGCGGAACCAGCGCCTGCGATGCCTTCCCCTTTCGCGACACTGGCCACACTGCATCGGCATGTGGCGACATCACCGCGCAGCAAGGAGAAACAGACGTGGAAACAGACACGCTTGAAACGACCGTCATCTGCATCTCGCCAGGCTTGAATGACACCTGGGACATATCCGAGAAAGGTGGCGAACAGCCTATCGCGTCATTTGATGAAAAGGAGGATGCCTATGCATATGCCAGCTATCTGAAGACCATTCAGCCGGGAGTCACGGTCCTGGTGGAAGACGACGAAGGATTCTCGCCGCTTCCGACCGAGAATGAGAGGCGGTACAGGCGGAACGGAACAGGTTCTCCCGGCCGCGGTATCAATTGAGCATTCGGAGTCGGAGCTTGCCGGAGGCAGATGACAATGAACGATGCATGCATTAACAATCACGCGGCACGCCTTCAATGCATTCATCATCCGGCGGTGGTTTGCATGCGAGATGCTTTCTGTGTTCGGAATGCGCTTGAAGGTGCAAATGATCGAAACAGCTCGGCGGGATCAAGCGAAAAACACGATGCTTCGATGTCTTCGCACAGTAGCATGAGCTAGATCAGTGGCCGCTCCGCGGCATGAACCATTTCACATGCAGCCAGTCTATTCTTGTAGCCAGTCTATCAACATACATAGGAGGTAAAAATGAATTTTATTATCTGGATTATCGTAGGTGGTATTCTCGGCTGGCTCGCCAGCATCGTGATGCGTACAGATGCCAGCCAAGGCATGCTCCTGAACGTCATCGTCGGTATCGTAGGTGCACTGCTTGGCGGTTGGCTGCTCGCTCCGCTGTTCGGAACAGGAACCATCAACCAGAATGACTTCAGCATCTCTTCGCTGCTTGTCTCGTTCCTGGGTGCTGTGATCCTGCTGGCCATCGTCAACCTGCTGCGTCGCGGCACGCCTCGCTAACGCAAGGCAGCACTAGTCTCTACAAGTCGCTCCCCGATCCAGCTAGAGCGGATCAGGAGTGAGTGGATCACACGGCTTGCACCCCGGCGCTGATCCAGTGGTGCGGAATATCGGAAACGGTATTCCGCACCATTTGCTTCCACACCTGCTTTTCTGCTTTCCATCCCTTCCCGTCGGCACTTCCCTCAAATGGCCGTCAGTCCTCCATCCACCGCAAGCTGATGTCCCGTGACGAATGATGCGCTATCGGAACAGAGCCACAATGCGGCGTTGGCGATTTCCTGCGCCTCGCCCAGGCGCCCTATCGGATGCACCTTCTCCATCGCCTTCGCGCGGCGCGGTTCGCGCTCGATTGCGCGGTCCATCATCGGCGTGCGAATGATGCCGGGACAAACCGCATTGATGCGAATGCCGGCACGGCCATATTCCGCCGCCGCCGTCCTGGTCATGCCGACTACCGCATGCTTGCTCGCCGCATAGATGGGCTGGGTCGGTGCGCCCACCAGTCCGGCGACCGAGGCCGTATTCACAATGACGCCGCCACCCTGCGCGAGCATCTGGGTGATCTCGTATTTCATGCATAGCCAGACGCCCTTGACGTTGACGTTCATGATGCGGTCGAACGTCGCTTCATCGGCCTCGGCCAGCGGCCGGTGTTCTATCTCGATACCGGCATTGTTGAAGGCGCAGTCGAGCCTGCCGTACCGTTCGACCACGCCGGCGACCAGTGCCTGCACGTCCAGCGACTTCGATACATCGGCCCTGATGAAAACAGCCTCGCCACCGGCCTGCCTGATCGTCGCGGCCGTTTCCTCGCCGCCCGCCGCATCGACGTCGGACACGGCAACACGCGCCCCTTCCCTGGCGAACGACAGCGCCGCCGCGCGGCCGATGCCGCTCGCCGCCCCGGTAACCAGTACTGCCTTGCCATCAAATGCGATTGCACTCATCTCTTCTCCTTGCGATGCTTACGATGGTTATTGATAGCGCTTGAGTTCCAGCTTGCCGATCTGGTTGCGGTGCACCTCGTCCGGCCCATCCGCCAGCCGCAGCGTGCGCGCTTGCGCATACGAGTAGGCCAGCTTGAAGTCGCTGGTCACGCCGCCGCCGCCGTGCGCCTGGATGGCCCAGTCGATCACCTGGCAAGCCATGTTGGGCGCAGCCACCTTGATCATTGCAATCTCCTTCGCCGCGACCTTGTTGCCGACCGTGTCCATCATGTGAGCGGCATTGAGGACCAGGAAGCGCGACTGGTCGATCATGATGCGCGCATTGGCGATGCGTTCCAGCGTCACTGTCTGCTCCGCCACCGGCTTGCCGAAGGCGACGCGCTTGAGCGTACGCTTGCACATGTCCTCCAGCGCGCGCTCGGCCAGTCCGATCAGGCGCATGCAGTGGTGAATGCGTCCCGGGCCGAGACGGCCTTGCGCGATCTCGAACCCCCTGCCCTCTCCCAGCAGGATGTTCGATGCCGGAACCCTGACGTTTTCAAACGCAATCTCCGCATGGCCGTGCGGCGCATCGTCGTAGCCGAACACCGGCAGATGGCGCAACACGTTCACGCCGGGCGTATTGCGCGGCACCACGATCATCGATTGCTGCAGATGACGGTTCGGATTGGACGGATCGGTCTTGCCCATGAAGATGAAGACCTTGCAGCGCGGATCGTTGGCGCCGGACGACCACCACTTGCGGCCGTTGATCACATACTCGTCGCCTTCGCGCACGATGGACGATTCGATGTTGGTCGCGTCGGAGGACGCCACCGCCGGCTCGGTCATCGCGAAGCAGGAGCGGATGCTGCCGTCGAGCAGCGGCTGCAGCCATTGCGCCTTCAGTTCTTCGCTGGCATAGCGCTCCAGCGTTTCCATGTTGCCGGTGTCGGGAGCCGAGCAGTTGAAGACTTCGGCCGACCATAACGCGCGGCCCATGATCTCGCACAGGGGCGCATATTCAAGGTTGGTCAATCCCGCGCCGCGATGCGACTCGGGCAGGAACAGGTTCCACAGGCCCTGCGCGCGGGCCTTGTCCTTGAGTTCCTCAATAACGACGGTCGGCACCCAGGGATTGCCCTTGGCGCGATTGGATTCGACCTCGGCGTAATAGCGGTCCTCGTTCGGATAGATGTGTTCATCCATAAAGGCAATCAGACGCTTCTGCAATTCCTTGACCTTGGGGCTGTACTGGAAATCCATCGTTCTACTCCATCAAAAAGATGCTCGGATTGAATGCGCAGGTTGTGCTACCTGGTTTTTTCTTCGATATTGCGGGCGGTGGCCAGCGCCGTCGCGCACAGCGATTCCTTGCCGTCACGTAAGGCGAATACGTCGGCTGCGCAGACGCTAAGCAACCGGCCCGCATCGACGACGCGACCGCGCGCAAGCAGCGCGTCGCCATTGGCGGGGCCGACGATCTTCAGCGTGCAGTCGATGCTGGCATTGATCCAGCCTTCCGGCAGCAGGGTGCCCGCCGCCGCGACGGCGGCAAAGTCGGCGGCGGCGAAGATCGCGGTGGCCTGCATCTGCCCGGGACGAAAGCTCCATGCCTCGCGGTAGGGAATGAAAATATCCACTTCGCCGGCTTCGATGCGCCTGAACTGCAGGCCCAGTTCGCGCGCCATTGGCATGGCGAGCACCATCTTCTGCAGGACCTCGGCGTAGGCCGGATTGGCGGGCTGCATTGCATGTTGAATCATGACCGTCTCCTTTCACCGGACGTGCGAAGGCCCGCGGCGCGGCCGGGCGCACCGCTGCGGGACATTGCGGGAATTACACGCTTGATGGCAGCCGTGGCGAATCGGCTTGGCAGGACGGAAGCAATCCGCCCCGCCGCCGTTTTTTATGGTGCTGCCTTGTCTCCACCTGCTCTCGTTTACATTGCTTCTTGCCGGTTGCCGGTTGCCGGTTGCCGGTTGCCTGACTCTTATCCGATCAGGTAACCGCCATCGACATTGATTGCGGTACCGGTGGTATAGCTTGATGCGTTCGATGCCAGGTACAGCACCGCGCCCGCCATTTCATCGGGATGCGCGACGCGGCGCATCGGCACATGCGGCATCAGCCGGTTCAGCACTTCCTGGTTCTGCACCAGCGCCGCCGCGAACTTGGTGTCGGTGGCGCCGGGCAGCAGCGCGTTGACGCGCACGCCGGATTTCGCGCACTCCTTGGCGAAGGCCTGCGTCATCGAAATTACCGCGGCCTTGGTGATGGAGTAGATGCCTTGCATGTCGCCGGGAATGACGCCATTGACAGAGGCGACATTGACGATGCTGCCGCCGCCATTCTTCGCCATCAGCTTGGCGCCATGCGCCGAGCTGTAGAAGTAGCCGCGGATGTTGACGTCGAGCGTCTTCTGGAATGACGACAGGTCGGTATCGACGATCGGTCCGAAATAGGGATTGGTCGCGGCATTGTTGACCAGCACGTCGAGACGCCCATGCTTCTGTTCGATGGCGGCGAACACGGCTTCGATCTGGGCCATTTCGCCGATATGGCAAGCCATCGCCTCGGCCGAGCCGCCCGCTTCGCGGATTTTGCTTGCCACCGTCTCGCAGGCATCCTGCTTGCGGCTCGAAACGATCACGTGCGCGCCGTAGGCGGCCAGCGTGGTGGCGACGGATTCGCCGATGCCGCGGCTGGCGCCGGTCACCAGCGCGACTTTGCCGGAGAGGTCAAACAGGTTTGCGTTGCTCATGCTCTTCCTATCGATAAGTAACGGTATGGGGCTTGCCCAGCCATTCAAGGTGGGCATAGCTGTTCAGCGTGCTGAGTGTGACGCGGTCGCCCTGGAACAGCAACTTGGTCACCGCGCAATTGACGAGCGACCAGTTCAGTTCCGCCACCTGCTTGTTCTGCAGGTTGAGGATGTGCTGGCAGATGGTGGAAATGGTGCCGCCGGAGGTGAAGACGAGGATGCTCTGCGACTTTTCCGCACCGGCCATGACTTTGCGCAGCGCGCCGACGCAGCGGCGCTGGAAGGCTGGCCAGGGCTCACGGTATTCGCCGTCGTAATGACCGCTCATCCAGCGCGACATGGCTGCCTGGAAGATATCCTGGAATGCATATTTCGCATTTGGACTGGAAGCAAGGAAACGTTTTACTTCCCCCGGGTCGTCGAATTCCGGGCGGTGCTTGACTAACACTTCATGGTGATCGTACTCATTGAAGTCGGGATCGGTTTCCCAATCCAGGTCGATGCGGGAAAGCTTTGGCAGCGCCGCGATGCAGGCATCGGCGGTCTGGCGGTGGCGCTTCATGCCGCCGCAGACGACCCGGTGGAACTGCTGGTGGGTGCCGGCGAACCATTCTCCGAGCAAGCGGGCCTGTTCCTGGCCCAGTTCCGACAACTGGTCATAGTTGGCGCTGCCGAACGACGCTTGTCCGTGGCGAACGAGGTAAATCTGTCCCATTGAAGACTTTCCGGTTTGCCGCAGTGCGGCGAGTTGTAGGAAGCATATCCCCGGGGTTAGAATCGATCAAATGAATAGTTATTATCTGTTTGGATAAATTTCATGCATATATCACGGGTCGACCTCAATCTCTTTACGGTATTCGAAGCCATCTATACCGAAGGCAGCGTCACGCGTGCCAGCCAGAAGCTGAACCTGACGCAACCGGCGATCAGTCATGCGCTCAACCGCTTGCGGCAGATGTTCGGCGATCCGCTGTTCGTGCGGCAGGGGCATGCGATGGTGTCGACGCCGCTGGCGCGCAGCATCATCGATCCGATCCGCCGCTCGCTGCGCAATCTCGAAGTGACGCTCAATGGCGTGCATGCATTCGATCCGGCCAGCACGCAGAAGCGCTTCAACCTCGCATTGCGTGATGTGCTGGAATCCACCATCCTTCCGCCACTGATGCTGCGCATCCGCGAACATGCCCCGGAAGTGGATCTTGCCGCCAGTCATGTGGAACGGCGCGAACTGGAGACCGAACTTGCCGCCGGTTCGCTTGATGCAGCCATCGACGTGCTGCTGCCGCTGTCGAGCGACATCATGCACACCCGCATCTATCAGGATGCCACGGTCGTGGTGGCGCGCAGCGGCCATCCCGACATCGACGGCGGACTGGATCTCGAGACCTACTTGAAACAGGACCACATCCTGGCCAGTTCACGCCGGCGCGGGCCGGGGCTGGAGGATTTCGAACTCAGCCGGTTCGGCGTGGAAAGGCGGATCAGGCTGCGCTGCCAGCATTATTTCGCCGCCTGCCGGGTGGTGAGCCAGACCGATATGCTGCTGACCATGCCGGGACGCTATGCGCATGTTGCCAATCAGCAGTTCGGCAACCAGATTCTGCCCTTCCCGCTCGACGTGCCGGCCTTTGACGTATTCCTGTACTGGCATGCGAACGTCGATGCCGATCCGGCGAACATCTGGCTGCGCGAACAGATCATGGAATCGGCGCACGGCTGATGACTGACCGGGCGCCGCCGACCGACGTCAGCGCGGCGCCACCATCGCTTCCGGCCTGACCCAACGGTCAAAGTCCTCCTCGCTGACATGCCCCAGCGCCAGCGCCGCCTGCTTGAGGGTGGTGCCGTCATGATGCGCGCGCTTGGCAATCTGCGCAGCCTTGTCATAGCCGATATGCGGTGCCAATGCCGTCACCAGCATCAACGAGCGCTCCATCAGTTCGCCGATGCGTGCATGATTGGCTTCGATGCCGCGCGCGCAATGCTCGTCGAAGCTGTGCATGCCGTCCGCCAGCAGGCGTACGCTCTGCAGGAAGTTATGCGCAATCAGCGGCTTGAAGACATTCAGTTCGAAGTTGCCCATGGCGCCGCCGATATTGAGCGCCACGTCATTGCCGAACACCTGGCTGCATAGCATGGTCATCGCTTCGCACTGCGTGGGATTGACCTTGCCGGGCATGATGGAGCTGCCCGGCTCGTTCTCCGGAATGGTGAGTTCGCCCAGTCCCGAGCGCGGCCCGGAGGCCAGCCAGCGCACGTCGTTGGCGATCTTCATCAGTGCCGCCGCCAGCGTCTTCAATGCACCGTGCGCGGCCACCAGCGCATCATGGCTGGCCAATGCGGCGAACTTGTTCGGCGCGGTCCGGAACGGCAGGCCAAGCGCGTTTTCCAGTTCGGCGGCAACCCGCGCGCCGAATTCGCGGTGCGTGTTCAGGCCGGTGCCGACCGCGGTGCCGCCGGCGGCCAGTTCCAGCAGTGCCGGCAGTGACGCCGAGACGATCGCATGCGCATGCTCGAGCTGGGCCACATAGCCGGAGAACTCCTGTCCCAGCGTCAATGGTGTTGCATCCTGCAGGTGCGTGCGTCCGATCTTGACGATGCCGTCGAAGGCCTCGGCCTTGCGCGCCAGCGTGCCGCGCAGGGCATCGATCGCCGGCAGCAGCGATTCCGCGGTGCTGGTGGCCGCCGCGACATGCATGGCTGTGGGAAAGATGTCGTTCGACGACTGGCCCATGTTGACGTCGTCGTTGGGATGCACCAGCCGGCCTTCTCCGCGCTGTCCGCCCAGCAGTTCCGATGCGCGGTTGGCCAGCACTTCATTCATGTTCATGTTGCTTTGCGTGCCGGAACCGGTCTGCCAGACCGACAGCGGAAATTCCCCCTCATGCCGGCCGGCGATCACTTCATCGGCTGCGGCGATGATGGCCTCCGCCTTCTTGCCGTCAAGCAGTCCCAGGTCGCGGTTGACGGCCGCGCAGGCTCGCTTGACGTGGGCAAGCGCGAGCACCAGGCTGGCCGGCATGCGTTCGGTGGAGATATGGAAATGATGCAGCGACCGCTGCGTCTGGGCACCCCAGAGCCGGTCTGCCGGCACATCGATGGGACCAAAGGTATCGCGTTCTGTCCGAGTGTTGGCCATGCCTTTTCTCCGTTGCTGTATTGCTTCGTTGTTGTAGCGGCTCGATGATTCAGCGATTCGATTCCGCTTGCAGATGTGCGTTCCCGGGCAGTGACACGCGCTGACGACGCCGTGATGGCGCGGTCACGCCGGGCAAGCCGGGCAAGCCGGGCAAGCCATGCTACACCAGCGGGAGAAGATGGGAGGTGTCTTGCGAGAGTGAACGCCGCTGCCGCAGCAGCTGCTCGAATGCCTGCGCCGGCAGGGGACGGCTGAAATAGTAGCCCTGCATGTAATCGCAGCCATGGCGCTTCAGGTAGGCGAGTTGCGCCTCGGTCTCGACGCCTTCGGCGATGACCTTCAGGCGCAGGCTGTGCGCGAGAGAGATGATGGACAGCACGATCGCTTCGTCGTCGGGGTCGATGGTGATGTCCCGCACGAAGGACTGGTCGATCTTGAGCAGATCGATGGGGAAGCGCTTCAGGTACGACAGGCTGGAATATCCCGTGCCGAAATCGTCGATCGACAAGTGGACGCCGATTGATTTGAGGTCGCGCAGAATGCAGACCGCATGCTCGATGTCGTTCATCATCATGCTTTCGGTCAGCTCTAGCTCGAGCAGATGCGGCGCCAATCCTGATTCGGCTAGCACCCCCTTGACGGTATGCACCAGGTCTTCCTGGTAGAACTGGAGTGGCGACAGATTGACCGCGACGCGCAACTGACCGAGGCCGGCGCGCTGCCATGCGACGCACTGGCGGCAGGCGGTGCGCAAGACCCATGCGCCGATCGGGACGATCAAGCCGATTTCCTCGGCGAGCTCGATGAAGCGGTCCGGCGGCACCATGCCGAGCACCGGATGCTGCCAGCGTATCAGCACTTCCATGCCGAGCACCCGTCCGGTCGCCAGATCGACCTGCGGCTGGTAGTGCAGGAAGAACTCCTCGCGTTCGAGCGCGCTGCGCAAATTGTTTTCAATGCGCAGGCGCTCCATCGCATGATCGTTCATGGCCGGCGTAAAGAATTGGAAATTGTTCCGGCCCGTTTCCTTGGCGCGGTACATCGCGATACCGGCATGCTTGATCAGCGTATCCGCATCCATGCCGTCGGATGGACAGACGGCGATGCCGATGCTGGAACCCATGACGAATTCATAGCCCTCGATGACGATGGGCTGCGCCACGGCATCCATGATGCGCTGGACGAGGACCGGCGAAAGATGCTCTTCCGTGCGTTCCGGCAGGATGAGCACGAATTCATCGGCGCTCATGCGCGCGATCGTATCGGTCTCGCGCACCGCACCGCGCAGGCGGTCGGCGACAACTTTGAGAAGCTCGTCGCCTGCCCGATGTCCCAGGGTATCGTTGACGAACTTGAAGCGATCGAGATTCATGAACAGCAGCCATACCGGATGCCCGTAACGAGTCGCATATGCGCTTGCCTGGCGCAGCCGGTCATGCAGCAGGTTGCGGTTGGCGAGTCCGGTCAGCGTGTCGCGGTTGGCCTGGAATTCCAATTCGGCCTGGTAGCGCTTGGTGGCGGTGATGTCGTTGATCGCGACGACGTAATGATTAACAACGCCGGTTTCATCGCGCACCGGCGCAAGGAAAGCGTCGCTCCAGAACATGCGACCATCCTTGCCGTAGGTCCGCAGGGTGACGCGCGTTTCCCGGAGCTCGCGCACCGAGGCGATGATTTCCTGGATTTCCGGCTGCGCGCGGTCGTCCGCCCAGAGCAGGCTGCAGCTGCGGTTGATGACGTCCTCCAGGGAATATCCGGTGATGCGCTCGAAGGCGGGATTGACGTACTCGATCGGATAGTTCGGCGCCGCGGCGCTGGTGATGATGATGGCGTTCGCGCTGGCCTCGATCGCTCTCTGGCGCAACTGCAGGGCATCCTCAGCGCGCTTGCGCGCTGCGATATCCTCGACCAGCCTGTCATTGGCCAGGCGCAGTTCCGCGGTGCGCTGTTCGACCAGGCTATGCACGCGCCGCGATCGCATGGACATAGCGTGAAAAAAGCCGACGATCAGCAGGCTCATTAGAACTCCTCCCGCCAGGGTGGCGACGGAGCCTGCATGGCGCGCCATGAACGATTCAGGCTGGCGCGAAATGGCAATCTTCCAGGGCCGTCCGGCAAGATCGAAATCATGCATGACCGGTTCCGGCTGATCGCGGAACAGCCAGTGCGGAATCGGCGATTTCGACTGCGCGGCGAGTTCGTCGCGTGACAGAGGGCGCGAGCCGCTGCGGAAAGCCAGGTTGCGGTCATCGATATCGGAGCTGGCATAGACGCTGATACTGAGCGACGGATCGTTCAGCATCCCGCTTTCCGAAAGAATTTTCTCGACCAGCACCTCGGCCTTGAACACGGCGGCCGTATCCCCGATGAAAGCGGCCCTGCGCTCATCGACGGTATCGGTTGGCATCCCGTGGCGGTAAAGCGGCATTACGACAAGGAAGCCGGTCTGGCGCCCGCCGCCCTGCGCAAGCGTGAGCAAGGCGGTGGAGGTCGGCTGTCCGCTGTCAGTCGCCCAGCGCACCGCTTCCGCCAAGTGTGTGTTAGGCGCCACATCCAGTCCCAGCGCGGCTTCGTTGCCCCTGAGCGGTTCGACATAATCGACGATCAGATGCTGACGTGCGGCCTCCGCCGGCACCAGCCGGCCGTCTTTCATCTGGCGCATCACATAATCGGGATAGACACGCCGCATCTCGAGTTCGTAAGCGTCGCGTCCTTCGGCATCGACGACACGATGAAAATTGAGAGCCTGGATATAGGAATGCCGTTGCAGCAAGGGCTGGGAAAAGTTGCGGAACTGCTCGCGGCTGACGTCCTGGAAACTGACGAATGCCTGATTGAGGACTCTAAGCGTATGAATGGTCTGATCCAGCTGCTGCTGTATCGTCAGAATGCGTATATTGGCCCGCTGCTGGAATTCGAGTTCGATCTTGTCATGCTCAAGCCGCCTGATACCGGCAAACAGGACAAAGGTGGCAATCAGTCCTGCAAGCAGCGCCAGCACTGCGGCTGCAAAAGGCGAAAAAGGCTGGCGGCTTCGGGGCATTCCTTCTCCACTGAAATTGATGAGATTGCTGAGCCGCCGAGGGCTGTGAAACCTTGATGGCCTTAAGGTTAGCCCATTCCTTTCCTGAAGGAAAGCTCTAGCTGAGCATGGGGCAGGTGCGATGCACACTGCGTGGCGGATACGGCAAAAAGCCGCAGCGATAAGGGAGAAATCGGGCTAGACCTGCGAACACCATCCTTGGCCGGCGGCTGCAAGGGTGGCGCTTATTTGGCTTTCTGGTCCGGCACTAGGCAAGCGTCTAGGATCTGCAGATCGTTATCCTTGGCGAAATTGACAACAAAGTGAAAGGCGAGCGGTTCGATTTCGCGCAAGGCTTCATTGACCACCACCGACTTCACGCCGCCAAGCACCGTCGGCCGTACATAGGGGGAGTACCCGATGTGGGCGTTGCGCCCGCCGCTTCCCTCCGGGCGAAAGCATGACATCACGCCGCACAGGCGCTCTGCCCAGTCACTGGGCCGGAACTGCCGGCCATCGCTTGTCAGGCCCTGGATAAAGAACTCGCGTGCGGCAGTCGTGGGTTTTGTGAACTCGGCCATGTGTGCGGCTTGCCTTCCTGACATTGCTGTTCCGGTATCGGCTGCGCGAGGATAGACGTGCAGCCCGCCCGATGTTTCTGCCGCCAGTATGCAGCAGCAGCCTTTCAATATTCTTGCATATTATATCTTATAGAAGAGTTGGAGCGAAACAACATCCCGCATTATGAAAAGATAATTGGTGAGTGGTCCGGCGCCACTGGCCTGAAAGCGTTGAGCGCGGCACTCCTTGGGCACGAACGGCGTTTCTTGCCGACCGGCACGGCCTGCGGCAAAGTTCGTGCAAGCGGAGAAATCCGCCCATCCGCTGCCTTTCGGCATGTCGGCCTGGCGGAGGGCCGATGTCGCGAGATGTAAATCCAGACCTGAAACAGCATGGGAGCAGTGGCGCACCGCAACAGGCAAGGTACGCCATAGACACTAAAGAAGCGTGCGGGTTCGCTTGCCGTCAGGCTGCGACGCAGAATGGATGAACAAGCCGTATTAGAGCGTTTTCACCCTAGCCAGACCGCAATGGAAAGCAGTAGAAGCAACAGCATCCAGAGCAGTAATGCGCGCCAGACGAGTCCGACGGTGCTCTGCAGCGCACGCACATTGGCTTCTTCCCCGGGCGGCACTTCGGGCTCGACGCTGATCGAGTCCACCGTCGCGGCATCCGCCACGGGCAGGCTCGCCGCATTTTCCGTCGCGGTGCCCAGGCGCAAGCCCATCGCGCCGCCGCCGGCGGAAAGAATGATGCCGATGGCTTCGTCCTTCCAGCGATGCGCGAAATTTCGCCACGCATAAATGGCATCCTCGAAGTTGCCGACGATGGCGAAGGCAATTGCGGTCAGCCGCGCCGGGACCCAGTCTATCCAATAGAAAGCTCTTGTGGCGAATCGCCCGAATGCCTCGTTCTTCAGGTGCTCCGGCTCATTCCACGCGCGCGCAAGGTATTCCGAGACGCGATAGAGAATGGCACCGGCAGGACCGATCGGCATCGCGAACCAGAAGAACACGCCGAACACGTTGCGATGCGTGGTGATCAATGCCTGCTCGACGGCGATGCGCGAAATGTCGCTGACATTCATTGCCGTCGTGTCCTGTCTCGTCCATTCCGCCAGCAGGCTGCGCGCGCCCGCCTCGTCGCCGCTGCCGAGCGCCATTTGTATCGATGTGAAATAGTGGCTGTAATGCCGGAATCCCAGGGTCAGGTAGACAATCAGGATGTTCCAGAGCAGCGCCAGAAACGGGCTGATCTTCAGGCAGACCCAGTACACGGCCATGCAAGGCACCAGCATCAGCAGCATCGCGACGACCCAGGCCATGCGGCCATGCGCTTCCTGGCCCGCGTTGAACGTGGCTTCCATACGGGCGGCAAGCTGCTTCACCGCCGCATACATGGGATTATCGGCGCGCAGCGGCTTGAGCTGCTCAAGCAACAATGCAAAGAGAATGGAAAGAAAGGTCATTGGCCTGGCTTGATATTCATACAGCCGCTACGATAACGCAGTGCAAGATCATAATCAAACCCGCATTATCCTTATGCTTTTCAGGCGCGCAGAAAATGGAACAGATTGCGCAACATGCCGGCCGTGGCGCCCCAGATGAAGAACCGGTCATAGGGCATGGTGTAGAAGCTTCGGCGCCCTCCGCCGTCGGGATAGTCGTAGCTGCGCAGCTGATGATTCATGCCGTTCATCAGAAAGGCCAGCGGGACTTCGAATATTTCAGCGACCTCGAAAGGATCGGCGCGAAGCTCGAAAGGCGGTTGCACCAGGGCCACCACCGGTGTGACCTCGAACCCGGTCCCGGTAAAATAGTCCGGCAGTGTCCCCAGGACTTCGATGTGCCTGCGATGCAAGCCGACTTCCTCCTCGGTTTCGCGCAATGCCGTTTCGATTGCCGATGTATCAGCGGCGTCCACGCGCCCGCCCGGTAGACTGACCTGCCCGGCATGGTCGTTCAAATGCGCGGTACGCTGGGTCAGCAGCATGGTGATTCCTTCATCGCGTGCGATAAGCGGCATCAGCACGGACGCCAGCACGGGCTCTCCGGTCAGCTTGCGCATGCGCCGTTCGCTGAATTCTTCGCGTATCCATTCGGGCGGACGCGCAAAGCGTTCGCGCAATGCCGTAATGGTAAGGCGCTCAGGATCCACTGCAGGCTCGCCTGCGATGGAATCGACCGGAAGCACCTCCGGATCAAAGAGTAGTTTCGACAAGGCTGACATCCTTGGATGGGTCGCTTAACAAGATCACCAGTGTCACCAGTACCAATGAGCATTGGCACCGGATGCCATCATGCGGGTTGAAACGAATATCGGCTCCGCGGGCCGAGCCCGCGGCATGGCATGGCTCCCTGACGGAGTTGTGCCAAGCACTTCGGGAATTCTAACGTGAATACCGGGGTGCGGTACTCCCGGCGACGACGGTGACGGATACGGCGCAAGACCTGACAAAAGAAAAAGGCACCTTGCGGTGCCCTTTTGCCTGCGAACCTGCAGCTTATTCTGCTGCCTGTACCGCTACACGGCGATTCGGCAACTTTTCCTTGATACGTGCGGACTTGCCGGAACGATCGCGGAGATAGTACAGCTTCGCACGGCGCACATCACCGCGACGCTTGACTTCGATCGAAGCGATCAGCGGGGAGTACAGCTGGAATGTACGCTCCACGCCTTCGCCGGAAGAGATCTTGCGAACGATGAAGTTGGAATTGAGGCCGCGGTTGCGACGCGAAATCACGACGCCTTCGTAAGCCTGGGCACGCTTGCGGGTGCCTTCAACCACGTTGACGTTTACAACAACTGTATCGCCCGGCGCGAATTCGGGGATGTTCTTGCCCAGACGGGCGATTTCTTCCTGCTCGAGTTTTTGGATCAGATCCATTTTTAGCTCCTGTAGCCATCATGCCGGCGCTTGCACTGCATTGAATGCCCGGTAGAGGATGGGGTTAAACACGCGGACAATCTTCATCCGCTCGATACTGCAAATCAAACCTTGTGAGGCAAACTGCTTAAAAACTTTTCATCGGCGCGGGACAGCAAACCGTCTTCGCGCGCCCTGACGATCAGATCGGGCCGTTTCCTGGCCGTGACCAGCAGCGATTGCTCGCGCCGCCACTTCACTATCTCGGCATGATGTCCGCCCATCAGCACCGCAGGCACCGGCACGCCGTCATAGATTTCGGGACGAGTGTAATGCGGACAATCCAGCAAGCCGTTGACGAAACTGTCTTCCACTGCCGACACGTCATCGTTGAGCACCCCGGGAATCTGGCGGATCACGGCGTCCATCAGTGCCATGGCCGGCAACTCTCCGCCAGACAGGACAAAATCGCCGAGGCTGATTTCCTCGTCCACGCAACGGTCGAGCAAACGCTGATCAACCGCTTCATAACGCCCGCACAACAGGATGACGCCGCTCTCGGCAGTGAACTGCATCACGCGCCGATGCGTGAGAGGCTGACCTTGCGGCGACATGTAGACCACGCGCGGCACCGGCAATCCCAGCTCCGCCTGGCGCGACTTTGCCGCCGCGATGGCAGCTTCCAAGGGCTTGGCCAGCATGACCATCCCCGGACCGCCGCCGTAAGGCCGGTCATCGATCGTACGGTAGTTATCGTTCGTGAAATCGCGAGGATTCCATAACGACAGTGTGCATCGCTTCTGCTCGAACGCGCGCCGCGTGATGCCGGACTGCGTGATCGCGCCGAACATGTCGGGAAAGAGCGTGACGGCATCAAACTGCATCTTGAGTCACCCTTGACATGCCGGTTTTCCAATCAGTCGCGGAGCCGCTAGAAATCAACGCCCCAATCGACAACAACTTTTCTTCCTGCCTGATCCACCGACTTGACGAACTGGTCGACAAATGGAATCAGCCATTCTTTCGGCTTCTGGTTTTCGGCCACCGGCGCCGGCCCCGCGACCTGAAGTATCGGATGCGCGCCGTTGTCCATCAGACCGGCCACGGTACCGAGCACCTCACCTTCCAGGTTCTCGACCGCGAGCCCGATCAGATCGATCCAGTAAAACTCATCGTCCTCCAATGGAGGAAAATGGCTGCGCCGGACCTGTACGGTGGCTCCCTTCAGAGCCTCGGCGGCATTGCGATCGGCCACGCCCATCAGCATGGCAACGACATCCTCGCCATGTATCTTGGCTTGGAGCATATCGACATCGCGCAGAGCCGGCTTGTCCAGCCACCATGTCTTCGCGTGCAGCAAGGCATCCGCGTCCAGCGAGTAAGGCTTGATCCTTACCCAGCCATGGATGCCGTATGCGCCCGTGATATGGCCAACCAGCACCAGGTCATCAGGGACAACCATCCCCGAAACAGACTTTACCGACAATTAAGCGGCTGCTTTGCTGCCAGCAGCCTTGACCAGACGGGCCACTGTCGGGGACAACTGGGCGCCGACGCCTTGCCAGTAAGCCAGGCGGTCCTGGGTGATGCGGAAGGACTCATCCTTGCCGGAAGCCACCGGGTTGTAAAAACCGAGGCGCTCGATGAAACGGCCATCGCGGCGATTGCGCGAATCAGTTGCGACGATGTTGAAGAAAGGGCGCTTCTTGGCGCCGGCACGGGACAAACGGATAACGACCATAATCTGCTTCCAAAAATTATTCTAGGGCGGAAAAAGCCGAGAATTATAGCCCGTTTTCAAGTGGTGGGGCAAGTTGAAAGAGTGGCGACCAACATTGCTTTCCTTATTTCTCTCGTGCACACTACCGGCGCAAAAGCGCTGGCATTGATTTCCCATACGGCGCCGCTTGCGGTTAAAGCCGGTTCGGCGCCTGAAAATTACTTCTAAGCAAATCCAGTTCCCCCTATGACGCCCCACAAGAACAAGACCTTCGCCACTTTGCTCGCCGCGCTGTTGGGCGGTATCGGCGCGCATCGCTTTTATCTCTACGGCAGGACCGACCGCTGGGCATGGCTCCATGTGGTGCTTTTCCCATTTTCGGTTTTTGCAGGATTCATTGAGGCGCTGATGCTCGGATTGACCCCGGACGAGAAATGGGATGAGCAGCACAACCGGGGTTCGGGCAGAAAATCGAATTCGGGCTGGCTGCTCATCATCCTGCTGGTACTGACTTTCGGCGGCGGCGCGACCGCGGTGATCGCGGCACTTGCGCGGACCTTCGACCTGCTGTTCACAGGCGGGGCTTACGGCTGATGGAGTTGCCGCCCGCATGGCGCACAAAATACGGGCGCCTGATGCTCGCCGATCGATTGCCTACCCGCCATTTCTGCTAGCGGCGCATACCCGGCGGCACGGCGTCAGATGGAAACGCTTGTCGTTTCGAGCAGCTGGCAGCCGTCAATCTTCCAGCTGCTGTCTTCTTCCTGCTGCATCCAGAATACGGCGACCCATACCCTGCTGCTGCCGTCGGTGACGCGCACGATCTGCACGGCTTCTCCACGGATGACTTCCGGGGCGGAATAGATGACGCCCAGCGAGCGGTAGATGGGCGTGTATTCTTCCTTGATGAGGCGCAGGAAATTGTCGGGGCTTCCGAACAGCTTGCGCTTCTGCAGGGTGGCCTGGCTGAATGCGCCGTTGGCATCGTCATTGGCCAGTGCTTCGAGCTGGGATTGCACGGCCGCGTGGATCGCGATCGCGTCCGCTGTCGTGATGGCGTCGAGCGCCAGTGCGGGAGTCCCCCAGGGACCCGACAATCCAAGCAGCAGGGTTGCCATAGCCAGCAGCCGTTTCATGACCACCTCCGGACCAGAAACCAGATTCGCGGAATTGAATACCCGATATAGCGAAGATTTCCAAATGCTTCCGGAGTTCGCGCTCCAATAAAAATAAAGGCAGCCGACGGCTGCCTTCTAGCGAAAGATCAATTTTCCTTGCTTGATCAGAACTGCTCTTCCGCAAGCGCCAGCACGCCTTGCGCGCCATCAACGATGGCGGTGCGATATGCCAGCGACTGAGGCAGGATATGGTCGGCATAGAAGCGCGCGGTGACGATCTTGGCTTCATAGAAGCGGGTATCGCCTTCGCCCGTTTTGAGCTTTTCCGCTGCGATCAGCGCGGCGCGCGCCATCTGCCAGCCGCCGAGCACGATGCCGGCCATTTTCAGGTACGGCACGCTGCCGGCGAACACGCCCTTGATATCGGTCTTCATGTTGCCCACGACATGGCTGACCACTTCGTCCAGCGCGCCCACTGCGGCCGACAGCTGCTTCCGGATCGCGGCAAGATCGCCGCCCGCATGCGCGGCCAGCTCTTCCTCCGTGCGGCGCGCCAGCGCAAGTATGCTCCTGGCGGTCGCGCCGCCATCGCGCACAGTCTTGCGGCCGACGAGGTCGTTGGCCTGGATTGCCGTCGTGCCTTCGTAGATCGGCAGGATGCGCGCATCGCGGTAGTACTGCGCCGCGCCGGTCTCTTCGATGAAGCCCATGCCGCCATGTACCTGCACGCCGCTGGAAGCGACATCGATCGACATTTCCGTCGACCATCCCTTGACGATCGGCACCATGAACTCATAGAACGCCTGGTTCGCCTTGCGCGCCGCATCGTCCGGGTGGTGATGCGCAACGTCATGGGCGGCGGCGGTCACATAGGCGAGCGCGCGCGCCGCTTCGGTCTGCGCGCGCATCGACATCAGCATGCGCCGCACGTCCGGATGATGAATGATCGCCACGGGGCCGCTGGAGCCGGCGAGATCGCGTGACTGCACACGGTCGCGGGCGTACTGAACAGCCTTCTGATAGGCGCGTTCTGCCACCGCGATTCCCTGCATGCCGACCGCGAAGCGAGCGGCATTCATCATGATGAACATGTACTCGAGACCGCGGTTTTCTTCACCGACCAGCGTACCCACGGCACCGCCATGATCGCCGAACTGCAACACGGCTGTCGGGCTGGCCTTGATGCCGAGCTTGTGCTCGATGGAGACGCAATGCACGTCATTGCGCTCGCCCGGCGAACCGTCGGCATTGACCAGGTATTTCGGCACGATGAACAGCGAAATGCCCTTGACCCCCTCCGGCGCGTCCGGCGTGCGCGCCAGCACGAGGTGCACAATGTTTTCGGCCATGTCGTGCTCGCCGAAGGTGATGAATATCTTGGTGCCGAACAGCTTGTAAGTGCCGTCGCCCTGTGGCACGGCGCGGGTACGCACCAGCGCCAGGTCCGAGCCGGCCTGCGGTTCGGTCAGGTTCATGGTGCCTGTCCATTTTCCCGACACCAGGTTTTCGAGGTAGATCTTTTTCTGCTCTTCGGTGCCGGCCGTCATCAGCGCCTCG
Source organism: Noviherbaspirillum album (assembly GCF_035916955.1). NCBI lineage: Bacteria > Pseudomonadati > Pseudomonadota > Betaproteobacteria > Burkholderiales > Oxalobacteraceae > Noviherbaspirillum > Noviherbaspirillum album. Next base: position 105,380 of record NZ_JAWIIV010000003.1, on the reverse strand, counting down.
ATGGCGCCATCGGTCAGCAGGGGGCAAAGCGCAAACGACAGGTTGGCGGAATTCAGCATTTCAATGCAGGGCGTGGCCACCAACTTGGGCAAGCCCTGTCCGCCGAATTCAACCGGATGCTGCACTCCCTGCCAGCCCGCTTCGCCGAAGGCCTTGAAGGCTTCCTTGAAGCCCTTGGTGGTGGTGACCTTGCCGTCCTGCCAGAAACTTGGCTCCTTGTCGCCCGCTACGTTCAGCGGCGCGATTACCTCGCTGCAGAATTTCGCGTTTTCTTCCAGTACCGCTTCGACGGTTTCCGGACTGGCATCCTCGCAGCCGGGCAAGGCATTCAGCTGGGCAAGCCCTGCGAGTTCCTTGATGACGAACTGCATATCCTTCAGCGGGGCGACATAGCTCATTTTTCAGTCTCCATGAAAAAGCAGGATTGCGGGCCGTATGGCGAAGTCGTCGGAGGGACCGGCTTCGCGACAAACCCGGCAATCCTGCCCGGTACATTCACTTTTCTTGCGATGGGCGTCGTGCGCCCATTCCGTCAATCAATGATTCGGTTCAGCCCAGCTCGTTGACCAGTTGCGGTACGAGTTCGAACAGGTCGCCGACGATGCCGTAATCGGCCACCGAGAAGATCGGCGCTTCCGCATCCTTGTTGATCGCCACGATGGTCTTCGAATCCTTCATGCCCGCCAGATGCTGGATCGCGCCCGAGATACCCACCGCGATATACAGTTGCGGTGCCACGATCTTGCCGGTCTGTCCGACCTGCCAGTCGTTCGGCACGAAGCCGGCATCGACCGCAGCGCGCGAGGCGCCCATCGCCGCGCCCAGCTTGTCGGCCAGGGGCTCGAGGATCTTGAAGTTGTCGCCGGAGCCCATGCCGCGGCCGCCGGAGACGATCACCTTGGCGGCGGTCAGTTCCGGGCGGTCGGACTTGGCCACTTCGCGCGACACGAATGCCGATTTGCCCGAGTCGGCCACGGCGCTGACCGTTTCCACAGCGGCATTGCCGCCGGTGGCAGCGGCATCGAAGCCGGTGCCGCGCACGGTGATGACTTTGACCGGATCGGTCGACTGCACGGTGGCAATCGCATTGCCGGCATAGATCGGGCGCTCGAAGGTGTCGGGCGACACTACCTTGGTGATTTCCGAAATCTGGCTGACGTCGAGCTTGGCGGCCACGCGCGGCAGGATGTTCTTGCCGTAGGCGGTCGCCGGCGCCAGGATGTGGGAGTAGGAAGAAGCAATGGCCAGCGCCTGCTCGGCCACGTTTTCGGCCAGGCCGTCGGCGAAATGCGGCGCATCGGCGACCAGCACCTTGGTGACGCCGGCAATCTTCGATGCGGCTTCGGCGGCAGCGCCGCAGTTGGCGCCGGCGACCAGGACATGGACGTCGCCGCCGCAGGCAGCGGCCGCGGTGACGCTATTGAGGGTGCTGCCCTTGAGGGAAGCGTTATCGTGTTCAGCAATGACGAGTGCAGTCATGATGGAATTCCGTATCTGAGAGGGTTAGATGACCTTGGCTTCGTTCCTGAGCTTGGAGACCAGCTCCTCGACGCTCTTGACGACAATGCCAGCGGAGCGCTTGGGCGGCTCGGACACTTTCAGGGTCTTCAGTCGCGGTGTCACGTCAACGCCCAGGTCTGCCGGCTTGACGGTTTCCAGCGGCTTTTTCTTGGCCTTCATGATGTTGGGCAGCGTCACGTAGCGCGGCTCGTTCAGGCGCAGGTCGGTGGTGACGATAGCCGGCAGCTGCAGGGCCACGGTCTCCAGGCCGCCGTCGACTTCGCGGGTCACCGTCGCCTTGCCGTCCTCGATGCTGACCTTGGAGGCGAAGGTGGCTTGCGGCCAGCCCAGCAGCGCTGCGAGCATCTGGCCGGTCTGGTTGCAATCGTCGTCGATGGCCTGCTTGCCGAGGATGATCAGCTGGGGCTGTTCCTTGTCGGCCAGCGCCTTCAGGAGCTTGGCCACGGCCAGCGGCTGCAGCTCGTCCGCGGTCTCGACCAGCACGCCGCGGTCGGCGCCGATGGCCATGGCGGTGCGCAGGGTTTCCTGGCACTGCGTCACGCCGCAGGAGACAGCCACGATTTCGGTTACCTTGCCGCCTTCCTTGAGGCGGGTGGCTTCTTCGACGGCAATCTCGTCAAAGGGATTCATCGACATCTTGACGTTGGCGATATCGACGCCAGAACCGTCAGACTTCACGCGCACCTTGACGTTGTAGTCCACCACGCGCTTGACTGGAACCAAAACTTTCATAGCTTTGCCTTTGTAAAGAAACAATTGACGTTTACGTAAACCGAACCGTGATTATAAAGAGATCTGTACTGATGCAGAAATTTAGCACGACCGTTCTTTTAATTGGTAGAGAGTATGCACTAAATTGAATGAAAAATCCAAGACAAGCCCGTTTCATGCAGTAGAACAATGATGCGGCAGCCGTAGGTAACGCTGGCTGGAAGCCGTTCCGCGGCGGACACCGCGGAAGGAAGATTAGCGCAGGAGGCGTGGTGCGTTTGTGCGCCCGATCATTCTTATTTGCGCTTCATGAAAAAGGTGAATTCCTTATTGTTTTCGCTGTGCCCGACCAGATCGTTGCCGGTTTGCCGGGCGAAGGCCTGGAAGTCGCGCACCGAGCCCGGGTCGGTCGCCATGACGCGGAGTATTTCGCCGCTGCTCATTTCGGCCAATGCCTTTTTCGCCTTGAGGATCGGCAAAGGGCAATTCAAACCCCGGGCGTCGAGGTCCTTGTGAAATTCCATGTTCGAGTCCCTAAGAAACGATAGATGGGGAAGTTGCAGAAAATTCTACCGCAAATATGGGAGGGATTGTGCGACGCAACAAGCCGATGAGAAATATTGGTGCAAAACTGCGCCCCCGGCGAGCAGATATTGCACTTGCAGGACGCATTTACCTCCATGCAGTATCAATATTGGTTCAAAGACGCAAAAGCCAAGGGTCAGGAAGTGCCAAGAGACGTCAAGAGGATGACGAGGTGGGCCAGTCCAGGAACTCAACGGGGATATTGCGCGCCCGCATCCAGTCCGCCATCGCATAGCCGGTGCCGGCCCGCCAGGGACGCAGTTTTTCAGGTGCGACCAGCCGGTACTCGACCAGCTCCTCCGACAGCCGGATCTCCCCGGACGCCTTCACATGATAGGCAATGATGAGCTCGTTCTTGCGAATGAATTCATAGACGCCGATGAGGTTGATTTCGTCGGCGTCGAGATTGGTCTCTTCCTTGAGTTCGCGCGCGACGCCCTGTTCCGGCGTTTCGCCCCGCTCCATGAAACCGGTAATCAGCGCGAACGTCTTTTCCGGCCAAGCTGCATTCCGCGCGAGCAGGATGCGGCCCTCGACCTCGACCAGAGCGGCGACGACCGGCAATGGATTATCCCAGTGCGTCCAGTGTCCGTCCGGGCAGGCCAGCCTCAGCTTGCCGCCCTCGCCCGCATCCGCCCGCTGGACCAGCGGGACGGCGCACATGGGACAATACCGGTAATCCAAGACGTTCTCCTTCGCGCTGACCGCGTCAGGCGCGTTCGCGCACCCAGGCGCCGACACCGTCGAGCGCCTTTGCCAGGCCGCTGGGGTCGGTGCCGCCGGCCTGCGCCATGTCGGCACGGCCGCCGCCCTTGCCACCGACCTGCTGGGCGACGAAGTTGACCAGCTCGCCCGCCTTGACCTTGGAGGTCGCATCCTGGGTGACGCCGGCGATCAGGCTGACCTTGCCGTCATTGACGGCGGCCAGCACGATGGCGGCGGTCTTGAGCTTGTCCTTGAGCTTGTCCATGGTTTCGCGCAGCGCGGGCACATCGGCGCCGTTCAGCGTCGCCGCGAGCACCTTGATGCCGTTGATGTCGACCGCCTTGCCGACCAGTTCGTCGCCCTGGCTGGACGCCAGCTTGCCCTTGAGCGAAGCGAGCTCCTTCTCCAGGCTGCGCACCTGGTCGAGCACGCTGCCGATGCGGCTGGAAATCTCGGATGGCGTCGCCTTCAGCGTGCCGGCCACCTGGTTGACCGTCGATTCCAGCGACTGCAGGTAAGCCAGCGCATTCTCGCCGGTAACCGCCTCGATACGGCGCACGCCGGCGGCAACGCCGCCTTCGGCGACCACCTTGAACAAGCCGATGTCGCCGGTGCGCTGCACATGCGTGCCGCCGCAAAGTTCGCGGCTGGAGCCGATGTCGAGCACGCGCACCTCGTCGCCGTATTTTTCGCCGAACAGCATCATCGCGCCGGACTTCTGCGCTTCATCGATCGGCATCACACGCGCCTGCGTCGGATGGTTGGCAAGGATCTCGGCGTTGACGATGGCTTCCACCTTGCGGATCTGCTCTTGCGTCAGCGGGCCGTTGTGCGCGAAGTCGAAGCGGGTGCGCTCTGCATTGACGAGCGAGCCCTTCTGCTGCACGTGGCCGCCGAGTACTTCGCGCAGCGCCTTGTGCATCAAATGGGTGGCGCTGTGGTTGCGCACGGTGCGGGCACGCTTCTCGGCGTCGACCTTGGCGTTGACCACATCGCCCACCCGCATCACGCCTTCGACGATGCGGCCGTGGTGACCGAACACGTCGGCCTGCACCTTGATGGTGTCCTCGACCAGGAAGCGGGACGCGCCGTTGCGCAGTTCACCGGTATCGCCGACCTGGCCGCCGCTCTCGGCGTAGAAAGGCGTATGGTCAAGCACGACCACCGCATCATCGCCCGAGTTGGCTTCGTTGACCGCGGTGCCGTCGACATAGATTGCCGCGACCGTCGCGGTGTCATGAATCAGCTTTTCGTAGCCGTGGAAGGTGGTCGGGCTGCCGCTGTATTCGAGGCCCTGCGCCATCTTGAACTTGCCGGCCTCGCGGGCGCGCTGGCGCTGCTCGTCGAGCAGGGCATTGAAGCGCGCCTCGTCCACCGTCACGCCGCGCTCGCGGCAGACGTCGGCGGTCAGGTCGACCGGGAAGCCGTAGGTGTCGTGCAGCTTGAAGGCGGTGTCGCCGTCGATCTGCTGCGCGCCGGTGCCCAGCGCGCGCTCCAGGATTTCCATGCCGTTGGCGATGGTGCGGAAGAAGGCATCCTCTTCCTGCTTCAGCACTTCGGTGGCGCGCTGTTCGTTCTGGCGCAGTTCCGGATAGGCTTCGCCCATTTCCTTCACGAGCGCCGAAACCAATGTATGGAAGAACGGCTTGCGCGCGCCCAGCTTGTAGCCGTGACGGATCGCGCGGCGGGCGATGCGGCGCAGCACGTAGCCGCGTCCGGCATTGCTCGGGATCACGCCGTCGACGACGGTGAAGGTGCAGGCGCGGATGTGGTCTGCGATCACTTTCAGCGAAGGCGAATCCTTGTCGCAGTCGCCGCCGCCTGCGGCGTCGACGGCTTTCTTGGCCGCCGCGAGCAGCGTGACGAAGGTGTCGATTTCATAATTGCCATGCACATGCTGCAATACCGCGGTGATGCGCTCGAGGCCCATGCCGGTATCGACGCTGGGCTTGGGCAGCTTGTGCATCACGCCCGCTTCGTCGCGGTTGTACTGCATGAACACGTTGTTCCAGATTTCGATGTAGCGGTCGCCGTCCTCGTCGGGCGAGCCCGGGGGGCCGCCGGCCACATCGGGGCCGTGGTCGTAGAAGATCTCGGTGCAGGGGCCGCAGGGACCGGTGTCGCCCATCATCCAGAAGTTGTCGGATGCATAACGCGCGCCCTTGTTGTCGCCGATGCGCACGATGCGCTCGGCCGGCACGCCGACCGTCTTGTTCCAGATGTCGTAGGCTTCGTCGTCCTCCGCATAGACCGTCACCCACAGCTTTTCCTTGGGCAGCTTGAAGACTTCGGTCAGCAGTTCCCATGCGTACTGGATCGCGTCGTGCTTGAAATAGTCGCCGAAGCTGAAGTTGCCCAGCATCTCGAAGAAGGTGTGATGGCGCGCGGTGTAGCCGACGTTCTCGAGGTCATTGTGCTTGCCGCCGGCGCGAATGCACTTCTGGGAAGTCGTCGCCCGCGTGTAGGGCCGCTTGTCGAAGCCGAGGAACACGTCCTTGAACTGGTTCATGCCGGCGTTGGTGAACAGCAGCGTCGGGTCGTCGCCGGGAACTACCGGGCTGGACGCAACGATGGTGTGGCCCTTGGATTCGAAATACTTCAGGAATTTTTCGCGGATTTCAGACGATTTCATGTTCAGTGACGAAAAGGGGTAAGCGGAGAAGCGCGGGTGTACTTATAAACGCTTGATTATACGTGATAAGCACAGCGGGAAGCGGCGTGGCCGCATCGGCGGAACCGGGCCGCGAACCAGCGCGCCCGCCTCGGTTTCACGCAGCGAAATCGGGGCCGATCAGGTCGATGCGGTCGGTACAAAATGCGTCGACGCCCCAGCCAAGAAGTTCCCGCGCGCGTGCCGGATCATTGACGGTATAGCAAAACAGGCCGTACCCAGCCTGCTTCACGGCGGCGGCTTGCCCGCGCGACAACTTCCTGTGGTTGGTATGGATAGCCACCGCTTCAAGCGCCTTTGCCTGCTCATGCCAGCCCGGCGCAACGGCGTTCAGCGAATCCAGCAACAAGCCGCGCGGTATTTCGGGAGCGGCACGCGCTGCCTCGGCGAGCGCCTCGAGGGAAAACGATGAAAACAGCGGCAAGCCAGCGGCGTGGCGCGGCGTCCCGCCCTGTGCGGCTGCGGCGATTTCGCTGGCGAATAGCCGCCGCGTGATTTCACCGACAATCCAGCCGGTTTTCGCCTCATTGCCGGGTGCCGGCTTGATTTCAACGTTCATCCAGATGCCGTTGGACCTGCAGAAATACACCGCCTGTTCATACGTCGGCACCGGCTCGCCGCCGAACCCGGCATCGAACCAGGAGCCGGCGTCGAGTCTGATGAGATCAGCGGCGCTGGTTTGTGCAACCTGCCCTTCCCCGCGCACGGTGCGGCCGAAATGCGGATCGTGCATCAGCACCGGAACGTCGTCGGCCGACAGCATCACGTCGAATTCGACCGCATGGAAGCCATGGGACATTCCGCATCGCAATGCGGCAAGAGTATTCTCGGGGGCAAGAGTGCCGCCGCCGCGATGGGCAATGATTTTCGGATAAAACCACATGGCTTGATCTATGTCTCGGAATATTATCGAACGAGTCGTAGTCTAATGCCAATCGTTAATCCCCGGCGAAGCCGTACCGCGATGCAGTATGTCAACATGCGGCCAGCCCCTTACATCGAATTGCCATGTCAGCTGACAGTACCTTCTCCACGCCTTTCGATACATCCACTTTCATCATTCCGGCAGAGTGGCATGCCTTCTCCGACCTGTTGGGCGGTGCAGATACCGGCCTGCTCTTCCTGCGCGACGGTATCGTCCTGCATGTCAATCCGACACTCGCTTCGCAGCTTGGATACGAGGAGGACGAACTCGCGGGCCAGCCGCTGGAATCGCTTTTCCTCAGGCAAGATGGCGATGCGGTGCAGCCTGCCGCGAGCGACGGCAGCCACATACGGCTGCGCAACAAAAATGGCACGGCCCATGATTTCCTGCTGATCGCCAACCGGGTTGACACATTGACCGATGCAGGCTGCGTGATCTGGGTGCTGCAGCCGCTAATGTCGAAACGCGAGGTCGACGCCCCTGATTCGCCCAGCCGGCTTCGCGCCATCACCGAACATCTGCCCGACCTGGTGATGGTGTGCGACCCCGACGGCGGCATCAGTTATGCCAACAAGGCCTACGACAATCTCGTCGGCGCGCAGGACAGGCCGCTGGCGGAGCTGCTGCACGAGGAAGACCGGCCGCATTTCCAGCAGGCGCTGGCCGAGGCCACCGAAAGCGGCCGCACCGAACACCTGGCTTTCCGGATACGTTCGGGGGCCGGCGGCTGGCGTCATGTCGCCGGCGAGGTGCGCAATCTGCTGGCCGATGAAGACATTGGCGGCCTGCTGCTCAACCTGCGCGATGTCACCGAGGAAACCCAGCGGCAGCAGGACATCGCGGCGGAGAAGAAGCGGCAGCTGCACTACCTGACGCGGCTGCTGCAGATCGCGCAGCAGCCGCATGCCAACTTCTCGTCCGCGCTCAAGGTGATCCTGAAGTCGGCCGCGAAGGCCCTGGGCACGCACCGCTGCGCCTACTGGGACGTGCATGACGAAGCCCCGCGCACGCTGTGCATGCTGTCCTACGACGAAACGAAGCAGAACTTCATCGAGGAAAAGGTCGATCAGGCCGGCGACAGCCTGCATCCGCTGCTGCGCCACGTGCTGCGCAGCGAGCATCAGCTCGTTATCGCCGACGTCGACCAGGATCCGCGCGCCGCGCTGTATTGCGAGTATTTCCACGCGAATTCGATCAAGGCGGTGATCGCAATGCCGGTCAAGCACAACGACAAGTTCGTGGGCGTGCTGATGCTGTCGCATTTCGCCGAGGCGCGGCCGTGGCGGCGCGACGAATCCGAATTCGCCGAAAGCGTCGCCGGCGTGGTGTCCCTCATTCTCAGGGAAGTCGAGCGCGTCCGCGCGGAAGCGCAGGCCAAGCACTTCGCCCGCCACGACCGCCTCACCGGCCTGCCCAACCGCGACTCCCTGCTCGACCAGGCCGCCGACATCTTCCCGAAGCTGACCGCCCGCGCCAATACGCTGGCCGCCTTCTTCATCGATCTCGACGGCTTCAAGGAAGTCAACGACAACCTGGGCAAGGATGTCGGCGACGAACTCCTGAAGGCGGCGGCGATGCGCCTGCGCAACGTGGTGCGCAAGAACGACATCATCGCCCGCCTGGGCGGCGATGAATTCCTGCTGCTGGCGCTCAACCTGAGCGACATGAAGATCGCCGACGACATCGCCTCGCAGCTGGTGGACACCATGCGCGGTGCATTCTCGGTCGGCGGGCACAAGGTGCAGATTTCCGCCAGTGTCGGCATTGCGCTGTATCCGTTCGACGGCACCGACCTCGACACGCTAATGCGCAAGGCCGATATCGCGCTGGTGGAAGCCAAGCGGTCCGGCCGCGACCAGTACCAGATGTTCAGGCCGCAGATGAATGACGGCCTGCCGCCGGTCACGCGCAGCGGCCGCAACTGAGCGTATTCCATGCAGGAATCCGCCGTTCGGCGCGGATTCCTGCATGGGCCCGGACATGGGGTTAGAATCGGCAAGGCTTCACTGTACGCAATGGAGACGCGACGGCGAAGCGAAGTCCCGATGTTCCATCCACGCTCACCATCAATCATCAGAACATGCCTGCCACGCCAACCACGCCCGCCAAACAAGCGCTTTCCCATCTCCGCGTTCTCGACCTCACCCGCGTTCTCGCCGGACCGTGGTGCGCGCAGAACCTTGCCGATCTCGGCGCCGATGTCATCAAGATCGAGCGCCCGGGCGCCGGCGACGATACCCGCCATTGGGGACCGCCCTACCTGCGCGACGCCGAAGGCCGGGACACCAGCGAAGCGGCCTACTATCTCGCCGCCAACCGCAACAAGCGCTCGGTCACGCTGGACATCGCCTCGGCCGAGGGGCAGCAGATCATCCGCGAACTGGCGCGCCAGTCCGACGTGGTGCTGGAGAACTACAAGGTCGGGCAGCTGAAGAAATACGGGCTCGATTATGAATCGCTCAAGCGCGAGAAGCCGGACCTCATCTATTGCTCGGTCACCGGCTTCGGCCAGGACGGCCCCTATGCGCAGCGCGCCGGCTACGACTTCATCATCCAGGGCATGGGCGGCTTCATGTCGATCACCGGCGAACGCGACGACCAGCCGGGCGGCGGGCCGCAGAAGGCGGGCGTGGCGATCTCGGACCTGATGACCGGCATGTACGCGACCATCGCGGTCATGGCGGCGCTGACCCACCGCGACCGCACCGGCGAAGGCCAGTACATCGACATGGCGCTGCTGGATGTGCAGGTCGCCATGCTGGCCAACATGAATACCAATTACCTGGCCAGCGGACAGGCGCCGAAGCGCTGGGGCAATGCGCATCCCAACATCGTGCCCTACCAGACCTTCGCCACCTCGGATGGCTACATCATCGTCGCCGTAGGCAACGACGGCCAGTACCGCCGCTTCGTCGAGGCCGGCGGACGGCCCGACCTGCACCAGGACGAGCGCTTCGCCGCCAATCCCATGCGGGTGCGCCACCGCGACACGCTGGTGCCCCTGCTGGCGGAGATGGTGAAGACCAAGACCAAGCAGGAATGGATCGATGCGCTGGAAGCCGCCGGCGTGCCTTGCGGGCCGATCAACGACCTCGATGAAGTTTTCGACAATCCGCAGGTGCAAGCGCGCGGCCTGCGCGTCGACCTGCCGCATCCCAGCGGCGGCACGGTCAGGCTGGTCGGCAGCCCGATGAAAATGTCGGCCACGCCGCCGCGCTGCGATGCGCCGCCGCCGACGCTGGGCCAGCATACCGAGCAGGTACTGCGCGACATGCTGGGCTACAGCGAGCAGCAGATCGGTGAATTGCGCGGCAAGGGAACCATCTGACCCGGTTTCATCCTTGAATTTTCGCAGCCAAAACAACACAAGAGCAGCCATGGACGACTTCGACTGGAACAATCCGTATCCGACCACGCGCAGCCCGCTGATGGCGCGCAATGTCGTTTCCACCTCCCATCCGCTGGCCGCGCAGGCGGGCTTGCGCATGCTGCTGCGCGGCGGCAATGCCATCGATGCGGCGATCGCCGCCGCCGCGGTGCTGACCGTGGTCGAGCCGGTCGGCTGCGGCCTGGGCGGCGATGCCTTCGCCATCCTGTGGGACGGCGCGCAGCTGCACGGCCTGAATGCCTCCGGTCCGGCGCCGCGGGCCTGGACGCCCGACTATTTCAGGCAGAAGCACGATGGCAGGATTCCCGCGCTGGGCTGGGATACGGTGACCGTGCCGGGCATGGTAGCCGGCTGGGTGGAACTGTCGGAACGCTTTGGCAAGCTGCCCTTCGCGGAACTGTTCGACCCGGCGATCGATATCGCCGAGCGCGGCCACATGGTCGCGCCGGTGGTGCAAAGCAAATGGGAAAAGGCCGTTCCCAGGCTCAAGGACCAGCCCGGCTACGCGCAGGCCTTCATGCCGCACGGTCGCGCGCCCCGCGTTGGCGAGAACTTCGTTTTCGCCGATGCCGCGCGCACGCTGCTGCGCATCGCCGAAACCCACGGCGAGGCGTTCTATCGCGGTGAACTGGCGGAAGCGATGGCGCGGCATGCCAAGCAGAACGGCGCGGTGCTCACCGCCGACGACCTGGCCTCGTTCCGCCCGGAATGGGTGGCGCCGATCTCACGGAATTTCGGCGGCCATACCGTGCACGAAATCCCGCCGAACGGCCAAGGCATCACCGCGCTGCTCGCGCTGGGCATCATCGAACAGCACACGCAGTCCGACCCGCGCCGCTATGCGCTGGACTCGGCCGACTTCCACCACCTGATGATAGAAGCCGTCAAGCTGGCCTTCGCCGATACCTACCGCTGGGTGGCCGACGTCAAGCACATGACCGAGGTCACTGCCGCGCACCTGCTGGACGACGGCTACCTGGCCGAGCGCGCCAAGCTGATCGACATGAAGCGCGCAGGCAATGCGGCGCACGGCACGCCGCCGCGCGGCGGCACGGTATATCTCACCGCGGCCGATGAAAGCGGCATGATGATCAGCTTCATCCAGTCCAATTTCCTCGGCTTCGGTTCCGGCGTGGTGGTGCCGGGCACCGGCATCAGCATGCACAACCGCGGCTGCGGCTTCTCGACCGACCCGGCCCACCCGAACTGCGTGGCGCCTGGCAAGCGCCCTTTCCACACCATCATCCCCGGCTTCCTCACCCGGGACGGCCAGCCGCAGATGAGCTTCGGCGTGATGGGCGCGAACATGCAGCCGCAGGGCCATGTGCAGATCCTGACGCGCATGTTGTCGCATGGGCAACAGCCGCAGGCGGCCAGCGATGCGCCGCGCTGGCGCGTCAACACCGGCCTGGAACTCGACATCGAACGCGGCATGCCGCCCGGTGTCGTGGCGGAGCTGGCGGCGCGCGGGCATCAGGTCAATACCCGGACCAGCAGCATCCATGATTTCGGCGCCGGCCAGTTCATCTGGAAGACGGCCGACGGCTATGTCGCCGCCAGCGATACCCGGCGCGACGGCCAGGCCGTCGGCTTCTGAGCCTGCGCTTCGCCAAGGTTCAATCAACTTCACTTCAGCTCACTCCCGGAGCACGCCGGTTTACGCCGCAAAACCGCAGTTCGTCGCAATCCGCTTTCCCGCCTGCCGCGCCTTCCCGACAATGACCGCATCTAACGGCATTCTCGGGAGCGCATCATGGAATTCACTCCGGTCATCCTCATTCATGTCCTTGCGGCAAGCGGCGCCGTGGTGGCCGGCGGCATCGCATTGGCGCTGAAAAAGGGAACGACCCTGCACCGCATCCTCGGCCGCACCTGGGTCGCGCTGATGCTGGTGACCGCGCTGGGATCCTTCGCCATCCAGACCCGCGGCCATTTTTCCATGATTCACCTGCTGTCGGTGCTGACGCTGGCCGGCCTGGGCGGCTCCCTGTTCGCCGTCGCCCGCGGCCGCATCCAGTCCCACCGGCGCGGCATGCGCTACACCTATATCGGCCTTGTGATCGCCGGCGTCTTCACCCTGCTGCCCAACCGCCGCCTGGGTTACCTGGTCTGGCACAGCGTCGGCCTGGTCTGAACACCATCAAACAGGAGAACATCATGGAAGCTTCACCCTCGTATCGCGACGCCCGCCGCCAGGTCGAGCGCAAGCTCGGTTTCGGCATTCATCTGGCGGTCTACGTGGTGGTCAATATCGGCCTGGCCCTGATTAATCTCATGGCCTCGCCGCACAAGGTCTGGGCGGTCTGGCCGCTGTTCGGTTGGGGAATCGGGTTACTATTCCATGGCCTTGGCGTCTTCCTGCATGCACCGGGAGCCGCGTGGAAGGAACGCCTGATCGAACATGAAATGAACAAGCATCGCCGCCGCCTCGAATGAATCCAGTCAACCCGATCCAGACCACGCCTTCCGAATCCTATCCGCGGCTGCGGCGCTTCGTCGCGGATCTCGGTATTTGCTGTATCTTCAATACCGCGATTGCGCTGGCCATTACCTACGTGATGCGCGCCAACACGTCGTTCTACATCAGCTTCGTGGTGTCGATGTGCATCGGGCTGCTGATGGTAACCATCGTCGACGGCGGCCGCCTGCTGTTGTGGGGCACCGGCAAGCCGCAGCGCGTGCCCTTCTTCATGCTGTTCCTGGTGGCGCTGCCCTCGGCACACTACTTCGGCAACACATTGGCGAGCTGGATTGTCAGCATCCCGCGCGAACAGATTGCCGCGGTGCGCTCCAACAACATGGTCGGCTTCATGACCCTGTTCCTGCTGACCTGTATTGCGATCACCTGGTTTTTCTGGAGCCGGGGCAAGATGGAATACCTGACGGCGCAAGCCGAGGCCGAGAAGGCGCGTGCCGCCGCCATCGAGAAGCAGGCAATCCAGGCGCAGCTGCAGATGCTGCAGGCGCAGATCGAGCCGCACATGCTGTTCAACACGCTCGCCAACCTGCAGGGCCTGATCACCGTCGATGCCCAGCGCGCGCAGCACATGCTGGACCAGCTGATCCAGTATCTGCGCGCGACCCTGGCCTCATCCCGTTCGGAGAAGACCACGCTGGCGCATGAATTCTCGCTGATGGATGCCTACCTCAGCCTGATGCAGGTGCGCATGGGCGCGCGCCTGAACTACCGGCTGCACCTGCCGGAAGAGCTTCGCGCGCAGGAATTGCCGCCGATGCTGATGCAGCCGCTGGTGGAAAACGCCATCAAGCACGGCGTCGAACCCAAGCTCGGCGGCGGCCATGTCGAGGTGACGGCCGTGCGCGATGGCGGCATGCTGTGCCTGCGCATCGCCGACACCGGGCTCGGGCTCGATCCGGAAACCAAGCCGGCCGACATGCACAGCACCCACGTCGGCCTGGCCAACATCCGCGACCGGCTGCGCGCGCTGTACGGCGAGCGGGCATCGTTCCAACTGCTACCCAATGCGCCGGAGGGCGCGGTGGCTGAAATAAGGATTCCGACATGAACAGATTGCGCGCACTGATCGCCGAGGACGAGCCCATCCTGGCCTTCACCCTGCAGCAGACGCTGCAGCGGCTGTGGCCGGAAATGCAGGTCTGCGGCGTGGTCGACAACGGCGTGAGCGCGGTGCAGGAAACGCTGGCGCAGCGCCCGGACGTGCTGTTCCTGGACATCAAGATGCCCGGCAAGACCGGCATCGAGGCGGCCCAGGAACTGGCCGAGGACTGGCCGGAACAGTCGCCGTTTCCGCTGGTCGTGTTCGTGACGGCCTATGACGAATACGCGCTGCAGGCCTTCGAGCAGGCTGCCGCGGACTATGTGCTCAAGCCGGTCAGCGATGCCCGCCTAGGCAAGACCATCGAGCGCCTCAGGGCGCGGCTGCGGCAGCATGCGGAACGCGATGCGGCCCTCGAGCGCATCGTCGGGCAGCTGCGTACGCTGGTGCCGGCACAGTCGCAGCCGGGCGAAAGACTGTCCATCATCCGCGCCGCGGTCGGCAACCAGATCAGGCTGATTCCGGTGGCCGAGGTGCACTATTTCGAAGCCACCGACAAGTATGTCAACGTGGTGACCGGCGACGGCGAGTCATTGATACGGACCAGCCTCAAGGAATTGCTGCCGCAGCTGGACGGCAGCCAGTTCTGGCAGGTCCATCGCGGTACGGTGGTCAATGTGCAATGCATCCAGGCCGCCGTGCGGGACGAAAGCGGCAAGCTGTCGCTCAGGCTGCGCGGAAGGGATGCGATGCTGCCGGTCAGCCGCGTGTATGCGCACCTGTTCCGGCAAATGTGATTGCCGGGCGATCGGCTATGCGGCTATGCCGCGCGCTGCAGCGCAAACACCGCCAGCGGCACCGCCCCGTACAGCAGGGCCAGGGTCATGCGGGCCCGGTTGCCCAGCACCTCCCCCTTGGTGAAAGTGGTCAGGGCGAAGGTGCCGGCGCCATAGATCAGCGCCAGGAAGAACAGCACGCCGATGCCCAGCGACTGCACCGCCTGCCCGGTGATCTGGAATGCCAGCAAGACCGCCGCCGCCAGTCCCGCCAGCATGACCAGCCAGCCGAACGCGCTGCGGATGCGTCCGCTGCGGGGCCGGGCCTGGCCGTTCAGTTCCATGCGCCTGAGCCTGACATCGCGCTGCAGCAGAAACACCAGCAGCGAATCCACTTCCCGATACTGCAAAATGCCCACCGCGGCGGCGGCTTCCAGGTCCTCGCGTCGAATATTCATGCTCGCTCCTTGAATGTCTTGCACCGGATAACGCAGGGTCGAACATTCCAGCGGCATCTCGCTGCCGCTGGGATATGCATACCCCGATGACGAAGAAAGCGCCTGCGCTGCCGGCACATTGCATGGATGCCGGTGCTTCTGCGGAGCTGGACATTGCAGTCCAGCGGTGGAGCTGTGCGTGATGATGTGCGGAAGTTGTCCGGCGTCTGGCGCTTGGCTTACGTGGTGTATTAAAACCACTTTCAAATGCGAGGAAATAGATATACATCAAGGCACGCAGGCCAAACGCCATGTCCTTTAAGCAATGTCAATTACGAGAACTTGATATGCAGGATTTGAAGGCATAAAACGCCTTAATTCCGCGCTTTGGCCTGGTGTTTCAAGGCCTTCCGCAGCTCTGCGGGTTCCGGGAAGGAGCCGGCCGGATCAGGTCCTTCCTGTTTCAAGCAGTTCGCGCACCTGCGCCGGCAATCTTGCGCGCAGCCTGGCGGCGAGTGCGGCCTCATGCCTGCTCCACCAGAGTCCCAGGCCGATCAGCGCAAAGCCCAGCAGGCTCAGCGCCAGCACGAAGGCGATGCTGTTCTTGAACATGTTCCATGACAGGTCGCCCAGCACCAGTGCGATGCCGATGCCGCCGAATACCGCGAACATGCGGCGTCCCAGCAGCGCGCCGGTGAACACCAGGACGACATTGATGCCCAGGTAGACCAGCTTGCCGGCAAGTTGCCCGGAACCCATCAGCGACAGCGCGCCCCAGAAGGTCATGAGGCCGAACAGGTACAGCCAGTAGGCATAGTCCCTGCCGTGGCGGGTGCGCAGATCGATGAGGAAGGCCAGCAGCAGCATCGCCATGCCGAAGACCAGGGAAATCATCTTGCGCAGCTCCCAGGCGCGGCCGCTGAACCAGCCCCCGCTCTCGCCCGCCTGCGTAATCAGGGCCGGCCCCAGATCCATGCCCATGTACCACAAGGTGACGGCGATCGGCATCATCAGGAAGGGCGTGCGGAAACGCGCCAGCATGGCCGCGCCGGCCGCCAGCGTCGCCAGTTCCATCACCAGCCAGCGCCAGTCGATGTAGCGGTGATAGTCGCGGTAATGCTGCGCGTTAATGCCGTCGGCCCAGAATCCGAGCACATGCTGCAGGGCGAAGGTAGCCAGCGGCGCCAGGGCGACGGCGAGCACGGCGAAGATCCCGGCGGGAATGGCATGCCCACGCTTTTCCATCCATGCGGCCACGGCGACAGCCGCCGCCGCGTACAGCAACGAGACCAGCAGCAAAGCCTTCATGCCGGCCGCTTCCAACGCCAGGGTCGCAAATACCGTGGCGGCGCCGATGGCCAGCATGCCGCCGAAGTAGTACAGCACATGCGTGCCCGAGAAACGGGCGACCGAAGGATGCGGCGCCAGGGCCAGGCGCCGGCCGAGGAAATCCAGCAGGCCGTCGATCTGCACCGGTTCGAGCAATCCGGCGTCGGCCGCCGCCTGCAAATCTTCGCGTTTCAGTTTCATGGAGGCTCCCGGGTTATCATGCGCTCGCAATGTAACCTCGTTTCCGCCGCCTGCCTATCCGAAAGCGCCGAGCGGCCCTTCCCGCTACGGCGGGTCGCGGTTTGCGATACCGGAAATCCTGGCAATCACCGCAATCCCGAAAAGACCATGCTTGCCGCCAAGACCCTAGCCCTCTTCATCCTTACCGCGCTGGCCGAAATCATCGGCTGCTACCTGCCCTATCTCTGGCTAAAGAAAGGCGCGACGGCCTGGCTGCTGGCGCCGGCGGCATTAAGTTTGGCGCTCTTCGCCTGGCTGCTGACCCTGCATCCGAATGCGGCGGGCCGGGTGTATGCCGCCTATGGCGGCGTCTACATCACTGTTGCGCTGGCCTGGCTGTGGGCGGTTGACGGCATCCGCCCTTCCGCCTGGGATGTCGCCGGCGTGCTGGTGTCGCTGGCCGGCATGGGCATCATCATGTTCGCGCCCAGGGGGTAGCTAGACGGGAAGGTGGCGGGGTCGCAGCGCCGCCGGCCGCCTCCCTCCCCCGTACGGTAAAATGCTGCCAGTCTTTCAATTCAAGCAAAGCCAAGAATTCATGAGCAACGATCCCAAAGCCAATGCCAACGCCGACAACGCAAGCGCCTCCAATTTCCTGCGCGGCCTGATCGAATCCGACCTTGCTTCCGGCAAATACCAGCAGCGCACCGACGCGCTCGGCCGCCCCTTGCCGGCCGTCGTCACCCGTTTTCCGCCCGAGCCGAACGGCTACCTGCACATCGGCCATGCCAAGGCGATCTGCGTCGACTTCGGCCTGGCGCGCGATTTCGGCGGCCGCTGCCACATGCGCTTCGACGATACCAATCCCACCAAGGAAGAGCAGGAATACGTCGATACCATTCTTGACAGCGTGAAATGGCTGGGATTCGACTGGAAGGATGAAACCGGCGAGCATTTGTATTTCGCCAGCGACTATTTCGACAAGTTTTATGAAATCGCCGAATACCTGATCAGCGCCGGCCATGCCTATGTGGACAGCCAGAGCGCGGAAGACATGGCGAAGAATCGCGGCAATTTCGGCGAACCGGGCAAGAATTCGCCGTTCCGCGACCGTCCCGCGCAGGAATCGCTAGACCTGTTCCGCCGCATGAAGGCGGGCGAGTTCAAGGATGGCGAGCATATCCTGCGCGCCAGGATCGATATGGCGTCGCCCAACATGAACCTGCGCGACCCGGCGATCTACCGCATCCGCCATGCGCATCATCACCGTACCGGCGACAAGTGGTGCATCTATCCGATGTACGACTTCGCGCATCCGCTGGAAGACGCGATCGAGAGCGTCAGCCATTCCTTCTGCACGCTGGAATTCCAGGACCACCGCCCGTTTTACGACTGGGTGCTGGAGCGTGCGGCCGAAGGCGGTTTCTTCAAGCGCCCGCTGCCGGAGCAGACCGAGTTCGCGCGCCTGAACCTGACCTATGCGATCACCAGCAAGCGCAAGCTGCGCCAGCTGATCGACGAGAACATCGTCGACGGCTGGGACGATCCGCGCATGCCCACCATCGTCGGCCTGCGCCGGCGCGGCTATACGCCGGAATCCATCCAGCTGTTCTGCGAACGCGTCGGCGTGGCCAAGGCCGACAGCTGGATCGACATGAGCACGCTCGAAGGCGCGCTGCGCGACGACCTCGATGCCAAGGCACCGCGCGCCACCGCCGTGCTCAAGCCGCTCAAGCTCATCATCGACAATTTCCCCGACAACCTGGTCGACGAATGCAGCGCGCCGGTGCATCCGCACCACCCGGAACGCGGCCAGCGCAATTTCCCGATCACCAAGGAGTTGTGGATCGAGGAAGACGATTTCATGGAAGTGCCGAGCAAGGGCTACTTCCGCCTGTTCCCCGGCAACAAGGTGCGCCTGCGCTACGGCTACGTGGTCGAATGCACGGCCTGCGACAAGGATGCCGACGGCAAGGTGATCGCGGTGCACTGCAATTACTTCCCTGACTCCAAGAGCGGCACCGACGGCGCCAACAACTACAAGGTCAAGGGCAACATCCACTGGGTCAGCGCCACCCATGCGCTGGAAGCGGAAGTGCGGCTCTACGACCGGCTGTTCTCCGATCCGCATCCGGATGCCGGCGGCAAGGACTTCAAGGCGGCGCTCAATCCGAACGCCAAGGAAGTGATCACTGCCTACCTCGAGCACGGCATGCGCGCCGCGCTGCCGGACGATAAGTTCCAGTTCGAACGGCACGGCTACTTCGTCGCCGACCGCGTGGATTCGCAGCCCGGCAAGCCGGTGTTCAACCGGGTGGTGACGCTGAAGGATAGCTGGGGGAAGTGACGCCTGGCTGAATCGGGATAATCGCGCGCTACCGGAATAGTTAAGGTAGTAGGCAGGGCAGCTTAGAACGGGCTCCTCAAGGTGCCCTTTCCATTGAAAAACCTTCTGTTTCGAACCCTATCAAACAACGTTTCTAATGCTTGCTACTACCGGTAAAGTACAGAGTGCAAATGCCGAGGCAGAGGCATTTTTTTATCGGCATCGTCAAAATGCTTCCCCTTTATTGCGGGTTGAATTGAGTTGAGTATTGCCGGGAACATTGGATTAGCGATTCCATGTTTGCTGCTGCACTCGTCGCAACGATGGAAATTTGGTTTAAAGCTTCTATTCTTGCGCGCCCCGATCGGACCCTCTTTATCCCAAATGCTTTGCGACGCTTCGATCGATACAGGCTTACACGTCGTCGCCCATTTTATTCCCATCACTTCTACGTAGAATCCGACCAAGTTGGAAACGAGATCCTCCTCGCTATACCCACTGTTGGTGAACATGGAGTACTTTTCCTGCACACTTTCAAAACCTAATGACACTTCCATGAAAATGGATAGAGCAACAGATTGCCTCTCGCTGATGGACAAGCCTTTCTTGATCCAATAAGTCCGGAAGTGTTCTACGTCAAGACCGGCGCGGCCCATCGATTGCTTGTAGCCGATGAAGTGCTTGCCTTGATGACCTGTGATACTTAGCCCCCGTTCATGAAGAATGTCTTGCCATAGATACCTTGCACTGGCATGCGGCCGGAAGGATGATCTCAAATGACCAAGATCCAGCCAACCACAATTGCAGGTATAGATCAGTCTTCCGTTGCGGATATCCTCACGACTGGACATGTAATTTCCTTTTTATTCGTAATGAGTCAGGCAGACATCCACCTCTAGGGGCTTACGCGAATTATTAATCACCAGATGAACGGAGTGTCCTGCCCGGTTTGTATAGGCCATGTAATGAAGAGGTTTTTGCTCCGAAAGTGAAGCGATGTTCGAACCCGTATCCGAGGGGTCCAACGCATATCCATCCTTTTGGAGATAGGTGCGGATATTCGATACGATCCAAGTCTCCTTGCTGCTTTGTGCGGCATAGCACACTGAAGACTGTGGAGGTTTAGGCCCATCCCCGATGCTACCGTGATACACCGGCCTGGAAATGGCATCGGAAAGCGGCAAGCTTCGAATAGTTGAAGATAGCTTCAGGTAGAACGCAAGCGTTCCTGGCTCAGGGTAATAATCTTCTTCACCAAACAAATAGAAGATCCATCCAGTCAGGAGTATTGCGCTGATGGCGATGGCAGCCGCCGTTATTTGAACAATTTTCGTCGCCACGCTGAGAAACCAGTAGAAGCTTTAAAAAATATTATTTTATTAACATTTTCTGCGGGCGGCACTAATTATTTTCCTAACACTTCCAACGTGTCAGATTTTCACCAATGTGCACGGAGGTACACATGGCATGCGTACTGATGTAGTCAGTCAACGCGGATGCACGTAGGTGCAATGCACGACTTTGCTAGTGAGTTCAGATCCGTGAAACGAACGCAGGTAACGCAGCGCTCGGCGGCGCGCCCGATTGCTCACCTTCCCTTCGCCTCCGCACTCCCCTTCACCAGTTCCTTGCGAATCGCCCGCAGCTTGTTCTTGACCTTCGCCGCATTGGCATCGCCCATGCGCAGCATCAGCTTGTGGCCGGCCGACAGCGATTCCAGTTCCGGGTCGGCGAACTTGTAGAACACATGCGGCTGCACCAGTTCGATCGGGCCTTCGACTTCCGGGGCATCGAGGATGTGGTCTATCACTGCCACGAGGCGGTCGTTGAAATAACCCTTGGGATAGCCGAGATCGCGGTAGGCGCTCTGAAACAGCGGATAGAAGCGCATGTAGAGCGCGGACAGGTCCTTGGCATCGACCGTGTCGAGCACGCGCACGAATGGCGTATAGCGTTCGTAGTTGGCGGAAGCCAGTGTCAGTTCCTTGCCCTTGCCCTCGGTACGCAGCTTGCCGGAAACCGGCGTGGTCGGCATCAGCTGTCCCGATACGACCTTGCGCGGCAGGTTGTCCACCGTGACGACGATGCGCCGCACGATTTCCTCCGGCTGCAGCAGGCGCTTGACCGCTGCCCTGCCGAGCAGATCCGAGAGCGCACCGAGAATGACCGGATCGCTCTTGTCAAGCGCGGGCAACGCGGCAGGCGGAGCCTCGGGAACGGGATACAGGATTTCCGGTTCGGCCGAGGCGGCCGGAGGCGGCGGCGCATCGGCGGGAGCCGAAGGCGCCGGCCGGTAGGTTGGTCCTTGCAGCCACAGGTAGAAGGCGATTGCAACGGCCCCGAGAACGATGATGCCGAGCAGCGATCCGATTACTTTTTTCATCCGGCTCTCCAATGCGAACGAATGGAAGCCATACGAACACAGGTCCGCAGGCGCCCCTTTACGTTACGTCATTTCTCGGCGGGATTCAAAGCCGGTGTGCAGCTGTGCTTATGTTTGCTCAAGCAAAGCACTAGGCGCTGCAGGTTGTTGCATTCCAGCATGAGGAGCGGCGCCCCCCGTGTCGAACTGGAAAATGCACGGCTGAAGAGACCAGATCCTCCCGGGCGGCACGGGCGGTACGGGATCATGACGGCAACGATTCGCCGCGTTCGATCTTTCGGAGCAGGTCGTGGATGCTGTTCATGTAGTTGGGATCTCCAAGCTGCGGGTTGTTGCCGGCATTCGGTCCATGGTTGTACTTGAACAGTGCATCGTCCCAGTCTCCGCCGCCCTTCAATTCCTTCAGGTACAGGGCCGCTGCGGTGACCTGACCTTCGGTGGACAGGTGGGTCATGCCGCCGAGCTGATCCGGGTGTTTGTCCTGCAGGTACTTGAATTCATTCGGGCCCAGCTGCATCAGGCCGCCGGCATTCTTCATGGCATCGATGCTATAGCCGCGCGACTCCTGCACCATCACGGCGGCAAGGGTGTTGGCGGGCACGCCGGTTTCCCGGGACAGCTTTTCGAACATCGGCATCAGGGTCTGCACCTTCTTGTTGCTGTCGTTGTCCCGGCCGGAAACCGATGAATCCGGCGCGGCCGCGCTTGTCGCCGGCGGGGAAGAAGCCGGACTGGCGGCCGGGCGCTGCAGGTTCGTCTTCGCGGCAGGCGGATCGATGATGCCGCCGCCGCGCTGCGGGGAATCCTGAATATCGAGAGCTGCGTTCATGGCCTTGATCACATCCAGTTCCGCCTGATAATGCGCTTTAAGCGCCGGGTCCGATGCTTCGTTGCGCATGCGCATGCGCTCTTCGTAGAAGCTTCCGTACAGCTTGAGTCCCATTTGATCTCCCATTTTCTTTTCGCTCTTATAACAATCCGAAACGGCCCTGCCCAGCCGGTGCGCTGCCGTCAATTCATGAGTGGCGCGGCAAACCGGGCGGTTCCGGTTTTCCTCGATGCATTGCCGCGGCATGTCGGAAATACCGTTGGGAACAGTCGATGCGACGAAACTTGGGTCGCAGGCCATGTTTTGCTGAACGATTTTCCGTGAAGCGCGACCAATTCGCTTTGGAGGACGCATCATGACTCATCACGACCCGCATGAAATCAATCGCCTGGTCGGCGAATTCACCGATCTGCAGGAACAATGGGAAGGAAATCCGGCGTCTTTCGACTGGCGCGCGCTGCAATCGCTCGCCCAGCGCGGCGCGGAAGCCTACAACGAAGGCGGCGGCCCTTCATTCCAGTCGCTGGCGCTGGACGGCATGCGGCACAGCGAATTCCATGAGCGCTTTCTTGCCGACATGCTGCGCGCCGGCTTCGACCCATTCAAGCTGGCACAGGGCGGCAACGGCGGCAATCCGATCCCGGTGATCGATCATGCGAGCCTGGCCGAAGCGGCCGAAAACAACCCATCGTCGCAGCGCATGCGCGCCAGCCTGATGGAGCTTGCCCGCGACCGGTTCGAAATATTCGCCAATGAAGTGCAGCTGGGAACAGACCCGGGCGCCTCGCCGCTGTATGACATCGTCAGGGCCTGCGCGGAATCCATTCCCGAGGACTTGCTGCAGAAGATCGATTCCCGCCTCGCCCAGAGCGGACGAGGCGCGCCCGCAATGCGCGGCGTCAATCCGGTGGAGGGCTATCTCAGCACCGCGGAAATGCAGATCGAAGGCAGTCGCAGGCCGGAAGGTTGAATGCCTGCATGGTGACGGGCGGACGCGTCACCATCGAATGAGGGCGGCGCGGCAGGAATCACCCCGGCCCCGCCTTTACGCCCTCATGCCACCGCGCCGCGCTCCTTCCGCAACGACCCTACTGACGCAGGCCTGGTGCGACCGGCTTCTGCATGCGGTCCGCGATCATGCGCATCTGCAGCGCCTGCATTTCCATGCCGATCGCGCTTAGGTCCAGCCCAGCCTGCTCCACTTTCGGGAACAGCGTGGTCTCTTCCTCTTCCACATGCAGCATGATCATGTCGGCGAGCTGGCGAAACAGCTGCTCCGCCTGGGGATCGCTTTCATCCATCGGCTTGAGCCTGTCGATCAGCTGACGTGCCTCTTCATGCTCTTCCTCGCAGTGGTCGACCAGCCTCGGATCGGCATCGCGCACGCGGGGATAGAACACGCCTTCTTCCAGCGAGGTGTGCATCTCGAGCAGTAGCAGCACATGGCGGCCGGTCTCCTTCTTCTCGCCTTCGTCGCGCGTGGCGAAATAGCGTTCGAAGAGTTCCTTCACAAAACGATGGTCGGTCCTGAGCGCCTCGATCGGCGCATCGGTGGGAAATTCGCCGCGGCGAAATGCATTGGCATCCTTGTTCATGCGCTTCTCCTTGATGAAGACAACTTGAGGATCTGAAGGATCTGAAGCTTGGCGCGCGCGGACCATGCTTCGGCTCCCGCGCCGTCCTCGCGTGTGGTTGCGTGGTTGTTTAGTTGCCTGGTTTCGGCAACGGCTATGGTTTGGCGCCGATGCCCGTGCCCGGCGAACCGGCGGTGCCGGCGGTACCGCCCGATGCGCCCACCGCACCCGCCGCATCGGTGCCGCCCGGCGCGCCGGTGCTGCCGGTATTGTCGATGCTGCCTGCCGTGCCGGCGGCGCTCGACGGCGTGGAATTCCACGGACCGGACGGGTCAATGAGAGGGCCCGGCTCCGCCCTGTCGCGCCCTTCGGCAAGCAGGGCATCGGTGCCGGCGAAACCGGTGGCGGTGCCGGTGCTCGACCCCGCCGAGGGCTTGCCTCCGGTGGCGCGACGATGATGATGCGTCTGCGCCGGGTTGGAGCGGTCCGGCTCGGACGGCGTCGATATGCGGGCGGCAGTGTCTTCCACGCTCTGCTTGCGCGCCGCGTCGCCCGACTTGGTGATCAGGTCGCCGAGGGCAACGATGCCCACCAGCTTGTGCTGCTCATCATGGGACACCACCGGCACGCGGCGGATCTGCGTATCAGCCATTTTCTGCATCACGCTATCGATGGGCTCATCCTCGAAGCACCAGCGCACATCGGTGCTCATGACCTCGTCGACATGGGCTTCGGCCGGCGTGCGCCCGGCCGCCGTAGCGCGCACGGTGATGTCGCGGTCCGTCACCATGCCGACCAGCCGCCCGCCCTCGCACACCGGCAAGGCTCCGACATTGAGTTCATCCATCAGCTGCGCCGCGCGCTGCAGGCTTTCATGCGGTGCGACGAAGCGCACGTCGCGCGTCATGACATCGGAAATCATCTGCATCATTTTCTCCTGGTTGACGGCCTGCTCCTCAAGACTGCCGGAGCCGGGCCGTGATTAAGGCAAAGCGCCTGTTCATCGGTCCTCGGGCTTGTGCTTGCTTAGCTGGCGATAAGCGGTGTGAACCGGAACCCTGATCTTTATCGATTGCTGAACCGTTGCCATCTTGAATCTCCTGTTTCGCCATGCGCCGATGGCGCATGGATAGGCAGCGCGCCGCGGATGGAGCGCATCAGCGGCATGGGAGATATGAGAGCGCAGACGGCGGGACAAGTTGCGAAGCGCGACCAGAAAACGAGGGGCGAATACGCGGAACGAAAAAGGTACGAACAATGAAAAAGGCCGGCGGAGGCCGGCCCTGACTGCGTGCGGACGGCTCAGCGGCCGATGCCGTTGGTGGGACCTGCGATGCCCGGGCCGCTCGGCGATCCGGAGGAGCCGCTCCCCATGGTGCCGACGCCGCCCGAGGTCGGATTTGCACTGGGCATGCCCGGACCGGTGACACTGTTGCCGGACGTACTCGACGTGCTGCCGGAGCTTCCCGACGCTTGCGCGGTGCCGCAATTGATGCCTGCGCTGCCGGTCTGGGTGGAGGCCGATGCGCTTGCCTTGCCGCCACTGGCGGACGCACTGGTCGGCGGACAGTCGGCGCTGCTGCCGGGCGATGCAGCGCCGGAACGGGTGGTGCCGGATGCGGTCGTGCCGCTTCCGCCCGATGTCGACATGCCGGTCGAACCGCTGCTGCCGTCTCCGCTGCGGGAGTTTGGCTCCACCGAACTGCCCGAACCCATGGTGCGGGAACTGATGCCCGATGTGCTGTTGGTCGGCGTCTGCGCCTGTGCGATACCGGCGGCCGCAAGCAGCGCCGCCAGGCTTATCGAGGTAATGATCTTCATGTTGGCTCCGTCATGGTTCGTATTGAAACGATGAAGGGCTGCAAGGAGCATGCCATCGCAGGTTCTATCCGTCGAACCTGCTGCGCTCACCATGTTCGAGTTCCATGACGGGCGGCGCGGTGCGGAACACATGCCTGACCTTGCTGATCACGAAGCGGCTTTCCGGTATTGCGGGCATACGCGACATGTCGATGCGCAAGTCCTGGCGCGGCACTTCGTAGGTCATGGAAGACAGCAGCAGGCGGGTAGCGGTTTTCACCAGTTCGATCGTCAGCCATTCGCCGGCGCAGCGATGGCCGAGATCGAAGTCGCCGCCGCCTTGCGGTATGAAGTTGTTCGGACTGCCGTTCCATTCGCGAAAGTGTTCCGGATTGAAGGTTTGCGGGTCTTTCCAGATGCGAGGATCGTGATTGGTGCCATAGATGTCCAGCAATACCCAGGAGCCTTTTGCAAAGTTGAGACCGCGCCATGTAAATTCTTCGCGTACGCGGCCACCTACTGCGGGGAAGAAAGGATAGAAGCGCCGTACCTCCTGCACGAAGCAGCCGAGGTAGTCGTTCTCATCTGCATCTTCGGCAAGCAGGCGCTGCCGTACGTCGGGATAGCGATGCAGTGCCAGCGCGGCAAAGGTGATATAGCGGGCGACCGCGACCGTGGGCCGCAGGATGTTGATCAGTTCGACTGCCGCCACGTCGGTATCAAGAAGTTTTCCATCGGCATCGCGATGCAGCGCGATGATTTGCGCAGCGCTATTGTCGGGAACCTGCATGTGTCCTGCCCGAATCATCGTGACGACGCTGCGGATCCAGTTTTCGGTGCGCGAGCGCAGCCGCATCCCCCGCCAGTTGCGCGGCCCCACCGCGCCGGCGCCGTCGATCATCGCGGAAAATTCCCGGGTGCGCTGTTGCAACGCCGCTTCGGTCAATGGCAGCCCGGCCCATTCGCATACCGCGCCGCACAGCAATCGCTCGACTTCATGATGCAGCACCACCTGCTCCGCGCTTTCCCATTGCCGGAGGCGCTGGTGCCATTGCCCGGCGAACCGTTGCGTCAATTCCGCGATGCGCTCCGGTCGCATGATGGACATGAACATCTGCTTGCGCAGCCGATGCGCCTCGCCGTCGAGCAACTGCACGCTGCCGAGATCCTGCAGCAGCAGCAATGCGGTCGGCGGAATCGCATGCCGGCGGGTGAAGCGATCGGGCTGATAGAACATGCCAGCGCCCTCTTCGCCGGAAACGCAGATCACCTTCTGCCCCACCAGTCGCGTTTCGAACATGTCGGTGCGCAGGCGGCCGCAGCGGTTGGGAATGAAGTTGTAGGCTTCGCGCAGCAGCGCCAGCGTGCTGTCGAGCGCCTTGTCCTTGGGTATGGGCTTCATGCGGTGGATCCTGGAAAGTCGGAGCGTCGGCCTCTATGTGGAAGCGCCACAGGAGCGGTCTCTGAAACTATTGCTGCGATGTGCCCGCCGGGGGAAAGTTCAGCGATTGCGGCGAACGCGCTGTCTCGCCGGCTGACGAACAGCGCGGCATCATGAGCATGTGTTTGCCCGCCATGCCGCCGATCGATCCCTGCAGCAGAACCATCGTGCCGCGACTGCGGCAGGTGGACCCGGCTGAAACCGCAGGTAGCAACGCACTTCTCCCCGCAGCATCTATCGCCTCACAATTTGCTGATTCTCATCGCGCCCGCCGGCAGGCTTTGCTACCTTATCGAGCATAGGAGGCATGCCGCCATGACACAATCCTCTCTCCTGCGTTATCTCCCGATGGCCCTGCTGCTCGCAGGGCATTCCTTGCTTGCCCATGCCGAGAAGGAACTGACCGTAACCGCGCCCGCCAAGCTCGGCAAGCCGGCGGAGAAGGTGTACCGACAGGTCATGCCCGACGGAAAAATCGTTTACTCCGACAAGCTCATCAAGGGAGCGAAGCTGGACGAGACTCTTGCGCCCGATCCTGCGGCCAATACCTGGAAGTCCGAATCGGGCAAGCGCCCGGCCTTGCCGCCGCGCGTCGAACCCACTCCGGTAACCAAGGTGCCTTCAATCGCCGCCGCCGACCGGCGCAGAACACTGCAGGACGCGGAATCCGACGTGCTCAAGGCCGAGATGCTCCTGGAAGATGCCAGGAAGCGCCAGCAGGCGGGAATAGAACCGCTGCCGGGCGAGCGCACCGGCAATGCCACGGGAGGTTCGCGCCTGAATGAGGACTATCAGGCCAGGCAGCAGCGGCTGAAGGAAGATGTGGCCGAAGCCGAGGCGATGCTGAGGAGAGCGCGCACCGAACGCACTGCGCTGCTGCCGGCACGCTGATGTACCGCGTGCACCGCGTGCACCGCGTGGATTGGATGCATTGCAGTAAAGAGTAAGGCCGTTTCCACCATCCGGCTCAAGGTTTCATCTGCGTCCAGGGCACATTGCCGATCGGCGCGGCATTGCGTCCGCAATCGCATTCGTCCCAGGTGTGATGATCCCAGACCGCCGGATTGAATTCACTCGACGTTGCATGAAATTTGCTCGATGCCGCATTCGGCAGTGCTGCTCCGCCCGCCGCGCGCAGCAGGTCCTCATCGGCAGGCGCGCCGCCGCAGGCGCTTAGTACTATTGCAGCACACACCGACATCAGCATTGATGTCAACGCTCCGCAAGTTGTTGCTGTGGTCTTCAACACTTCCCCATCCCAGAAAAACTTTCCTCACATCATGTTGACGCAAGGCACGTGTCTCTGAGATTGCTGTGCAGAAAAGGTTCCGGCAGTCAACGCAAAAAATGAATGGAAACAACTTTTACCGTTCGTCTTGTGGCAGCAAGGACAACAGACTTGTCCTTGCTGCATGCCATGGTTTCAAGTTGCGCTGTCATTGCTTCAATGGTGGCACCGCCTAGGCGCGCGAGGCTTTGCTCGCGTTTTCGCGCAATGTCTTACCATGTCGTCTATTCATTGCGATAAGGAGAAAAACACCCATGCCGCCAGTTGCCCGTATTGCATCCCCATTCCTTCCCTGTTGCGACTGCTGAGGAGACCTCGTGCAAGCAGTCATTTCCGTCAATGGAGTTACCAAGACCTATGCCTCCGGCTTCCAGGCGCTCAAAGGCATCCATCTCGATATACGGCGCGGCGAAATCTTCGCGCTGCTCGGCCCCAACGGCGCGGGCAAGACCACGCTGATCAGCATCATCTGCGGCATCGTCAATGCCAGCACCGGCAGCGTGCTGGCGGACGGCCACGATATCGCCCGCGATTACCGGGCGGCGCGTGCCAAGATCGGGCTGGTGCCGCAGGAGCTGTCGACCGATGCCTTCGAAAGCGTCTGGGATACGGTGAAGTTCAGCCGCGGCCTGTTCGGCAAGCCGCCCAACAAGGCCTATCTCGAAAAGATCCTGAAGGACCTGTCGCTGTGGGACAAGCGCGATGCGAAGATCATGGCGCTGTCCGGCGGCATGAAGCGGCGCGTGATGATCGCCAAGGCGCTCAGCCACGAGCCGAAGATCCTGTTCCTCGACGAGCCCACCGCCGGCGTCGACGTGGAACTGCGGCGCGACATGTGGCAGATGGTGCGCAGGCTGCGCGAGAACGGCGTGACCATCATCCTGACCACGCACTACATCGAGGAAGCCGAGGAGATGGCCGACCGCATCGGCGTCATCAGCAAGGGCGAGATCCTGCTGGTGGAAGACAAGGACGTGCTGATGAAGAAGCTCGGCAAGAAGCAGCTGACGCTGCACCTGCAGCATCCGCTGGCGGGCGTGCCCGACGGCCTGCAGGAGTATCAGCTCGAACTCTCGCAGGACGGCACGCAGCTGACCTATACCTTCGACGCCCAGGACGACCGCATCGGCATCCCGGAGCTGCTCAAGCGGCTCGACGAGCACGGCATCCACTTCCGCGACCTGCAGACCAGCGAGAGCTCGCTGGAGGAAATCTTCGTCAGCCTGGTAAGGGGGCGCGCATGAACTTCTACGCAATCAAGGCAATTTACATTTTCGAAATGGCGCGCACCTGGCGCACCATCCTGCAGAGCATCGCATCGCCGGTGATCTCGACCTCGCTCTACTTCATCGTGTTCGGCTCGGCCATCGGCCCCCGCATGGCGCAGATCGACGGCGTCAGCTACGGCGCCTATATCGTGCCCGGTCTGATCATGCTGTCGGTGCTGACCGAGAGCATTTCCAATGCCTCGTTCGGCATCTACATGCCCAAGTGGGCCGGCACCATCTATGAAGTGCTGTCGGCGCCGATCTCGGCCTTCGAGATCGTAATCGGCTATGTCGGCGCGGCAGCGAGCAAGTCGGTGATCCTCGGGCTGATCATCATGTTCACGTCATGGCTGTTCGTCGACTATACGATCGTGCATCCGTGGTGGATGCTGGCCTTCCTGATCCTGACCTCGATCACCTTTTGCCTGTTCGGCTTCATCATCGGCGTCTGGGCCGACGGCTGGGAAAAGCTTCAGATCGTGCCGATCATGATCGTCACGCCGCTGACCTTCCTCGGCGGCAGCTTCTACTCGATCAGCATGCTGCCGCCCTTCTGGCAGAAGGTCACGCTGTTCAACCCGGTGGTCTACCTGGTCAGCGGCTTCCGCTGGAGCTTCTACGGCGTGTCGGACGTCAGCGTGGGCATCAGCCTCGGCATGACGCTGGTGTTCATGCTGCTGTGCCTGGCAGGCATCTGGTGGATATTCAGGACCGGTTACCGGCTCAAGACCTGAAGACCTGGAGTTCTTATGGCGATGGAGGCGGCGAAGGAGTCTTGCCGTCTTCATCCGCCGGCAACTCCTGCGGCACCGGCTGATACCCGGGATTGACCAGCGGATCCTGCTGCGGCACATCGGTCCTCGGCTGGATCGGCATCGGGTCGGGACGCGGTTCTTCACGGTTCATGGCGACTCCTTGATGGATTCGAACGGCAGCAAACGGCAGGCCGCTCAGGCCTGCGGCGCCCTGGCTTCCCGCGATGCCTGCGCCACCTTGCGCAGCGCATCCTCGAACACTTCCGCCGGCTGCCCTCCCTGCACCAGGTAGCGGTCGTTGATGATCACCGCCGGCACCGAATGGATGCCCTGGTCGAGGTAGAAGCGTTCCCGGCGGCGCGTGTCTTCCGCGAATTCGTCGGAGGACAGGATTTCCCGTGCTCGCGCCGTATCGAGGCCGGCTTCCCCTGCCGCGCGCAGCAGCACGTCATGCGAACCCGGATTTTCGCCATCGGTGAAATACGCGCGGAACAGCGCATGCTTGAGCGCCGCCTGCTGCGCCGGTCCTTCGAGTT
Source organism: Noviherbaspirillum album (assembly GCF_035916955.1). Classification (NCBI taxonomy): domain Bacteria; kingdom Pseudomonadati; phylum Pseudomonadota; class Betaproteobacteria; order Burkholderiales; family Oxalobacteraceae; genus Noviherbaspirillum; species Noviherbaspirillum album. The sequence goes on along the minus strand of NZ_JAWIIV010000003.1, from coordinate 74,434 downwards.
CGGCCCAGTGCAGCAGCCGGTGCGCGTCGAAGGTATTGTAGATGCGGTCGCGCTTGTCCATGCGGAACTCGAAACCCACCGCTTCGCCGCGCGCCCGGATGGCTTCGCGGGTGCGCTCGGTTTGTTCGGGCGTGGCGCCGTACTTCTCGGCAAGGTGCTCGCCGATGTCCTGGCCTTCCGGGGCCATCTGCGGATTGAGTTCGAACGGCTGGAAATGCAGTTCGGCCCGGATTTCTCCGTCGCCGTCACTGCCACTATTGCTGTCGGCGGCAAGGCGCTCGAGCGCCTGCTCAAGCGACTTCAAGCCGATCGCGCACCAGGGACAGGACACATCGGAAACGAAATCGATCTTCAATTGGGTGGTCATGGCATTGGCCTCGGAATGCGGAAACCCGAATGTTAATCCTTCTTTTCCGGCTCCGCTTCCGTGTCCCCGCCGGCATCGACGCCACTTTCCAGGCCGGCCTTGATCCGGCGCAGGCGGGCGTATTCCTCCGGATCTTCCTTTGCCAGCTTGCTGTCTCGCCATTTGTAAAACACCGCCATGCCCAGCATGGCGGCGGCGCCGATGGCGAGCTTGCCCTTGTTATTGCCGATCATGGCGGCGGCTTTCATGGCAAGCGGCGTATCGGCCTCGGCCGCTTCATCGGTCAAGGTATGCCGCGGTTCTGGCTGCGGGGGCGTGTTGTCGGGTTGGGCGCCGGCGGTTTCGGTTGCCTGGCTGACATCTGGCTTGGCGGATTCCTGTTCGGGCATGGCGGCTTCTTTCACTTGTTTGCTCGGCAATGATGTTGTTATAACAAACTTAGTGCGGTTGCACCGGCAGTAGTTCACCGGTGAAATAGATGTAAGTCACAATTTGTCGTTTGCAAGCCCTTGCAGACGCTCAAGGCGTGGACAAATCGCGATTTTTTACTTGCTTGAGCCTGACAGGCCAGGCCAGTCGCGATCCTCGATTTCCATCAATTGCTGCAGGCACTCCTTTTCCTGGTCGGACAAGCCGTCGGCGACATGCGGGTCGGAGGCATCAAGCCTGTCATGGCGCAGGAGAATATCGATCTTGCTCAGGTAATCGCCCATCCACAGCACCCTGCCCACGGGCGACATGGCTGCCGGACGCAAGGCTTCGCCCTGCTCGCGGATGGCCGTCATCACGGTATCGGGAAAATGCCACTCGCTGCCGATATTGACGGCCAGCGTGCGGCCGAAACCCGCGAGCGCGTTGCAGAAGGTAGGCGAGCCCACCGGCTGGCGGCCGTCGGACATCTGGTCGATGACCCGCAGCGACACGGTCAGCCCGACGTTCTGCACCAGTCCGGCCAGAAACACTTCCAGCGGATCGGCCTTCTCGCCGTCCGCCAGCAGGCGGTTGGCCATCGCACAGCGTTCCGACTGCATCCACAGGCGAGGCGCCACCATCCTGGTGAAACTGCCGGAATTGAGGTTGATGATGGGCTTGAAGGCGACCCCCGTGATCAGCTGGCGCAGGCCGTTCTGACCCAGGATGAGAATCGCGTGGTCGATGCTGGTGATCGGCTTGCCGGGGCTGAAGGCGGCGCTGTTGGCAAGACGCAGGACTTCCGCCACCAGCACAAGGTCCTGGGAAATCTTGCGGGCCAGCTCCGGTCCGGCGAAATCGCCGTTGCGCAGGCTTTGCAGCAGCTGGGGAATCACCCCCGGCATGCGCCTGACAAGATGGGCCCCGGCCTGCTCGGACTTGACCACGCCGTCCAGGGCCGCGAGGATCGCGTCCTCGTTGCCGTTGGTGAAGATGTCGGGATGGTGTTCCGCCTCGAACAGCCAGCTTGCAAAGATGAAATCCACCTGGTCGCGCTGCAGCGCCGTGACGCTGTCGGCGGCGAAGCTGGACTGGCGCAGCACTTCGGGTTGCGGCGAGTTCGCAGGCGCACCCGCCGGGCGGACAGTATGCGCGGACGTGCCGGAATCGGCGAATAAGCGGCGAAGCCAGGCGTACATGGAATCAGGAGGGCTCGGTTGATGAATTGTTGTTCTGGATTGTTTTTCAGCAATACTTCTCCGATTTAAACATGCCATGCGCCTGCCGTCGAGGCCAATTCAAGATGATGCAGGGTATACTTTCCCGAGCTTTTCCAAGCTTATTGCGCAGGCCCCTTCCTTCGGGGGCGATTTCCGTTACCGATGCCGTCCCGATGAAAAACTGGTTGAATCGCTTGCTGGGCCGCGAATCCACGCCCGTCCCGGGACCGGAAGATGTCTCGCCGCCGGCGACGCTGGACACCGCCACCACCATGCTGGCGCGCTCCGCCTCCGATATCGACGGCCTGTTTCATCCCTGGCTGCTCGGCGTCGATGCCGGCGCCGGCCTGCGGCCCAACGACGCCGAGGTGCGCCTGGCGCGGGCGCTGGAACGCATTGCGGGCACGACCGAACAGGCGGTATCCGACCTGGTGCCGCGCATGCCGGCGGTGATCCCGATGCTGCTGCAAAGCCTGCGCGACAAGGATGTTTCGAACGCCCGGCTGTCCGGGCAGATCGCGCAGGACCCGGTATTGCTGGCGGCGGTACTGCGCCAGGCCAACACTTCCCATTACCGCCGCCGCACGGCGATCACCAGCATCGAGCAGGCGCTTGCGCTGCTCGGCCAGAACGGCTTGCGCCTGCTGGTGGCCAGCGTCGCCTTCAAACCCGTGCTGGGACTGCAATCGGGTCATTTCACCCGCACCGTCGCCCCGCGGCTGGCGGAACTGTCTTCCCATTCCGCGCTGGCCTGCCGCTGCGTGGCCGGCCGGCTCGGCGCCGATGCCTTCGAGGTGTTCCTGGCCGGGCTGCTGCAGAATGTCGGAATGATGGCTGCATTGCGGGCGATGGATCAGGTGTCCGACGGCCAGGAAAACCTCCAGTCGGGAAAATTTTGCGCGGTGTTTGCAGACAATGCACGGCGCCTGGCCGTGCGTGTCGGCAAGGAGTGGGCATTTCCGCCGCAAGTGGTAGGCGCGCTGGCACCGGCCGCAGGCGCGGACGCTGCACCGGCGTCTCCCCTGGCGCAAGCGGTCAGCCAGGCGGATCTGCTCGGCAAGGTGCGCGTCCTTGCCCATGGTGGCGGCATTGCCCTGGATGAAGCGGAATGTCTGGCCGCCGAAAGCGGTTCCGGCTGCCTGTCATGCTGGCAGGAACTGGCTGAACGCGACGCCGAAACCGATGGCACGCAAGCTTCCTGAAAAATTTTCCTCCGCCTTATTCAACGCTCTTCCACAAGGATTTATCCGCTCTGGGCTCGGATTTTGCTCGAGAAAGGAAAAGGGACGCCCAGGCGTTCATGTCCGAGTTTCTTGAGGAGTCTGAATAATGAAAATCACGAACATCAAAAGCGGAAGAAAACTGATCGCGGTTGCGGTGATGGCATCGTTCGGCATGGCCCTGTCCGCGCCGGCGCTGGCGCAGGACAAGGCCAACGCGCCGGCGGCCCGCTCGTCGACCGGCCAGAGCACATCGTACGACATGCGCGCCAGCAAGCTGATCGGCATGGATGTAAAAAATGCACAGGGCGACAAGCTCGGCAAGATCGACGATGTGATGGTGGACATCGATAATGAACGCGCCGCCTACGTCGTATTGTCCGCCGGCGGCACGCTTGGTGTCGGCGAAAGGATGGTCGCGGTGCCGGCCGCCAATTTCAAGGTCGGCGGCGACAAGGATGGCGTGATCCTCAATGCCACCGCCGACCAGTTGAAGAAGGCGCCGAGCTACGATGAAAAGAAGGAGGCCAACTTCAGCCGCGACAGCTATCGCAGCGAGGTGGACAGCTATTTCTTCAAGGAAGAAACGGTGCGCCACACCGCGGCGGGCGCCAGGCTGATGTCGGCCAAGTACCTGATCGGCAAGGATATCAACGACCGCGCTGCACATGACGCCGGGGAGATCGAGGACCTGGTGCTTAATCTCGGCAATGCCGGATCCTACCTGGTAATGGAAGTGGACAAGTCCTGGAGCCCCGGCGACAAGCTGGTGGCCGTGCCTTTTGCCGCCTTCACTTATCCCAGCCGGCCCGACCTGGACCTGCTGCTCAATATCGACCGCAAGGTGGTCGAGAATGCGAAGGGATTCACCGACAACGAGTGGCCCAACCTGAGTTCCACCGCCGCTCAGCAGCAAGTACGGCAGGAACTGGCAAGCATGCAGGCATCGGTCAAGTCCAACCCCGGCGAGACCCAGACCGGCCGTGAAACAGCGGCCTCGGGCAATATTCCCGGCACCCAGCCGAGCGGCCCCGCCAGCGGCGGCCCCGGCAATGCAACGGGAGGCAGCTCCAGCAGCGGCGGCGCCGGCGGTTCGGCTGGCGCCAATGCGGGCTCGTCGGCGGGCTCGAGTTCGGGCGCCGCCCCCGCTTCCGGCACGCCGTCCGGCGGCAGCGCGCGCTGAGCATTTACCGGGCAATGCGGGCAATGCAGACAGTGCCGGCAATGCAACTGTCCAGCGCCAACCGGGGTCGTCCTTGGTCCTGAGCAACGACGCCGCTTTCTGGCTAGCACTGGCCAGCTTCATCATTGTCGGCGGCATCTGCCTGGAAGTGGCGCTCGGCTGGCGCAGGATCGCCCAGCTCCGGGACATGCCGCCGGCGGCCGGCGATGCACTGCCGGCCGTATCGGTGATCGTGTCGGCGCTCAATGAAGCCGGCACCATAGAGCCGGCGATGCGCTCACTGCTCGGCATCGACTATCCCCGGCTTGAAATCATTGCCATCGATGACCGCTCCACCGATGCGACCGGCGCCGTGCTCGACCGCATCGCAGCCGAAGACGGGCGGCTGAAGGTGCTGCACCTGGAGTCGCTGCCGGCCGGCTGGCTCGGCAAGAACCATGCGCTGCAGCGCGGCGCCCAGACGGCCGGCGGCGACTATCTGCTGTTCACCGATGCCGACGCGGTGTTCACGCCGAGCGCCCTGCGGCGCGCGGTCGCCTACTGCGAGGACAGGCGGGTCGATCACCTCACGCTGTTCTTCGACGTCGTCGCGCATCCGCCCTTGCTGCAGGTGATGATCCTGAGTTTCGCCACCGCCTTCATGTCGCGCTTCAAGCCCTGGAAAGTGGCTGACTCGCCCGGCCGCTACGTCGGCGTCGGCGGCTTCAACCTGGTGCGGCGCCATGCCTATTTCGACATCGGCGGCCATGCGGCGATGCCGCTGGCGGTGCTCGACGACATGATGCTGGGCAAGCGCATCAAGGCACACGGCCATCGACAGCATGCGCTGTTCGGCAGCGACATGGTATCCATCGAGTGGTATCCGACGACGCGCGACATGATGCGCGGCATGGAAAAGAACATTTTCTCGGCGTTCGATTACCAGCTGGTCCAACTCTGCGCCGTCAGCCTGCTGATTCTCATCTTGCGCGTATGGCCCTGGATAGGCATGTTCGTTACCGAAGGAGCTGCGCGCTGGCTCAACATTGCCACCGTGGTGGCCGGCATGCTGCTGTATGTCGATCTGCTCCATGCCCGCCGCTGGTCCTATCGCTGCCTGCTGTACGCCCCGATCGTCAGCCTGGTGGAACTGCTGATCTGGTGGCGCGGCAGCCTGCTGGCACTGGCGCGCAACGGCATCGACTGGCGTGGCACCCGCTATCCCTTGCAGGAACTCAAGCGGGCGCATGAACGCTGAACAGCGCGGAATCTTTGCCGCCGCGGGCGGTGTCCAAATACGGTCAGGATACAGAGCACCATGCCGGAGCAGGCCCGCATCCGGCAGGCATCGCCAGGAGGCAAACATGTCGATCGTGGAAAAATCGGTGCAGGTCAACGTACCCGTCAGCACCGCTTACAACCAGTGGACGCAGTTCGAGCAGTTTCCGGAATTCATGGACGGCATCACGGAGGTGAGGCAGCTGGACGCGACCCGCCTGCACTGGCGCGCCGACATCGGCGGCAGAACCAAGGAGTGGGATGCAGAGATTACCGAGCAGCTGCCCGACCAGCGCATCGCCTGGCGCAGCACATCGGGCGCACCGAATGCCGGCATCGTGCTCTTCCAGGACCTCGGCGGCGGCCGCAGCCAGGTCACCGTGCAGATGGACTATGCGCCGCAAGGCATTGCCGAAAGCGTCGCCAGCACGCTCGGCCTGCTGTCGCGCAGGCTGGATGACAATCTTGGGCGCTTCAAGCAATTCATCGAAGCGCGCGGCCAGGAAACCGGCGCATGGCGCGGCCAGGTCGACCAACCGCACGAGCATGCCCGCACATGACGATCCGCTGCTTTACTGCGTCTACCGCCCACCGGAGTTAGACATGAAAAAACCTTCCCTGCTGGCAGCCATCGGCGGCCTGGCACTCTCTCTTGCATCGCCTGTCGCGTCGGCGCTCGAAACCCCCGTCAAGCTGCTCGGCGATCCGGCGCCGCCCGAGGCCGCGCAGTATGCGATCGCCATCACTCCCGCGACGCGCTGGGTCAATGTGATCGGCGGAGAAATCGTCAGGTTCGACGTCGGCGGCAAATCCTTCGCCTGGAGCTTCACCGGCGCCACCAGTATTTCCGCGTTCGACCTCAAGCGCGTGGCGCCGCCCGGCATGCTGGAACGCAGCGTCATGGCCTATGTGGCGCCCGATCCGCGCTACATCGGCGGCGATTCGCCCGAGGAGTGAAACCTGTCCACGCGAATTCGGGCTACTCGTCGCTCCGCACCATCGTGGCTGACTGGCCGAATATCCAAGACACCGCCACGCCGCCGGTGACGGCGCTGCGCTGCCGCACCAGCGGACTGCTGGCGAAGGCCGCGCCGCCCAGATGGTCGTAGCGCAGGAACGCCCCCACCCAGTAACGGGAAAAGCGCTTCGACAGCGTGGCCGAGGCCTGCATCCCGGCATAGCCGCCGGGTGCAGCGTAGGCCGGACGATCCGGCCTCGCGTCCGCCGCTCCGACGCCGTAGAAATACCCGTTGTATTCGCGCGAGCCGTAGACCGGGCCGGTCTGCAGGCCAAGCTTCCATCCCCGCAGGCCGGCCGGATCGCCGACCCGCAGCAACAGGTTGGGAGAGAACAGCCAGCCGGCTTGGCGCGGCGACGACTCCACGGTGAATGCGGCGCGCACCGGCAGGCGCAGGTCGAGACGGGCCTGCCGGCGCCCGCTGCTCCACAGGCGCAGATCGACCGTCGGTCCGGCTTCGACGATGGGCCGCAGCTTTTCCATACCTTCGCGCAAGGGGCTGTTGTCGCTGCGTCCCGGCAGGCTGGCATTCAGGCTCAGATTGACTTCCACCCGGTCGCTCTCGAACAGCGCCGCCCGCATGCCGTTGCGGTCGGCCTGCAAGATATCGCCGCGATAGATGAAGTACGGCGCGGGCAGCAGGTAGCTGGAGCGGGTATCTGCGCCCCGATAATCCGGCACGCTCAATACGCCGAGGCCCAGGCCGACTTCCCATTTGGGTTGTGCCTGGAGTTGCGCCTGCGCGCGCGCATCGGCGGCAAGCAGATGGAGAAGCATCAGCAGCGGTGCGACGAGCGCGGCGCGCGAAAGCGGAACGGAGCGGGCAGGATATGGTGCGGGCATGCGTAATGGAAAGAGAGGAAGTTCCGCGTTGGACCACGGACGCGGCAGATCATCGCGCCGGCTTGAGCTGGCGCATGCCCGCACCAGATCAAGACCGGCCCAAGCAATTAGGAATCAACCGCCGAACAGGCCCTTGAGCACCTTCACCGGGTTGGGGACGCCGGGCAGCGGCAGGGACAGCGGGGAATCCTGCGCTTCGGTGACGGCTCCGCCGGCGCCATCAGTACCATGAGCACCGGCGGCATTGTTGGCACTGTCGGCATTGTTGGCACCTTCAGCCATGCCGAGCATGGTCATGCCGGTGGACTTGATGCGTACGCGCGCTGTCCATTCCGGCTGCCAGTCGGCGGGCGCCTTGGCCGGCCGCGGCGGATGCGACACATTCAGTTCCGGGCCGTAAGCGATCATGTTGACCATCGCGCCTTCGGCCTTGTCGAAGATGCCCTTGGGTATGGTGCAGTTCGTGACATTCGGCTGCAGTACGATCTTTTGCTGCAGCAGCTTCGCCACCTGCGCCGGCGACTGGTAGCTCATCAATGCCCAGCCGTTTTCCGGCTTCGCGCTGGAACTCCAGATGATCATGTCCTGCGCCCCGTCGGGCCCGCGAGCTGCGCCCTGGGCGTGCAGGAAGTAGGCTTTGGCATGCTGCATGGCCGGCCAGCCGAGCTGCACGCCATCCCTGGGCTGTCCCTTGGCCGTCATGCTGGCGCGCGGCAGGAAATCGTATTCCGGGCTCACGCTGAATTTCAGGCTGGGCGGCACTCCCTCTCCGCTCACCGCATGCTCGCCCTGCAGCGAGGCATTGTCGGGTACGCGCTTGCTGTCTCGCTCGTTCGGCCACAGCGCATTGCCGGCACGATTCTGCACGCCCTTGCTGGCGCCGGCATGGCTTGAGAAGAATTGAGCATACTCGCTGGCGTTCTGCTTGGCGAAATCGAGAATGCGCGGCTGTCCCGCAGCGATGCTGTCGCCGCACCCCCAGTACATCAGGATGCGGCCTTTCGGCCTTTCCGGCGTGTCGTTGCGCTCGGCGTGGGTGCCGCCGTGGCTTGCCGGCTGCGGACGGTAAGGCGTCAGCAGCAGCGACGGCCCCATGTTCATGGCGGCAGGAATGGCATGCGTGCCTTCGACGCCCGCCGGCTTGGCACGCACGTGGAGTTCGGCATCGAGGGACTTGCCGCGGCCACCCATGCCACCCATGGCGCCCATGGCCGCGGCACCCGGATTGCCGCCCATCAGGCCGCCGAGCAGGCCGACGCCCGTGCCGCCCACGCTTGCTTCCTCGGGCATGCCGGGAATCGACATGCTGGTGGTGGACAGGTCGACCCAGTATTGCGCGGCCGGCGCGCGGTTCTGCGCGTGCGCGGTGAACGCGCCCGCGGCGATGCAGGCGGCAAGGACGGTACGGATGGATGCGGACATGTGTTCTCCCTGGTGCTTGGTATTTGAATTGAAATTGCTTTACGGCGCGCGGCATGCCTGCGCGTCGCTGCATGATGATATGCAGCAAGCTGGCTGCCGTCAAAAGCGCGATAGCTTACGCGAGCGGTCGAAGCTTGTATCTCCCAAGTTCATGGGAAAGCCGGGGGGAATAAAGATGAGGAGGAATGGAGGCAATAAAAACGTGCGGGGGCAGCCACCCGCACGGTTGAAGTTAAGGAATTACTGCTTTTGCATCACTTCTGCTGCAAAGGCGAATATTCGACCGGCACCCACGAGTAGCCCTTCCTTTCGGAACGCACATGGCCGATGCCGGGGAAAGGCAGGTGCGCGCCTGCGACCCAGAGCTTCTTCTTCGCGGCCTGGGCGAGCAGAGACTTGCGGGTCGCAATCGCCTTCTTGCTGTCGACGTCGAATTCGATCGCGACTTCCGGCCGGACGAACTGCACCGCATGGCTGTGCACGATGTCGCCCCAGACCAGCAACTGGTCTTCGCCTTCTCCGGGGCCGAACATGTAGCCGGCGTGCCCGGGAGTGTGTCCCTGCGCCGGGACCGAGACCACGCCCGGCAGGATGGTGTCGCCAGGATTGAATTGCTTGAACTTGCCGGCGGCGACATAGGGTTCTATCGCATCCTGCGCCATCTTGAAGAAAGGCTGCACTTCCTTCGGCGCCTTGGCTGCGTTGTCCTTGCCCAGCCAGAACGCGGCTTCATCCTCGGCCGCATAGATCGTGGCATTGGGAAAGGCTGGCCTGCCTTCGGCGGCCAGCAGGCCACAGGCATGGTCGCCGTGCAGATGGGTGAGCAGAACGGTGTCGACTTGCGCCTTGTCGTAACCGGCCGCGCGCAGATTGTCTGGAATGACGCCGAGCGTCGGGCCGAAGCATCGAGCCGCACCGGTATCGACCAGGATGAGATTCTTGCCGGTGTTGATCAGGAAAGCATTGACCGCCGTCTGCACGCCATTGCCCGAGGCGACGAACATGCGGGCAAGCAGGCTCTGGATATCATTGGCGCTGGCGCCTTTGAGCAGCTTGGTATCGAGTGCGACATAGCCGTCGTAGAGGGCGGTGACTTCGATGTCGCCGATATTGATCCGGTAATAGCCAGGCACTTGCGTCGTCTGCTTGGCAGGAGGCGCAGCAAGCGCATCGGCGGGCAGGACCCCGCTCAAGGCCGCCGCGCCGGCAAACAATGCAGACAGCAGCCACTGCCGCCCCGTCTTCGATCTGAATCTTGCCATGGGCATTTCCTATCGCTTCCTATCAATTGAACAAGATTGTCGATCATAGCGTAAATCGACGATGAAAACCTTGCTTGCCGCCCGTCAGTCCTGACCTCGTTCCTCATGATCGAAATCGCCACGTTGCATCGCAAGGTGGCCGACAGAAAACCGACGGGGCATGCAACTTTTAACGCAATTGCCATCCAATCCATAAGGTCGCGGTCCGGAGCATGCTGAATAATTTTGCAACGCAGGCCAGTCTTGCAGCCTCTGCCGATACAAAATAATTTATTGCATCTGAGAACCATTTCTGGAAAGCGGAAACTAAGAATTCTTTGGGACTGGGCAAGGTGATGTCATGCAAGATCGCAGAATGAATTCCGGCGGCACCGGCACTGCAGCGAGTGCTTTCACGCGGCTGATGGAGAAGCTGACTGGCAAGCCGGCAGCGGAGTTGCCGAAATCCGGCGATGACCCGGACTTCGGATCAAAGTCGATAGTCGATGTCACGGAAGCGCTGCTGCGCCAGCTCGACAAATAGGAAAGACCATTAAAAAGGCACCGACGCGCGGTGCCTTTTTTTCATGCTTGAAATTCGTGCAAGCCAAATTGCACGAATCGCAGGCCGCAATCGGCTCACTCGATGCTATCAGTGATGGCGTTCCTGCTTCTTGCCGCCGCCCGCGCCCTCATCGCTGCCGGCCTTGGTATGGCTCTTGGCATCATGGCTGGTCTGGTTGCTCTGATTGCTGCGTCCCGACTGGCCGTCGACGGACTTGACGTCGGCCTCGGTCACCGACTTCTTCGATTCCTGCGGCGTGTTGCTGGTATTTCCGGTGCTTGCATTCGTCATGATGAACCTCGATGGTTTGTGTCTGAAAATAAAGCTTCGAGTCATCGTAGACAGCCGCTTCTTGTCAAAGATTCAGCGTGCATGCAAAAAAGCTGCAGGCAAATGCCCGAACCGGCGCCCCTCTGATCTTGCAGCGAAACAATCAGGTCTGGAATGTCGCCGCTGCGAAATCTTTCATAAGCCTGCTTGGCCAGTTCGGTATTGTCCCTCTCGCGCATGATGGCCTCCTGTCGTCCGGATCGCGTTGGCACCCGGATGTAGCATAGGCCGACAAATCAAACATGCGATGGAGAGCGGCAGTCGCTGCCGTACGGATCCACATCCTTCGGCATCCCGATCTGCGTTCGGAACGACATTCAAAAACTTTCATCGCAATGAAAATAAGCAGGAACCGGCTTGCCCGCTGCGCTACACATATAAGCACATCGTTGTGCAGCATTTAACTAGCCATTAATTTAAAGGAGCATGTTATGGGTATCCCACCAGTTGCCGCTTCAGGAGCTGACGCCTATCGCAAGGTAAACAACGACGACGAAAACGGAGGCTGCGGCAAGTCGGCGGCCCCGCCGGATAGCAAAGGCGGCGTTAATGATCCGTTCGACGAGGAGATAAAAAAGCTTCCCGATGGTCCATTGAGAAATGAACTTATTTTCCTTAGGAATAGTGCTGGAGGAGTCTAAACGACTCTCGATGCATGCCTGCCTGTTCCGGCATGCCATCATTGGTAGCAGTTAATGATGGCGCTCTTGCTTCTTGCCGCCGCCCGTGCCCTGATCGCTGCCGACCTTGGTATGGCTCTTGGCATCATGGCTGCTCTGGCTGCTCTGGCTGCTCTGATTGCTGCGTCCCGACTGGCCGTCGACAGATTTGACGTCGGCCTCGGTCACCGGCTTCTTCGATTCCTGCGGCGTGCTGCCGGTATTTCCGGTGCTTGCATTCGTCATGATGAACCTCGATGGTCTTTGTCTGAAAATAAAGCATTGAGTCATCGTAGCCAGCCGCTACTTCTCAAAGATTTAGCGCGCCCTTAATAAGCCGGCGGGAATGCAACAACCGACGTCCCGCACAACAGGCATCCTTCCGATCTGCGACCTCGGGTCAGGCCGATAGGCTGGTAGCGGCATCGGTGAATTCCCGCAAACGCGCGACCTTTCATGGTTAATCACGAAGCTCCCGGCCCAGGTGTTTTCAGATACGCCATTGGCATTATTGATGCTCCAGCCCGTATACCTGAGGGCTAGAAACTCAACGGATGCTGCGATTTGCCGAACTGACCGGCCATAGCCGCTATGGCAGATATATCGCTCAGGCTCACCTGGAGCGAACCGTCCATTAATTCCCCAACGATCGACCAGAGCTCCTCGATTATGCGATCGGTCGCTTTAACATACGTCCGGCGCGGTTTCGCCCTTGTCGGAACCCACTCTCAATAAAGCGAGCACGAAGGCAGTGCATGCTGGCCGGCCTATAAGAAGGCATTGAAATAGTTTTGTCGAATTAACAGTAAGCGGGAACTCCCTCTCCCTCTTGCTCCACCCATAGAAGCACATTGTTGTGCAACATTCAACTGAATATTTAATTAGAGGAGCAAATTATGGGTACACCATCAGTCAACAACAAATCGGGCAGCAACTACACCCCGCCGCCCGAGGGAGAAAAAGGCGGTTGCAGCAAGAAGGCCGGTGGCGAGAAAGGTGGAGAAAAAGGTATGCCGGATCCGGAACAGATGAAGAATATGCCGCCCGATTTGCTTCAACAATTCATGGAACTGTTGAACCAGATTCAGTCGAGCCAGAATCAGAATGTCCCTATTTAAGCAACGCCTGATTTACTGAGATCAGGAAGCGGCATTCAGCTTTTCCGCCACGCGACGGATCTTTAAACAGTAAGTTGGGCGAATGCATATTCGCCTGACAAAAGGCTGTCGCGCGATTGGGAAAGCCCGATCCGATATAACAATCATTAACTGATTGGAGGAGGGAATGCCGGATCCGATATTCCCTCCGCATGAAAGCCGCACTTCAGCGCCCTTCATGCTTTTCAATAAGAGACGGAGAAACAATGCAGGACAAAGAGAGCAGCACAATTTCCCTGACCGGCCCTGCAATCGGCCTGCGGGGCATCGCCTATTACGTGGGGGACAGTGTGCCGATCGAGGAACTATCCTGCATGGCAAACGACGCCGCTTTGCTTGAACGCTTCAAAGCTGCGTACTTCTGTAATTTTTCCCGGTCCAATATTTCATTGCCGGAGCAAGCCGTGCTGTCCGCGCAGGCGACGCTTCGCAAATGCGGCATGCAGGCCGGCGATATCGACGCCGTCGTCATTGGATTCTCCGAACTGCGCGAATGGACCGCATACCCCGAACAGCTGACTTCCGTCATCCTCGAGGGACTGGGCATGAACAATATTCCCGTCGTCGGCGTGACCTTGGCCGGATGCGCCAATGTGACAAGCGCTCTCAGGATCGCGCGCAACATGGTGATCGTCGACGGTTACCGCAATGTTCTCGTGGTTGAAACCAATCTACTGCGCAACGACAGCCGAAGACTGTCGGGGGCGGCGCCCGGGCAAACGCCGGACAATGTCTTCGGAGACGGCGCCGTGAGCTTCGTCGTCACCAGCGACATCGACACTGCCGATTTCGATCTGCTGGCGATGGACCAGATTGTCTCCTTTCCCGAGGGCGACAATATCACGATGCAGCAGGAAATCGCAACGAGCACGGCCGCAAGCCTACGCGTCATCAAGCGCGCCATCGCGCATGCCGGCTTGGCGTGGGAGCAGATCAACTGCGTCCTGCTCAACAACTTGAACGTCGTGATGATGGCCGGCCTGCTACGCCTGTACGGCTTCACGAAGACGGATTTCTACATCGATAACATCTTGCGCTACGGGCATGTATGGAGTGCCGACGGCTTCATCAATCTGCATGATTATTGCGAGAAGAAAGCGCCGGCAGCGGGCACGCACTTCCTGTTAATAGGCCATGGCAGCACCTATTACTCCGCGACGATTTGCCGGAAGCGGGATCGCGTCCACGGCGCCGAACAGCCTGGTGTTAAAGCAATCAACGAGTAGACTCGAAAGGAAGAGCCATGCATTCCACACTAGGGCAAGACCTGCCCAAAGCGGGATTTCAGTTCATTCTCGACGACATCGTCGATCGGCTCCGGCATGGCACCAGCCTGCAGGAAGCTATCGGCGACATCGTGACGCTTGGCGGCCGCGTGGATCTTCAGCACGGACTGGAATCGCTCATGCCGCATCAGGCCGCGCTGCTGGAAATCGCACCCGATCTGCCCCTGCATACGGTTGGAGAGCCCGGCGGGAACGAGAAGGGTAAAGCGTACGCACTCGGTATATGGAGCCATGGACGCCTCTGGCTGAGCGATGCCGCACCCGACGATCCGGAATGCCGCCTGATCGGGTTCGTATACGTCGCGCCCGCATTGGACGCGGCTGTTGCCGCGCGCGCGGCTGAACTGCGGCATGTCCTGCATGGCAAGGACGCGGAAATGGAGTCCTTCTTCGCGCAATGCGATGACGAGGCCTTGCGCGCCTGCCTGCATGAAGTGCATGAAGCCGTGGACCACACCGATCCGGTGCTGCTCTACATCGGCGACAAGACCATCACCAACTTCGGCAAGTACAACAACCTGCAGGCACGCAATGGCGCTAGCCTGCCGGAGAGTTTCTTCCATCGCGCCGCGCGCATGCGCCTGGCAGACTGGACCGAGGAGGAACGCATTCTCGTGTTCTGTCTCTACTGGCTGCGCGCCGCCGGCTGCCGAGGCGAGGAATTCAACGCACGCCAGCTGAGCCCGGCTACCCTCGACGCGTATTTCGAACAGCGTCTGCGCGACTACCGCGAACGGGCGCCCTGGCTCGCCGTCGAAGAGACGCTGTCCATCGCCGGCAAGGCACGACTGCTGGCCCGCTACCGCGGCGATACCGCCGGCGAACTGCTGACCTACCGATGGGTCAATGGCCTCACTTTCTACAAAGAGGAACGGCTGATAGAACGCAAGGCATTGCGCGCCGATGTCAGACTGATGCCCGAAAACCTGAGGAGGCACCTTTCCGCGGCCTGGGGTATCGATGCGGACATCCATGCCAATCCGGAGCGGTTGTTCGCCGCCTGCGTCGCGCGCATGGCGGAAAAGGATTTCGCCTGCGACGAGCCGGGCATGCATGCGTTTGAAAAGCTGCTGCAGGTGATCGTTGACTGCGCGATCGATGCTACCGGCAGCGATGTCGGACTGACACGCGGTTTCCGCGACACGCTTCGCTGGCAGCAGGCATTCGCCGCGCAGTCCTATGAGGAGATCTGCAACTGGTCGCCCGCCGAGCACTACTGCGCGGTGTTCCCGAGCAAGGCGCTGCTGGCGCGCCTGCGCCACAAGCCGGACATGCTGATCAAGATGCTGTACGCGTGTTCGGGACGGATGCAGTTCAACAGCTGGCACTACACCCCGGGGCATTGCCCGCGTGCCAGCGTGCCGCCGGACAGGCATTTCTACCTGCCGCCGCGCATGCCGGATACGGCAATCTGGTCCGACCAGCATCACGCCGGACATGTGCATGCGCAAGTGCGCAACACCATACGCTGTCCGGAACCCATTCTGATGAACGGCCGGGTCTATCCGGGCCTGGTCGACCTGCGCCTGTTCCGCCAGAACGGACATGCGTACACCGACGAAGAGCTGTTCCTGGCATTGCGCTACTCGGAATACGTGCGGGCCGCCTGCCAGGCATTCGCGGACCATCAGTTGCGGACCGGGCGCGCGGTACCCGTCACGGCCTTCGGCAAGGAGTGGTTCCGAGAATACTTTACGGCGTTGTGTTCGGCGCCCGCTCCGGCGGCGTCAGGGGCGTCAGGTACATCCGGTACTTCAGGTGCATCTGATGCAACCGCAGCACAGGGCGAAGCAAACAGGCCGCTGTCCGAACTGTTCCGCATCCTGTGCCGCCACGCCCAGGCGGAAAAGATGGCCCTCATCGAAGCGCGGCACGGCCTGCCGGAACGGCAGCTCTCCTACCGTGAACTGATATCGAGAGCGCTCGACCTGCGCGCGGCGCTGGCGCGCCATCATCTTGCGCCCGATGCCTGCGTCACCCTGTGGTCGCAGCGTCCGCTGCACCAGGCGGTTGCCATCCTTGCCGGGCTGTCCAACGGCGTGACCATACATCCAGTGAATCCGGCCTTGTCGGCAAGCATGCTGGAAGGCCAGCTGCGCCATGCGCGCCCGGCCTTGCTGATCATCGATGATGATGCCGCCCTGCCCGACGGCCTGGAGCCGGATGCCATCAAGGAAACGGCCTGCTTGCGCTGGAGCGCGGTATTCAACCAATCCGGCATGGCCGACGCCGGCACCGTGGCGGCGGCGCTCGCCGAGGTCGGCGGCGGCGCGGACGAACAGGCCGGCCTGCTGATCTACACCTCGGGGACGACGGGCGAGCCGAAAGGAGTACGGCTAGGCTGGCAGGCAATCGCGGCCAACGTCCGCCATGCGATCAATGCGATCGGCTATGAGCCGGGATGGGTGGCCGGCAGCCTGCTGCCACGCTTCCATACCTTCACCCTGATCAGCGACCTGCTTCCCGCCTTGCTGCTTGGCGGGCGCGCCGTGCTGGTCGATTCCTTCGACCTGCAAAGGCTCAAGCCCATCGTGGAGGCATTCCAGCGCCACGGCGTCCAGTCCTACAGCGCGGCGCCCGTCGTGCTCGAAGCCTGCTGCGCGCTGCGCGCCTGGCGCGATGTGCCCAGCCTGCGGTTCGCGGTGGCTGGAGCGGCACCGCTCAAGGAAAGCACGCGCGTTGCCTATGCCGAACTGTTCGGCCACCCCATCGTGCCCTGCTATGGCTTGACCGAGACCACCTGTTTCGCAGCGATTTCGCCGCGCGCGGCGGTGCGCGCCGGCGCGGTCGGTTTCCCCGCCGGGATCGAGGTGTGCGTGCTGGATGAGCATGGCGGGCAGCTTGCGCCCGGCGTAACCGGCGAGCTGGCAATGCGCGGTCCGTCCGTCATCCGCAACAGCTATTTCCGTGACCATGAAGGCCGCTTCGCCGGCAGCTTTCACGGCGATGGCTGGTTTCTCAGCGGCGATATCGGCCATCTCGACGCCGACGGCTACATCTACGTGACGGGACGCAAGAAGAACATGGTGATACGCGGCGGCGAAAAAATCTACCTGGACGATCTCGACCGCTGCCTGTTCGATGCCCCCGGCGTGGTCGACTGCGCCAGCATCGTGCAGTGCCGGCCGGGCCAGCCGGATATCGCCTGCACCTTCATCGTCACCGCCGACCAGCGGCCGATGGAGCGCTCGCGGATCGAGGCCGCCGTGCTCGCGCAGCTGACGCCGCGCCACATGCCCGACCGCATTTTCTTCGTTGACCGCGTGCCGCGCACGCCGTCCGGCAAGGCATCGCACCGCGACCTGCTCGCGCTTGCCGCGAATGCCGATGCTGCCGGTGCTGCCGGGGCCGTCAACGCCGCAAACACAAGTGTCCGGGAGGCCACGGCATGCTGATCATCGACAGCCATGCGCATGCGGCGATGGAGGAAGTCCTGCCGGTGCGCTTCTTCGATGGCTGGGTGGATAACCTGGAACGCCTGCTTCCGCCAGGTGCGCCGCCATCGCAGCGGGATGCGCTCACTGCGATGTTCCGGCGACTGAACCAGGACCCGCACTGCGACAAGCTGATCGCGGAAATGGATCGCGCCGGCATCGCCAGGACTGTGCTGCTGATCGTCGACTTCGCATTCGCCTACCTGGATCAGCCCGATCTGCTGCACAAGGTCTATGCGATCCATCGCGAGCTGATGCAAAGGCATCCGGGGCGCTTCATTGTGTTCGCCGGCATCGATCCGCGCCGGGGCCCGGCCGGGCAGGAACTGGTGGAACAGGCGCTGCGCGACTGGGGTTTCCGCGGCCTGAAAATCTATCCGCCCTGCGGCTATTCGCCCGATGCCGAGGAGCTGTATCCCTACTACGGGCTATGCGAAAAGTACCGCGTTCCGGTGCTGTCGCACATCGGCCCGACTTCGCCCTCCCTTTCCTTCCGTTACACCCGTCCGGGCGATATCGAGGATGCCGCATTCCGTTTCCCGAAGGTGAATTTCATCCTCGGACATGCGGGCGTGGTCTGGCGCCAGGAAGCGGGCATGCTGGCTGCGTTCCGGCCCAATGTGTACATGGATCTGTCGGGTTTTCAGCCCGACTGGCGGCGCGGCGGCCTGGACTCGATCCTGCTGGAGCACAAGCGCAACGGCTTGCTCCGCAAGCTCCTCTTCGGCACCGACTGGCCTATCCATCGCATTCAAGGCGGCCAGAAGCAATGGGTGGACGCCTTCATCGATTGCGCCGCGCGCGGCATTCTGACCGATGAAGAACTCGGATGGATTTTTTACGATAACGCCGCCCAGATCCTGGGAGAGCCGTCCCGCGTCAGCCTGGCCGCCGGCGCTTGCACAAACGACAGCAGCAAATCACAACAGCAAATGGAAAAGGAGATTCAACATGACCATCACCATCGACATCGACACCGAGCAGCAGAGCGTTCTTGACATCGTCGCGCGTGCCGCGCAGCGTCCTGCCGGCACCCTGAAACCAGATGACCTCCTGACCGATCTCGGCATCGATTCACTTGCGTTCATCATGCTGGTGCTCGATATCGAGCAGGCGCTGGGACGATCGGCGTTCAATATGGAAACGGTCGGAAATCTGCGCACGGTCGGCGATCTGCTTGCGCCGCTGAATTCGCGATGAACCGCGCGGCGCCAACGCTTATTGTCCTTTGAAGGAGACACCATGCATGACATTCGACTTGCCATGACCGATGCCGAAATTGCAGCGACATTCGGCGTCATGGCGCAGCTGCGCACCCACCTCAAGGAAGCCGAGTATGTCG
This sequence comes from Noviherbaspirillum album, assembly GCF_035916955.1. Taxonomy (NCBI): domain Bacteria; kingdom Pseudomonadati; phylum Pseudomonadota; class Betaproteobacteria; order Burkholderiales; family Oxalobacteraceae; genus Noviherbaspirillum; species Noviherbaspirillum album. The sequence continues at coordinate 55,479 of NZ_JAWIIV010000003.1, read as the reverse complement.
CACTGATCCAGCATCAGGCTAAGGAATCCGGCTATTGCCTGGCTTGCCTTCACGACGGCGACAGGGTTTGCGCCGTGGCGGGATTCCGCATTAGCCATTCGCTGGCCTGGGGCCGGCATGTCTATATCGACGACCTGATCTCGGATGCCGGCATGCGTTCCCTCGGCTACGGCGAAGCGCTTGTCGACTGGGTCGCCGCGTTCGGCAAGGCGCATGGATGCGCCGAGCTTCATCTGGATTCGGGCGTGCAGCGACACGGCGCGCATCGCTTCTATCTGCGCAACAGGATGGACATCACCTGCTATCACTTCAAGCTGATCCTGTAATGCGCATTCGGGCTCCTTGCCCGGAACTCCGCCGGCACGCCTGAATCCGGTGTTTGCCTTCCACGAATTTCTAGCTTGCCCCGCTAGGCGCCGGTATCAGTTCGACCGATACCGTCTCCCCCGGACGTGCATTGAAATATGCGATGCTGCCCTGAATGACGACCGGCAGTTCGCTGCCATCGGCACCGCGCGCCCGCAGCTTGCAGCCTTCCTTCATTGCGGTGACCGGCAGCGTCACCGTGAGGGGCGCGGTGCAGACGGCGGCATTGTAAGTGCCGGCCAGGCGCACGCTGGCCTTGTTGGCCGACAGGATCTGCGCTTCCGGCCTGACCGTGTCGCGGCACAGGCGATAGCGCGACACGTTGGCAAAGGTATCGCTCCACAGCCGCGGCGCATGTGTCGCCGCATGCGCGAGATGCTGCTGAATGAAACCGGTGGTCACCGGGCTCCAGCCGTCGCCGTCGATGCCGTGTCCGCCGGCCACAAACCAGCCGCCCGCCTGCACTGCTTCATCGAGTTGCCGGTTCACCGTGCGCAGGGTCCCGGCCAGGTCGGTGCCGCGGTCCGTATCGAAGTAGGCGAATCGGTAGCTGTCCTCGCCGTTGGCCGTCTTGCGCACCGCCATGTGGCTTTGCTCCGCCAGCGCCATCGCCCTGGCGGTGGAAAGATGATAAGGGAAGGCGAAAGTCAGCGGACGGACGCCGACCTTCTGTTCGATCAGGCGCTGCGATTGCACGATTTCCGATTCCAGCATCTGCTCGGTCATCGGGGCAGCGGTGAAGTTCGGATGGGTCATGGAGTGGTTGCCGATTTCATGTCCCCGGCGCGACAGGTCTTGCCAGATTCCCCAGTCGGTGGCCGCCACCAGACCGGGGATGATATAGAACGTTGCCCGTACGCCGGCCTGCTCGAACAGCGAAGCGATGGCGGGGCTGCTGGCATAGCCGTCGTCGAAGGTGTACGAGGCTGCCGCCTGCCTGTTGTCCTTGTAGCGGGCCACTTTCACCGCAGTGAAATCCAGGCAGCGGCTGAGGTCGACGCAATTTGCGTTGGGGGTTCCCGTGCCGCCTGTGCTCCCTGTGCCGCCTGTGCCGCCTGTGCCGCCTGTGCTCCCCGTGCTCCCCGTGCTCCCTGTATTGCCTGTATTGCCTGCCTGCGCGCTGCCGTTGCCATTTCCATTACTGGCGCCGCCCGAACCTGCACCGGGAAGCACGCTGCTGCCGGTACCGGCGGTCGAAGCGACGATGCTGTCGCTTCCGCCCCCGCCGCCGCATCCCGCCAGACCCAGACTCATTCCCAACACCACCGCGGGCATAACACTTGCGCGAATCATAGTTCCCCCTGTATGTTCAAATGCGATGGGAGCCATGCTCCCGGGCGTTTATGAACACCATGATGCAAAAGAAGGAGTTCGCTACATATGATCCATATCGTTTATTCAATTGTCGTAGCGCAAGAATTCTGTGCGGTATGAATGTGCCGTCCGATTCATGTCAATGATTTCCCGAAGCCCCATGAGCCCTATCAAAACGTCCATCGCGGCCGCACTGCTCGCCGCTTGCGCGGGAGTTGCCGCCATGGCGTGGTCGGCGCCGGCCGCGTGGCACAAGTGGCGCAGCAAGACGGATGGCACGCAGATCTGCGCGCAGACGCCTCCAGGCAGCGGCTGGGAACAGGCAGACGGTCCCTACAAGGATGCCCGCTGCACCGTTCCCGGCAAGCCGGGATCCTGAGATACGCTTACTTGAGTACCTGGAACAGGTTGTTGAAGTCGTCGGTCCAGGGCCGCAGGCCGGGAATGGAGGGAATAGGCAGGCTCGCCCTGCTCAGCGCCGGCTTCCGCAGTGCGGCCGGATCCTGCGACACCAGCACCCAATCGGTCTTGTGGAGGGTGCTGCGCATGCCGTCGTCATGGATCAGCACCGAAACCAGGCCTTGCTCATCGGCCAGCTGGCGCACGATGGGGGCCAGCTGCAGGTAGCGGTTGGTGACATGGAAGGCGATGACGCCGCCCGGCCGCAGGTGGCGCAGATAGATCGCGATCGCCTCGCGCGTGAGCAGGTGCACCGGAATCGCATCGCCGGAGAAGGCATCGACGGCGAGCACGTCGAAGCGCTGCGGCGCTTCCTTTTCCAGCGCCAGCCGGGCGTCGGCCAGCACCGTCTCGATGCGCGCCGGACTATCGAGCAGGAAGCTGAAGTCGCGGCCGGCGATGTCGATCACCTGCGGATTGATTTCATAGAAGCGATAGACGTCGCCCGCGCGGCCGTACGCGGCGAGCGTGCCTGCGCCCATGCCGATCAGGCCGACCCTGCGCGGTCCGTCGCCGGCGTTGACGATGGCAAGTCCGATGCCGGAGTCGCGGCCGTAGTAGCTGGTCGGTTCGCGCCGGCGCTGCGGATCGAGATACTGTTCGCCGTGCCGGATTACGCCGTGATAAAGACCGCGCACATGGTTGCGCGGATCGCCCTGGCGAGTATCGGCCACGCGCAGGCTGCCATAGAAATTGCGCACCAGAACAAGCATGTCCTTGCGGTAGAGATTGATCTGGGCATGCACGAAATAGCCGCAGGCGACCGCCAGCAGCAGCATCGCGCCGGCCTGCAGCGGCTTGCGGCGAAAGACCCAGGCGGCGAGGCAGGCGACGATCACGAAACCGATGCCGAGTTCGAAATAGGCGGGCAGCACGCGCGGCGCCACGATGCTGACCGCGATGCCGCCGAGCGCGCCGCCCAGCGACAGCATCAGGTAGAAGCGCGTGAGATAGCGTCCCTTCGGACGCATCTGCGCCAGCTCGCCATGCAGCAGCATGCAGATCAGCAGCAACCCGATCGCGTACAGCGGCACCGCGACCTTGAGGTTGAGCCCGAGCGTTGCATGCTGCAAGGCATAGGCGCAGAAGGCGGTCACCAGCGCGGTGGGCGCCAGATAGATGGCGCGCCGGTACCAGCGGTCGCTTTCGAAGCACAGGATGAAGCTCAGCAGGTAGAGCGTGAGCGGCAGCAGCCACAGGAAAGGCACGGGCGCGATGTTCTGCGTGATGTGGCTGGTGACCGCGAGCAGCGTCCATGACCCCATCGCCGACAGCGCCAGCCAGGTCAGGTAGTCGCGCATGCGCGGCGGAGGGTCCGACGCCTCTCTGTCACTGCCGCTGGCGCCGCGTCCGGAAGGCTGCGACGGGATGGCGGTGCCGCGTGCGAAACGCAGGGCCGCCGCCGCACACAGCAGCACGAACAGCAGGTATAGCACCGACCACAGCCTGGCCTGCAGCAGCAGCGCGGCAGACGGTTCGATCAGGAAGGGATAGGACACCAGCGCCAGCAGCGATGCGAAGTTCGACAGCGCGTAGAAGCGATAGACCCTGGCGTCGGGCAGGGTGCGCGCGATCCATGACTGCACCAGCGGCCCGGTGGTCGACAGCAGGAAATACGGCAGGCCTATGGTCGCGCCAAGCAGCAGCAGGATGCGCAGCGCGGGATCTTGCGCCGATTCCGGTTTCCATGCGGGATCGGCGGCGATAGGAAGAAACAGCAGGCTGAGCGCGAGCAATGCGCCGTGGACCAATGCCTGCCGCCGGGGCACGAGGCGGCGCGCCATCCAGTCGGCATAGGCATAGCCGGCGAGCAGCACCACCTGGAAGAACACCATGCAGGTTGCCCATACGGCTGCGGAACCGCCGAACCATGGCAGAATCTGCTTGGAAATCAATGGCTGCACCAGGAACAGCAGGAAGGCGCTGCAGAAGATGGTGCCGGCAAACAGGACTGTCGTCATTGGCCTTCCAGGGAGGATGGAAATGCATGGAAATGCATGGAATCGCCGGTCGGCAAATCCGCTGAATAAACCCTGTTGAGACTTTCGAGGTTTCGGTGAGTTTGGGTTCTTGCACTGGATCAATCGGTCCGAAGTGAACCATTGCCGCACGCCACGGCTCCAACCGTAGCAATGCAAGATCGCTGGCAATGAATGACAATGATCGACAACGACGGCCGCCAGGCGAGCGGCTGCAGCTTCTCCTCCTGCCGTGGGACGAAGAGCTGCTTTCAAGGAGCAAGGAAGGAACAAGAATGAACCGTAAGCCCCGCTTCGGATTTTTCGCACGCGTGCTGACATGCGCGACGGCCTTCGCGGCCATGATGATCTACCTTGCGAGCAAGACCTTCCCCGGGCTTCCGCTGGTGCCTGTGCTGGCATGGGCGACAGCCTTCATCCTGCTGGCGGGCGTCGCCATTACGCTGGGCTTCTATGCAAACTACCGCTGGCACGCATGGTGCCTCAACCGCGGCGGCGCCGACCCGCAGTGGCTGTGGATGGGCGGCGAGGCACAGCGCGTGCATGTTGTACGGCGGGAAAACCGGCAGCGTCCCGTCAGGCGCAGGGATTGACACCCTGCAACAGCTGCCGCATCCGGGCTCCGCGCAGTCATGGCGGGGCGCGGTAAGGCGGCGCGGTCTTCGCCGTTCCGATCAACCACCTTTCCACTCCCATGACCAAACCCCGCACCGGGCAGGCGCCTGCCAAGCTGACACGCGACGAATTCCATATTCGCTTCCGCAATTCCTTCGTGGATCCGAGTTTCGAAGAGGCGGGCCAGGCGCTCGATCAGATCGAGCGGATTGCGTGGGAAAACTATCAGGGCAGCCGCAAGGCACCGGTGACTTCGAAGGCGGGACCGGGCTTCGCCGATCCCGACTATGACTTGTCTGTCGAATGGCGCGAGGCGCATGATCGGCTGCTGGCGGCCGAGGCAAGGCAGAAGGACCCGGCCACCCGTTCACGGGTGCTGCTCATCTGCGGCTCCGCCCGCAACGACGGCTCATGCCCCGGGGAAATCTCCAAGACCTTCCGCCTGACCGGCCTGGCGCGCGACGTGCTGGAAGCGCACGGCATCGAAGTCGACCTGCTCGATCTCAGCCTGCTGATATCCGACTACGACCGCCATATCCATCCATGCAAGGCCTGCGCCTCGACCGCCATGCCGCTGTGCCACTGGCCCTGCAGCTGTTATCCCAACCATGGCGAACGCCAGACCAACGACTGGATGAACGAGATCTATGAAAAATGGGTGTCCGCCCACGGCGTCATCATTCTCACGCCGGTCTACTGGTACCAGGTTCCCAGCGTGCTCAAGCAGATGATGGACCGCATGGTCTGCGCCGACGGCGGCAATCCCGACCCGACCAGCACCTCGGGCAAGAATGCGGAGAAGGCCAAGGCCATGGAGAACGAAGGCTGGCCGTATCCAAAGCATCTCGCCGGCCGGGCCTATGGCCTGGCGGTGCATGGCGATGTGGCCGGCATCGAGAGCGTACGCCGCAACCTGTCCGACTGGCTGGACTGGATGGGCTTGATCGATGCCGGCATGAAGTCGCGGCTGGACCGCTATATCGGCTACTACGAGCCGTATGCGCAAAGCCATGACACCCTGGACCACGATGTCGCGGTTCAGGAAGAAGTGCGCAATGTGGCCCGCGCCGTCGCGCAGGCCGTCGATGAATTGCGCAAGGGCACGCTGTCGGCGCCGGATGCGCGCCTCCAGCATCCGCGCGCGAAGTAAGCCGCGGTTGCGCTCATTCCTGGCGGTCGTTCGGCCCGGCTACCATCCCTGGCCGGTCATTCCTCCCGCCGACATCTGGAAGGGCATCATCGTGCCGGTGCCGGCGCCGATTCCGCCTGCTCCTCCGATCCCCGTTCCTTGCCGTCCGAAGTACATGCCGAAAGGATCGCTGGACATCACACCAAGTCCGTTGCCCTGGCTCTGCTGCGCCCACGATGAGGCGGACGGCCGGGCCAGTTGCGCCATCTGCGCCAGCCGGGACAATTGCGCAAGCTGCGCCAGCCGGGCTGCATCCGCATAGGCCGCGCCCAGCGGGAAGAAACCGGACTGCTGCGGCGCCATTCCGAATGGAGCCCCTGCCGCGCTCGCCGCGATACCCGACGACGCCCCGGCCGTTGCCTGCAGGCCGACCGCGGCCAGCACATCCGGCAGGCCGAAGCCGGTGCGGCTGGTATCCCCGAGATTGATCGGACGCGCGCTGGCCTTAATGACCTGAAACAGCCGCTCCACCCGCTCGGGGCCGCGCGCCTTGTACGCGGCCTGGAAGTCGGGGTGATGCGCCAGCACCAGGGCGGCCAGCCCGGTGATGTGCGGCGTCGCCATCGAGGTGCCGTCCCATGCCGCGAAATTGTTGGCCGGCACCGACGAAGTGATCGCCACCCCCGGCCCGCAGACGCCGATCTCGGGACCGTAACAGGAAAAGCGCGCGAAGAAGTAGCCATCGGCGTCAATCACGGGCGTGACCGCCTGGGTATGGTAGCTGTCGGACGGAAATTCATTGAGACGGCCGATCGCCGATACCGCCAGCACATTCGGCGAGGCGCCCGGATACTGTACCCTGCCGCCCGAATTGCCGGCGGCGACGATGCAGGCGATGCCCGCATTCTTGGCGCGCACGATCTGCTGCTCGAGCGCTTCCGACGGCGCGGCGCCGCCGAGGCTCAGGTTCACCACGTCGATCTGCTTCTCGATGCAATACTCGAGTGCATCGATCAACTGGCTGATCTGCCCGCCGGGAAACAGCTTGCAGACATGGATTTCCGCATCAGGAGCGAAGCCGCGAACGCCGAAGGCATTGTCGGCGCCGGCGATGATGCCGGCGCAATGCGAGCCATGCATCACGGTGTCGTCGCTCCAGCCGTTGGGATTGGTTTTCTTGTTGATGACATCGACGCCGAAGCGGATCTTTTTCAGGTCTTCATGCGTGGTCGCGGCGCCGGAGTCGATGATCGCAATCTTGATGCCCTGCCCGCGGAAATTGCCCGGCAGCTGGTCGAGCCGCATCGCCTTCTGCCCCCATCCCATCGACTGCTGCTGCGGAAAATTCGCCAGCGACGGCCAGTCCGACAGCGGCCGCAGGCCGATCAGATTGGCTTCATCCGGCGTGATGTCCGGTTGCTGCTGGTAGAAGGTCCAGTAATCGGATTTGGGCTTGACGTACAACGCGCGGATTGTCTGCGGCGTTTCCCCGAACATCGACAGTGTCACTTCGCCGCGATCATTGGTGACGCCGCTGACCGGCAGCATGCTGCCGAACAGGTAGACCTCGGCATCCTGCACCGGCGCATTGTCCTTGCCCAGCACCACGAACAGGGCCGACAGCACCGGCCCGGTGGCGGGCAGGGTGCCGGCGACCATCACCGGCGGCTGGTAGGCCACGTCGTGTAGCACCAGCGGCTGGTCGTGTTCCACCACCAGCCGGCCCTGGGCCTGCTGGTGCAGCATGCCGGCCTTCTGATGCGTCATGCGCGCCACCAGCACGCCCGGCACATCGCCCACGCCGTCGCCGAGCATGCCGACGATGTTCTTGGGGCCGACGGTATCGACGACTTCAATGTCGGGACTGGCGCGCAGCGTCTGTTCGATCTGCGAAAACTGCAAGGGACTCACGCCCATCGGCATCAAACCCGGCAGCCGCCGGCTGGTGATCAGAAACTGTCCCTTGCGTTCCGCGACATGGCGCCCGCCGTGGCGCGCCTGGGGCTCGCCGGCCTTTGCTGGCGCGCCATCCGGTGCGGCGGATGCTCCCGGTGAACCGGGCTGATTGGATTCGGTGGTCTTTGGCATTGCTTTTCCTTGAAATTCCGGACTGTCCGCGAACAGCGACAGCGGCCGGTCCGGTTCGATCATGAGTTGCCTGGAGGCGCGGAACCGCTGTTCGAGAGATTGCGCGGTTTCGCGCGGCATGGTGGCCACCGCGGTATGCGGCATTCCCGCCGGCCCGATGAGGTCGAGTATCGTGATATGAGGATCATCGGATACGCTTGCGAGAAACTCGGCAAGCCTGCCGGGTTCCGCCGCGCGGATGATATAGCGTTCCCGCTGCGGCCCCTGGCCCTGTTCACTGCAGTTCGATGCCATGCGTGCTGCCTCCCGGGAGGCATTCACCCGGTGCGGATGGACCGGGTGAATGCGTCGTTACGATTTACGATTACGCTTCAATGGATGGTTGGCTGTGACGGATACCCGCCCTGCCCGCCGAAGGCACCGCCCTGCTGTCCCTGGAACGCCTGGTACCCCGGCACACCCCCCATTGACTGGCCATAGGCATCGGCACCGAACGGCAGGATTCTGCCAAGCTGCCCGGCGAGACCGCCGATGGTGCCGCCAAGCTGCTGGTTGCCGAACGCGCCGCCGATGGCGCTGCCCAGCGGCTGGCCTATCTGGCCGAGCAGGTTGCCGAAGAAGCCCTGCGGAGCGAGCTGCTGCAGTTGCTGCGCATAGGCCTGCATCGGATCGGCATTGAACGGCAGGATCCTGCCGAGCTGGCCGGCGAGACCGCCGATAGTGCCGCCGAGCTGCTGGTTGCCGAATGCGCCGCCAATAGCGCTGCCTAGCGGCTGACCAATCTGGCCGAGCAGGTTGCCGAAGAAGCCTTGCGGAGCGAGTTGCTGTGCCAGCTGGGCTTGCTGCAGCTGCTGTGCATAGGCCTGCATCGGATCGGCATTGAATGGCAGGATTCTGCCAAGCTGCCCGGCGAGACCGCCGATAGTGCCGCCGAGCTGCTGGTTGCCGAATGCGCCGCCGATGGCGCTGCCCAGCGGCTGGCCTATCTGGCCGAGCAGGTTGCCGAAGAAGCCTTGCGGGGCCAGCTGCTGCGCCAGCTGCGCTTGCTGCAGCTGCTGCGCATAGGCCTGCATAGGATCGGCATTGAACGGCAGGATCCTGCCAAGCTGGCCGGCGAGACCGCCGATAGTGCCGCCGAGCTGCTGGTTGCCGAATGCGCCGCCAATGGCACTGCCCAGCGGCTGGCCGATCTGTCCGAGCAGGTTGCCGAAGAAGCCTTGCGGGGCCAGCTGCTGCGCCAGCTGCGCTTGCTGCAGTTGCTGCAGCTGTTGCAGCTGTTGCGCATAGGCCTGCATCGGATCGACATTGAACGGCAGGAGTGAACCGCCGACACCGCCTGCGATCTGCCCGATCTGAGAACCCAGCGATGGATTGCCGAACAGTCCGCCGATGCCCTTTCCGATCAGGCCGCCTACCGGGCCGCCGAGCAATCCGCCGAAAAAGCCTTGCGGCGAAAGCTGTTGTCCTGCGAGCCCGCTGTTGAAGCCTTGCTGAAGATCCGTCATGTCAATGTCCTTTAGAAGTCATGAATGCGTTAACCGCTGTTTGGTGCAGACGTGTCCGGGCCTGCGGCAGCAACGCATTCATTCATACGTTTTGGTAGGGGCCGTGCGACGGCTCCGAGTCACGCGGATGCGGCCGTCACGGCGGGCAGTTCACCGCGGCATCGTGCCGCGGCGATTCGCACAGCGAGGCCACATGGAAGCTTTCAATCGCGCACGTCATTCATGTGCGGCATGCATCGGAACGCATCCGCAAAACGTGGCAGCTCGCTTGCCACACCATCTTGGTCGGCGCGGTCGAGGTTTTCAAGGACGCTTTCGTGCAGCTTGAGCGGTCTCAACTGGTTCCGAACTAGCAGAAAGTCTGAAATCACTACATCAGCCATTCATGCTAAATCGGCTTTTCATTCAGCTGGCAAGCAGGCTCTGCTCGACGGCAAGCGGCCGGATCCGTTTTTGCCCTCGCCTGCAAGCAAGGCATCAAACGCTCATAATGTGATGCTCTTGCCTACGGAATGTCATCATGTGCTTGTCTTCCAGGATCGTTTTCTCGATTGTCCGCATTGCGGCATGCCTGGCCTGGCGCCAGCGTGCATGAGGCGCGGCGGACGTCGATGGAGCTCTGTCCCCTCTGCGGCCGCGAAATGCTCGACGGTCCCTCGGTGAACGAACACCATCTCGTGCCGCGCACCTTCCGCGGCCGGGAGACGGTGAAGATGCACCGCATCTGCCACAACAAGATTCATTCGGTATTCAGCGAACGGGAGCTGGCCCAGTACTACCACACGCCCGAGCGTCTGCTCGAGAACGAAGAGATCCGCAAGTTCGTCAAGTGGGTTCAAAAAAAACATCCGGCGTATTACGATGCGCACCACAAATCCAAACGACGTTGAATTCCGCCAGGCCATCAATGAATCTCACCACGCCCGCACTGCTGTTCCCCGCGATTTCCCTGCTGCTCCTCGCGTACACCAACCGCTTCATCGTGCTGACCCAGCTGATACGGCACCTGCATAGCCAGAACCAGGAAAACCTGACCGACGTGGTGGTGCGCCAGATTTCCAACCTGGGACTGCGCATCAGGCTGATCCGCCGCATGCAGGCCATGGGGGTGCTGAGCTTCATCTTCTGCGCGATGGCCATGCTGTTCGTGTTTCTCGACATGATCGATGCCGGCCAGATCATTTTCGGCGTCAGCATCGTTCTGCTGCTGGTATCGCTGGTTTTCTCCCTGTACGAAATTCTGATCAGCACCAATGCAATCGAGATCGAATTGCAGGATATTAAGCGCAAGCTGCGGGAGCGCGACGTAACGCAGTAGAATCTGCATCCATGAGTTTCCAAATGGAAGCTCCGTGCCCGGGCATGGAAGCGACCTCTTTTGCGCACAACAGGCAAAGGATGAACTTTCTGCTCTCCAAATGTCTTATCGATTTGATCAGAATAAAATATCCGTCCCGACAACTTCCAATTCAAAACAGGCCTATGAATCCGATCTCCGTCGATAACGTAGTCAGTACTTACCGTTTTTATGCCCCGCTTTACGACAGATTGTTCGGTGCAGTGCTGGAGCCGGGCCGCCGCGCGCTGACCGAAGCCGTCAACGTCATCAAGCCGTCTTCCATACTCGAAGTCGGGGTAGGCACCGGGCTGACGCTGGCCCGCTATCCGGCGTCGGCCTCGGTGGTGGGTATCGACATTTCCGACGAGATGCTCAATATCGCGCGCGACCGTGCCGCCAAGATGCCCGAGCGCAGCATCCATCTGGCGGCGATGAATGCGGAGGCGATGGATTTTCCTGATGGCTCCTTCGACTGTGTGGCCATTCCCTACGTGCTGTCGGTCACGCCGCATCCGGAACGCCTGGTTGCCGAGATACGGCGAGTCTGCCGCAAGGGCGGCACCATCCTGATTGTCAACCACTTCAGCGGCAGCCGCTTCTGGTGGTTCATGGAACGCGCGGTGCACAAGCTGGCCGCCCGCATCGGCTTCCGCTCCAGCTTCTGCTTCGATGAACAAATCCTGAAGTACGACTGGAAGATCGAATCGGTGAAGAAGGTGAACCTGTTCGGCCTGTCCCGACTCGTGACGATACGCAATACCTGAACGGTAAAGCGGACAAGTCGCGGGCGGATTTCCGGCAGCGCCCGCAGCGCGACTTCATCCGGACCGGTAGAATGTGGCGGCATGTCGGGCGCAATGCCAGGAAAGCGGAACGAAGTCTCCGTCATCGCGCCCCGTTCATCGAACACCACCGATCAATCTACCGTTCAGGAGCTCCTCAATGAAAACCAAAGCCGCGATCGCCTGGAAGGCCGGCGCCCCTCTTTCCGTGGAAGAAGTCGATCTCGACGGACCGCGCGCCGGCGAGGTGCTGATCGAAGTCAAGGCGACCGGCATCTGCCATACCGATTACTACACGCTCTCGGGCGCCGACCCGGAAGGCATCTTCCCCGCCATCCTCGGCCATGAAGGCGCGGGCGTGGTGGTCGACGTCGGGCCCGACGTGCGCTCGCTGAAAAAGGGCGACCACGTCATTCCGCTGTACACGCCGGAATGCCGCCAGTGCAAGTTCTGCCTGTCGCGCAAGACCAATCTCTGCCAGGCGATCCGGTCCACCCAGGGCAAGGGCCTGATGCCGGACGGCAGCAGCCGATTCTCGATCGGCGGCAAGCCAATCTTCCATTACATGGGCACCTCGACCTTCGCCAACCACATCGTGGTTCCCGAAATCGCGGTGGCCAAGATCCGCTCCGACGCGCCTTTCGACAAGGTCTGCTACATCGGCTGCGGCGTCACCACCGGCGTCGGCGCGGTGCTGTTCACGGCGAAGGTGGAAGCCGGCGCCACTGTCGCGGTATTCGGCCTGGGCGGCATCGGCCTGAACGTGATCCAGGCGGCGAAGATGGTGGGCGCCGACAAGATCATCGGCATCGACCTCAATCCGGCGCGCGAAGAGATGGCCCGCAAGTTCGGCATGACCCACTTCCTCAATCCGAAGGACCATGAAAACATCGTCGATGCGATCGTCCAGCTGACCGACGGCGGCGTCGATTACTCGTTCGAATGCATCGGCAACACCAAGGTGATGCGCCAGGCGCTCGAGTGCTGCCACAAGGGCTGGGGCAAATCCATCATCATCGGCGTGGCCGAAGCCGGCGCCGAAATCAGCACCCGCCCCTTCCAGCTCGTCACCGGCCGCGAATGGAAAGGCTCCGCCTTCGGCGGCGCCCGCGGCCGCACCGACGTGCCGAAGATCGTCGACTGGTACATGGAAGGCAAGATCAACATCGATGACCTGATCACCCACAAGCTCAGCCTCGACCAGATCAACGAAGGCTTCGATCTGATGAAGCGCGGCGAGTCGATCAGGTCGGTGGTGATGTATTAAGCCGGCCGGCAACAGGCACGAGAAATAAGAAATGAGATATGAGTAAAACTGACTGCCGCAGCCACTAAAGGCTGTGGCAGTAGACCGCTTGCAAGCAGCCGAAGAAGCGCGTGCCGCAGCGGATAAGAAGTGAAACTTGTCTGAGCCCGCAGGGCGAGTTTGTTTCACTTCCCGGTGCGGCACGTGATTCTTCGGGAACCCGAAGGGCCGCTTGCCCGCGGCCGCCTTTCTTTGCTTACTTTCTTTGGCGGAGCAAAGAAAGTAAGCGGCTGCCGGGCCGCCCCCGGCAAACCTCCACGAAGAGCCCGAAGTGTTGAATCACCGAAGAGACACAGGGAAGCACACGCGACCAACCTATCATAAGGTGCCAACATGCTAGAAATCCTCTCCGAACACCGCTGCTTCAACGGCATCCAAGCCTACTACCGCCACGACTCCGAAGCCATCGGCCTGCCGATGCGATTCTCCGTCTTCCACCCCCCGGCCGAACGCAAGGAAATGGTCCCCGTCCTGTTCTACCTGGCCGGCCTGACCTGCACCGAAGAGACATTCATGATCAAGGCGGGCGCGCAGCGCTACGCCGCCGAGCACGGCATCATGCTCGTCAGCTGCGACACCAGCCCGCGCGGCACCGGCATAGAAGGCGCCGACAAGGACTGGGACTTCGGCCACGGCGCGGGCTTCTATCTCGACGCGACGCAGGCGCCATGGAGCAGGCACTTCAGGATGGAGACCTATGTGACGCAGGAGCTGCGCCGCATCATCATCGACGAGTTCAATGTCGAGGAAAGCTGCATGGGCATCTTCGGCCATTCGATGGGCGGCCACGGCGCGCTGACGCTGGCGCTGCGCCATCCCGACAAGTTCTGTTCGGTGTCGGCATTCGCCCCGATCGCCGCCCCCGTCCGCGCGCCGTGGGGCCAGAAGGCTTTCGGCAATTATCTGGGCAGCGACCAGGCGGCGTGGAAGGAACACGATGCCAGCGAACTGATGAAGCACCGCAGCACGCCCTTCCCCAAGGGCATCCTGATCGACCAGGGGCTGGGCGACAAATTCCTCGCGGAGCAATTGCTGCCGGAGGAATTCGAGCAGGCCTGCATCGAGGCAAAACAGCCGCTGACGCTACGGCGGCACGAGGGGTATGACCACGGGTATTACTTCATTGCGAGCTTCATCGAGGATCATCTGAAGTTTCACAAGGAGAACCTAAGAGGGTGAGGCGAAGGTTTTGAACCATTGCTTTACGTCTGCCAAACCGGCATGCATGAGCTTTCTCTCTGCCACGACCGCCCTCACCCCAACCCCTCTCCCGCAGGCGGGAGAAGGGTTGGGGATGAGGGGGGTAGCCAAGGCAGGCTAACGCCGACATAATCACAGCATCAAAGCAGCGTCTTCGCCAGCGCCTCCAGTTGTGCCCGGTAAGCCCGCGCATCCAACTCCCTGCGCGCCACCCCGCTCGCCTGCGCCGCTTCCGCGATGCGCGGTGTCACGCCTGTCAGCAGGCGCTTGTCGAGCAGCGTGGGCACGATGTACTGGCGGCCGAACTGATCGTCGCTGCGCGCCATTTCCGCCAGCGCCACCACGCAGGCGCGCTTCATATCCTGGTTGATGGTGCTGGCGCCGGTATCGAGCGCTGCCCGGAACAGGTAAGGGAAGCACAAGGCATTGTTGATCTGGTTCGGATAGTCGGAACGGCCGGTGGCGATGATCGCATCCGGCGCCACTTCGCGGATCAGCTCGGGCCGCAGCTCGGGCTCCGGATTGGCGAGCGCGAACACGATAGGCTTCGCCGCCATCTTCTTCACGTCTTCCTGCTTCAGCAGGCCCGGGCCGGACAGGCCGAGGAACACATCGGCCATGCCGATGACATCGGACAGCGTCTTCGCATCGGTGCTCTGCGCCCAGGCGCGTTTTTCCTCGGTCAGTTCGCGCTCGGTGGTGAGCACGCCGCGGCTGTCGCAGACATAGACGTTCTCGCGCTTCACACCGAGGTCGACCAGCATGTCGAGGCAGGCAATCGCCGCCGCGCCGGCGCCGGAACATACCACCTTGGTCAGAGAAATGTCGCGCCCGGTCAGGTGCAGGGCATTGAGGAAACCGGTGCCGACCACGATGGCGGTGCCGTGCTGGTCGTCATGGAAGACCGGGATGGACAGCCGCTCGCGCAGCTTGCGCTCGACGTAGAAGCATTCGGGCGCCTTGATGTCTTCGAGATTGATGCCGCCGAAGGTAGGATGCAGCGCGGCGATGATCTCGACCAGCTTTTCCGGGTCGGTCTCGTCGATCTCGATATCGAAGGAATCGATGCCGGCAAATTTCTTGAACAGCACCGCCTTGCCTTCCATGACCGGCTTGCCGGCCAGCGCGCCAATGTCGCCCAGGCCGAGCACTGCCGTGCCGTTGGTGATCACGCCCACCAGGTTGCCCTTGGCGGTGTACTCGTAGGCCTTGGCCGGATCCCTGTTGATTTCCATGCAGGGTGCCGCGACGCCCGGCGAATAGGCCAGAGAGAGGTCGGCCTGGCTGGCGACCGGCTTGGTGACCTGGATGGCGATCTTGCCCCGCTGTCCGGCGGCATGGTACTCAAGTGCTTGTTGTTCCAGCATGATGGATATGTTCTTTTCTTGGCAATGGATAATGAGTGGTCGGCACAGGTCCCGATGCGACATCGGGACCTGCGCGGCAATATGCCAGGGCGACCGACCGGGGCGGCCATGGCCGTTCCCGTCATGCGTCATGCCCTTGCGTCATGCCTTTTGCGGCGCGCGATGCGCCTTGGTGCGGCATTCCCTGACCACCCTGGTGGCGGCAGATCAGGAACGCTACGCTGGAATGGGTGTGCAAACGTTTTCGCCATCGTTTGCGGTGCGCACGGGAATTGGTAATGTCCCGGCGTGCCGTGATAGGTGCTGCCGCGCCAAGCGGGCCGGCACCGGGCTCTCCCGCGGATAGGGGAAAGTGGTCAAACAGCGCGCCCGGCGAGCGACGAACGAATTGCGAACGAATGCGCGACTGCGCCGGGGAGCGCTAGCCTAGCATATTCTTTCCAAACGGGTAATACCGCCGCTCCGCCTCGGTGCGGGCAGCGACGCCATGCTCCGCATCGGTGCGCCGCGAGCGGATGGGGACTGGTCGGCGGATCAGAAAGGACGATACGGAAAGGATGGTATGGATTCTGCTTTCTACAGAGAAACTATCTTTGCAATGGAGCAGCGATGACCCAACTCAGCCTCGTCAAGACGCCAGCACCGACGCCCTCTGCCGCCAAGGTCAAACTGTCGGGCGAACTCTTTGCCTCGATGATCAACCTGTCGGGCCGGCGCCGCTTCACTTCCCAGCGACTCGTGCTGTATGCGGTACTGGCGTCGCTCGGCCATGACAATGCGGCGGAAACCTCGCGCGATGCGCTCAAGCTGTTCACCGATGCCCATCTCGCGCTGGTCAACGGCAATGCGCAGATTCCCGGCGTGTTCTGCACCGAACTGCAGGAAGCCTACTTCGGCAGCGCACAGGGCGACCGCCAGATCCGCGGCTTCATCGATCTGGCCGGACGCTGCCTTGACGCCATCGCATCCGGCGCGCGCCAGGCGCCGGCGCTGCTGGAGCAGCTGGTCGGCCAAGCCACGCCGCTGCTCACGGTGCTCAACCGGTTGACGCAGGTTTACGAGGAATTATCGAAACGGCATGCATCGCAGGTACGCAAGCAGCTGCACGGCATCATGAACGACATCGAATCGATCGCCCGGCAGGCGCGCATGGTGTCATTCAACGCGCAGATCGTCGCGGCAAGGGCCGGACAGGCGGGCAGGGAATTTTCGGTGGTGGCGGGCGTGCTGTCGGACATCACCGGAGAAATTGACGGCCTGGTGCACGAGGCGCTCAACAGTTCCGTGGCCTGACAGCGTCGGCACGTCGGCGCGCCAACGCATGACGCAGCCCGGTATTCCGGGCCCGTCATTTCAATACAGTCTCAGCGGAATGCCTCGGCCAGCGACATCACGCGCGGCGTGAACTGGATGTTGAACTTGCCCAGCGCTTCGGCAAGCTGGGCGAGATTGGTTTCCTTCTCGGCGGCGGTCCAGCCCTCGAAAATATCCGTGCCAGCCTTCTGGAAATGCATGTCGACGATCTTCTTGCCGTCGTGATGGGTATAGGGCTTGGACAGCACCTGCTTGAAACCCAGGCCCTCGACTGCCTGGATGAACTCGGCGGGAGGCGTGGTCGCATCAAGTGCGGTATAAATCATGAACGTCTTGCCGGGCGGCTTGGCGGCGACATCGACGACGTACACGCCCGGAGCCACCGGCGCGGCAGTACTCTTTAAAAATAACATCTCCCCGTCCCTCTTGTCTTCTGTATAAGTCGCATCCAGTCTGTCCGAACTACGGCATGCCGGAAATGCATCCCATGTCGTAGCTTGCCATATAGCAATATGCCACAAATACCTGGGTGCTCATACCCCGGTGCGCTGATGGTACCGCGGACTTGTGGCGCGATCGGCACGCCGCGGGACTACGGGGCCTCAGAATTCGGGGCACATGTACCTTGAGGTCTTCTTGAATTACCGTGTATTCGCGTTGTTGCCGGAACCGGTCCTGTCGGCGGCCGCATGGTGAATCTAGCGCGGAAACGACGCCAGCGGCGCAGCGGCAGCATCAGCCAACGGCGGCGTGCGGGCGACGTTCATCAGCATCGACACCGTGGTGAAGTAGCCGGCGAGGCCGATCAGGTCAACCACGCCGCGTTCGCCGAAGGTCTCGACGGCGCGGGCATAGGTGGCGTCCGATACGCCGTGATTGCGCGCCAGCTCCTCGCACAATTCATACGCCGCTTCCTCGTCCGCGGCCATGCCGGTGGGCCGGCGCCCTTCGGCCAGCGCATCCAGCGCCTCCTGCCGCACGCCGGCCTTCAGCGCGAGCGGATAATGCATGCACCATTCGAATTGCTGGGTCCACTGGCGCGACACGATGAGCATCACGAATTCGCTGATGCGCTTGTCGAGCACGCTGTCGAAGCGCAGGTATTCGCCGACCTTCTGCAGCCGGTTCAGCAGTTCGGGGCTGCGCATGAGCGGGATGAAGGGCCCGAACACCGCGCCGCGCGGGCCGGCGATCAGTGCTTCCGCCGCTGCGCGCTGCGCCGCATCCATTTGTTCCATCGGCAGCGCCGGCATGCGTTCCGGGCCGGGCATGCAATCCTGCAGACTGGTGGGTTTGGCATTGGTCATGGGTATTTCCTCGGTGAGTTATACGTTGAATGTGTACGGCTGTGCAGCGCTGCAGCGGGGGTCACGGCGCATCGCGCTCCATTGCCAGGACCGCGCCGCCTGCGGCCAGCAGCGCCGCGGCCACGATCAGGCCGCCGGAAAAGCTGCCGCCGCCGACGGTCAGCGGGCCGACGATCTGCCCAGCGGCGAAGGCCGATGTCATTGCGGCCAGCAGCACGGTGGCATTGCGCCCGGCGCTGCGCTTGGCTTCCTGCAGGGCGGCCAGCGTGATCACCATGAAAGTGCCGCCCACGCACAGCGCCGCGGCGAAGATCGCCGGCAGGCCGGACCAAAGCACGGGCGCAAGGATGCCGGCGGCCATGATGAAGTGGCATGCCATCCACAACCGCCGGTTGCCCATGCGGCTGACCAGCGCGGCGACGGCCAGCGTCGACAATGCTGCCGCCAGCCCGAAGACCGGCCATGACCAGCCGAATGCGCCCGACCCCTGCAAGGCCTGCCTGGCCATGACGGGAATGAAGGTGGCCGGGATGATGTAGCCAAAGCCGAAGATGCCGTAGCAGGCCACCAGACGCACCGCCCGCGCATTCCAGCGGAAGCCGCCTGCCGCTGCACCGGATACCGTATCGGATCCCGCGCCTGCCGGCGCCTTTTCCGCAGCGTCGTGCGCTTGGGGACGGAATAAGCGCCAGACAAGCAGCGTGATGCCGGCTGCCAGCGCTCCCAGGCAAAGCCAGGCCGTGGGCGAAGCGGCATGCATCTGCATCAGCGCGAGACACAGCAGGCCGGCGGCGGCGATGCCGGTGCCGACTCCGGCGAACACCACGCTGTTGAGAAAGGGCCGCTGGTAGCGGCTCAGGTTTTCCATGCACCAGGCGGAAACGGATATGAGCACCCATGCGCTCGCAACGCCAGCCACCAGGCGCAATGCCGCCCACGCGGCGAGCGGCAGCTGCGCCGCCATCGCCAGCGTCGTAAAGCCGATGGCCAGCAGGCCGGCGCGGATCGCAGTCTCCGGCCGCAGGCGGATGCGCATCGCGCTGAGCGCGCCGAGCAGGTAGCCGACATAGTTGGCGGAGGCCAGCCAGCCGCCGGCGGCCAGGCTCAGGCCGGCGTCCTGCAGCATCATCGGCAGCACCGGGGTGAAGGCGAAGCGGCCGATGCCCATGGCCACCGCCAGTGCGGCCAGGCCGGCCAGCGCAGGAACGATTCCGGTCGCGCCGGACGCGCCGGATGCGCCGGAATCGTTCCGGCTTTCGGGAAGGGAGGCGGGAGAAGGAGTCATGACGCCAGTCTAGCTTGACCGGTCCATTCTGAAAAATGAATAATGAAGATAGGAGGTTCTCAAAATGAGAAACATCGATCTGGAATCCTTGCATATCTTCAAGGCCGTCGTCGATCACGGCGGAATCACCCGCGCGGCCGCCCAGCTGAACCGGGTGCAATCGAACATCACCACCCGCATCAAGAACCTGGAGGAGCGGCTCGGCGTGCAGCTGTTCCAGCGCCGGGCCGGGAAGCTGGTGCTATCGGCCGAGGGCTCGGTGCTGCTGGCTTATGCGGAACAATTGCTGCGCCTTTCCACGGAAGCCGAAAATGCGCTGCGCAGCGGCACGCCGCGCGGCACCTTGCGTATCGGCACCATGGAAAGCACCGCCGCCGCCCGCCTGCCGCCGTTGCTGGCGCAATACCACCGCAGTTATCCGGATGTGCAGATCGAACTGGCGACAGGCACCTCGGGCGGTCTGGTCGAGCGCGTGCACCGCTTCGAAGTGGAAGCGGCCTTCGTCGCCGAGCCCTTCCAGGCCGCCGATCTCGACATGATCGAAGTCTTCACCGAGGAACTGGTGCTGATCGCGGCCAGGCATGCGCCGCGCATCGAATCGGCGAAGGATGTGCAGAAGCGCACGCTGATCGCCTTTTCCAGCGGCTGTTCGTATCGACGCATCCTGGAGGAATGGCTGGGCATGTCGTCGGTCATGCCGGCGCGGGTGCTGGAACTGGCTTCCTACCATGCGATCGTGGCCTGCGTCGCGGCCGGCTCGGGCATCGCCATCGTGCCGCGCTCGGTGCTCGGCGTGGTGCGCGCCGACGAAGACGTCGCGGTGTTCGCATTGCCGCCCACGGTGGCGCGGGCGCGTACTTGCCTGGTGTGGCGGCGCGGCCACCAGTCGGTCGCGCTGGAGGCGATGAAGCAGTTGCTGCTCGACAGAAAAAACGCGGCCGAATCGGCGCAGGTCGAGATGCGTTCCGCTGCCTGACTGCAATTGCCCAACCGCCCAACCGCCCGATTCCTTGCGCTGGGTCGCGGACCCGGCGCGCGCTTCGCGCACAATGGGCAGCGAGGGATTGCCCATCCAAACCCCATGCGGATGCACATCGCCCTCGTTCAACGGGAGACATCATGCCGCGCCACTCATGCATCCTGCTGTCCATACTGCTGATACTTGCTGCCTGCGGCGGTGGCGGCGGCGACAGCGGCTCCGGCAGCACCAGCCTGGATTCCTCCTCGACGCAGCCCGCCCCACAGCCGGCCGCGCAGCCCCAGAGCGAAACCTATGCCGTGACGCTGAGCGGCGCCGAACAGGTACCGCCGCGCATCACCGGCGCGCAGGGCAGCGGCAGCGCCTCGGTCAATCCGGCAACGCGCCAGATGACCGTCAGCGTTACCGTGACAGGCACGACCGCCAACGCAGTCAACCTGCACCAGGGTGCGCCCGGCGCGACCGGCCCGATCTTCCTTTCGCTGGTTGAAACGGCGCCCGGCAGCGGCACCTGGACCGGGCGCACCACCCTAAGCGTGGCCGAACATTCGGCTATGCGCGCCGGGCAGTTCTATGTCAATGTCACCAGCGCGGCCTTTACCGCCGGCGAGATCCGGGGCCAGATTGCGCTGCGCTCGGGAGCGGGCGGCGCCACTGGAACCGGTGGCGGTGTCACGGGGACTGCCGCCCTGCGCTGACCCGAAGGTAGCAAACGGCATCGCCAGAATTTCCAGCTGGAACGAATCTCCATTGTTGCCCCGCAAATTGCACGGCCGCATGCATGCTATCCTGTCGGGCTCAATTTTCGATTGCCATGTACACCGAATTCTTCAGGCTGAGGCAAGCCCCCTTCTCCATTTCTCCCGATCCGCGCTATCTCTTCATGAGCGAGCGCCATCGCGAGGCACTGGCGCACCTGCTGTACGGCATCGACAGCGGCGGCGGACTGGTGCTGCTGACCGGCGACATCGGCACCGGCAAGACCACGATCTGCCGCTGCTTCCTCGAACAGGTGCCGGCCAACTGCAATGTCGCGTACATCTTCAATCCCAAGCTGAGCGTGGCCGAACTGCTGCAGTCGATCTGCGAGGAATTTCACATTCCGGTCGCCGAACGCGAGCGCCACAGCGTCAAGGACTACATCGATGCGCTCAACGGCTACCTGCTGGCGTCGCATGCGGAAGGCCGCAACAATGTGCTCATTATCGACGAAGCGCAGAATCTCTCGCCCAAGGTGCTGGAGCAGCTGCGCCTTCTGACCAATCTCGAAACCAATGAACGCAAGCTGCTGCAGATCATCCTGATCGGCCAGCCCGAGCTGCGCGCCATGCTGGCGCAGCCGGAACTGGAGCAGCTGGCCCAGCGCGTGATCGCGCATTACCACCTGACCGCGCTGTCGGAGGAAGAGACCGCCAGCTACATCCAGCATCGCCTGTCCACCGCCGGGCTGGCATCGCCCTCGCCGTTCCGCCAGTCCATGATTCGCCAGATCCACCGGCTGACCGGCGGCGTGCCGCGCCGCATCAACCTGCTGTGCGACCGCGCGATGCTGGGCGCCTATGCGAAAGGCTTGGCGACGGTGGACCGCGACACCATCGCCGCGGCCGGCGCCGAACTGTTCATCAACCAGCGGCGCCATGCCGGTGCGCGGATGCATGCCTGGCACTATCCGCTGCTGGGCGCGCTGGCCGGCGTCATCATTCTCGGCGTGGCCCTGATCACCGCCAATGCCGGAGCCCTGCGCGTGGCCGCCGAAGACGGATGGGCGCGCGTCGCCAGCCTGATGTCCAGGGAAACCCCGGTCCCGGCGCCGAAGGACAAGAATACGGACGGGAACGCAGCGCAGCCAAAGGCCGCCCAGCCGGCAATGCCGACATCGGCAAACGCGGCGGACGACTCCAAGGGACAGCCGGCGACGGCCAGCGCACCGGGCGCACCGCAGCGCCTGTTCGCCGAACACGACGGCAGCCCGCTCGGCACGGCGCTCGATGAAAACGCCGCGATCCGCCAGCTGGCCGCCTATTTTTCATCCGGCTTGCCGGAGAAGGAAACGCCCTGCGACAGCGCCGGACAGGCGGGATTGCGCTGCTACTGGAGCACGCGCGGCTTCGGCGAGATCCGTTCCATCGACAGGCCGGTGGCGATCAGGCTGGAAGACAATCAGAAGCGCAGCTACTACGTGGTGCTGAGCGAACTCCGGGATACCGAAGCGACGCTGCATGCCGGCGACCTCAGCCAGAACGTGCCGCTGTCGGTGCTGGGCCGCTACTTCCACGGCGAGTTCGTGACCCTGTGGCGCATGCCGCCCGGCTTCGAAGGCCCGGTCAAGCCCGGCGACCGCGGCCCGGCCGTGGACTGGCTGGCGCAGCGCCTGGCGAAGATCAACGGCGTCGAGGCGCCGCCGGCCGGCGCGCCTTACGGACCGGGCATGGTCAGGCAGGTCGGCCAGTTCCAGCAGGCGCACGGCCTGCATGTCGACGGCATCGTCGGCCCGGTCACCGCCATCCACATCAACCGCGCCTCCGGCATCGAGGAGCCGCGCCTGGGCGCCAGCCCGCGCGCGGGCCGCGAAAGCGCGAACGCAGGAAAATGAAGCCATGTCCTACATTCTCGACGCATTGAAAAAAGCCGAGGCCGAACGCCACGGCGGCCCACGCGCGGCCGGCCCGATCCCGCCGTCGTTCCATGTGCATGCGCAGCGCCAGCCGCTATGGCGCCGGCCATGGGTGTGGTCGGTGCTGTCGGCGGCGGCCGTGGTGGGCGCCGGCATGATCTGGATGGGCGGCGCGCCGGCGCCGGAGACCCCGGCACAGGCAACGCAGGCTACGCCGCCGGCACCTGCCGCATCTAGCACACCCGCGCCGGGTTCGCCGCCGCCGGTTGCCCAGGCACCGGCACCCGCTGCCCAGCAGCCTTCTCCCGCCCCGGCCGCCGCGCCGACGCCTCCGCTGGCGCAAGCTCCCGCCAGGGCACCTGAGGTGCCCGTCGAAAAGCCCAGGGCCGCGGAGCGCAAGCCGGTGGAAAAAAAGATGCCGGAAACCGCGAAGCCCGCCAGGAAGCCTCGGCAGGAAGACACGAAAGCCGCTGCCGCACCGACAACACCTGAAAAACCCCGGCCCGCGCCCGAACCGCCGGTCGGCACACTGCGCGACCTGCCCGCGCAGATCCAGCAGGAAGTGCCGCAATACAGCGTGGGCGGCTACATCTACTCCGCCAGCAAGGCCGACCGTTCTATATTGATCAACAAGCGCCTGCTGCGCGAAGGCGACGAAATCGCTCCCGGCTTCAAGCTTGAGACAATGACGCCGAGCGGCATGATCCTCAATTACAAGGGGTATCGGTATCGGGCGTCGTATTGAGGGGATGGCGTAGACCTCGGACGCAGGGACGGCTCTCCGGACAAGCGAAGTTTGTGCAGGCACGGAGGCCTGCACTACCGAGCGATGAAGAAAGACTGCATCAAAAGCTAACAAACGCTAACAAACGCAGCACAGCGAGGCTGTAGAAGTCCCCCTTCTAACGACGCCAAAGGAGAGTGGAGGCAAGCGGATAAGAAGCGCGGATGTTTGAGCCGAAGGCGAGTTTCCGCGCTTCCCGCTTGGCTCCACACTCCTTTGGGAACCCCGAAGGGGCGGCGGTAGCGGGGTCGTTTTCTTGCCTACTTCTTTGTCGACACAAAGAAGTAGGTGGCCCGCCGGGGCCGGTCCCGGCAAAGCACGCCTCCACGAAGAAATCAACGTTCAAGCTTTCTCCGGACAAAAGTCCTTTGTGCAGGCACGGAGGCCTGCACTACCACCGATGCCACCGATTCAAGCCGCCGCCGGCTTAAGCTTCGCCCGCACCGGCATGAACGCCAGCAGATTCCCCCCCAGCACGCAAGCCAGCCCGACAAACGCCATCAAGCTCCACACATACCCCTCATACACCGTCGAGATACTCAACGCCACCACCGGAAACAGCACCGTGCAATAAGCCGCCCGCTCCGGCCCCAGCCGCCCGACGAGCAGCAGGTAGACGGTAAACCCGATCACCGACCCCGGAACCGCCAGGTACAGCAGCGAGCCCAGATAGAGCGGGCTGGAGTCGAGCGTGAACGGCATGCCGAGCACGATGCCGATCAGCGTCAGGACGGCGGCGCCGATGAACATGGCCCAGGTATTGGTCAGCCAGGGCGTCAGGCCGAGCGACTGCATGCGGCTCGACAGCAGGTTGCCGGTCGAGAAGAACAGCGTGCCGAGGAAGGCCAGGCCCAGCCCGCGCAGCATCGCGCCGTCGCCCCAGTGGCCGCTCATCTGCGGCAGGAACAGCATGACGATGCCCGTCAGGCCGAGCAGCGCGCCGACGATGACCTGCGGCTGAATGGCGCGACCGAGGAAAAGCCGGCCGTTGATCGAATTCCACAGAGGCGCGGTCGAGAACACCACCGCGATCAGCCCGCTCGGCACCCACTGGCTGGCATAGTAGAAGCAGAGGAAATTGCAGCAGAACAGCGCGATGCCCTGCGCCACAAGATAGCGCCACGCCTCGCGCGGCGGGCGTATCGGCTTGCGCATCGCCACCAGGATCAGCAGCAGCACCGCCGCGGCGATCCAGAAACGGTAGGCAATCGACACTGGCGCGGGCACGGCGCCGAGCTGCCATTTGATGGCGATCCAGGTCGAGCCCCAGATCAGGACGGTGAGCAGGTAGAGAAAGGCATTCATTGCGGATATTCCTTAGTGTTGAGCACGCAGGATGCCCCGATCGAAGGCCGGCGACTTGTCTGGAATTGCGCTTGTGCCGCGGTGACCAGCGCGCCGGGTCATCGGGTCATCAATCATGGCGACGCCGCGTTTGTCCATTCTTGCGCTTTTTGCGCGCCGGACCTTGCGCCGCGCGCCCGGCGGCCACCCGGGCCAAGGGAAAGTGATACAGTAGTCGGCACCTTTCCGGCCCCTTGCCATGCAGACTCCGTCGACACTCCTGCCATCCCATCCCAGCGGCATCACGCATGCGGTATTCAATACCCTGCGCGGCACCAATGCGGAGCTGGAGCGCTTCGCCTGGCTGGGCGACGAGATGGCCATCGCCATCTGGCACCGGCGCACCGACGAGGAAGAAACCGCCTACATACGCCCCGGCCACCATACCCTGTCCTGCTACCTCGGCGGCGGCTACCGCACCGAACGCAACGAGCTGCCCGGACTATACGGCAGCCCCGGCCGCCTGTGCGCGCTGCCGGACGAGCACGAATCGCGCTGGGTGGTGCGCGACGAGCTGCGTTTCCTGCATGTGTATTTCCTGCCCGAGCATTTCACCCGGCGCGCCGTCATCGAACTCGATCGCGAACCGCGCGAACTGACCCTGGCCGACCGTACCTATTTCGAAGATGCGCAGATCGCGCACCTGTGCCAGTCGCTGGTGCAGATGCCATGGCAAGGCAGCGATGAACTGCTGCGGGTCAATGAAACCTCGCACGAACTGCTCAGCCGCCTGCTGCAATCGCAGGGCGTGCTGCGCCGCGCGCCGCGGCTCAAGGGCGGGCTGGCGCCCCTGATGCGGCGGCGGCTGGCCGATTACATCGAGACCCATCTCGACCAGCCCATCACCCTGGGCATGCTGGCCGCACTCGCATGCATGTCGGAATTTCACCTCGCCCGCATGTTCCGCATTTCCTTTGGCATGCCGCCCCATGCTTGGATCGCCGCGCGCCGGCATGACCACGCGCAGGCGCTGCTCAGGTCTCCCGGCTTGTCATTGCAGCATGTCGCCGATGCCTGCGGCTATGCCGACCTCAGCCATTTCAGCCACCGCTTCCGCAAAATGTCCGGCGTGTCGCCTACTCGATACCGCCAGGCGATACTGGGCAAATAGACAATCACCGCCCGGCAAACGTTGTTGACGACCGACGTTTTGCGCCGGCCTCGGGGTCTTGCGCTACATTTCCAGCCGGAAAAGTTGCCGTCATCCGCTAAGATACAACGGCTTGCGGATGGAACGATCGATGAGCGACGCCGACTCCGCGATGATGGGAAATTCATGGATGTCTTAACCGCCGGCGCCGCGCTGATCGTCGTGCAGCTTTGCGTTGCGCTCGTCATGGCCGGCATTTTCTATGCCGCGCCGACGGAAACCTGCACGCGCTTCTGGGCACTGTCCGGCGTGTCCTTCGCCATCGGCGTTCTGATGGTGGTGCTCAATGCGGGCGCGCCGCGCCCCCTGATCCTCATTGTCGGCAACAGCACGCTGATCCTCGGACTGGTGCTGCAGTGGTGCGGCATACGCGCGTTTTTCCAGAAGACGCAGGCAAGGACGGGATGGGTACTATGGCTGCTGTTCGTGATGCTGTTCATCCTGCTGGTGGTCCGCGATTCCGGCATCGGCGCGCGGGCGCTGCTGTCGGCCGTATTCGTGCTGGTCATGCTGCTGGTGACCCTGGTCGAGATGTGGACCGGGCCGGGTTCGCGCACCACCTTTGCCCGGAAGCTCACGGTCGGCTCGCTGCTGCTGCTTGTCATCAGCTACAGCGGCCGTGTCGTTGCCACCGTGGTCAACACTTCCGAACTGCTGCCCAGTTCCAGCAATACGCTGGCCGTGGTCCTGATCTACTTCGTTCCGATCGCGGGCACCCTGCTGTTCTGCAACGGTCTCCTGCTGCTGTATTTCGAACGCGTCATCGCCGACAAGCATCATCTCGCCACGCATGACGAATTGACAGGGCTGCTGAACCGCCGCGCCCTGGTTGCCGGCGGCGAACGCGAACTGCGGCTGGCGCAGCGCATGCACACGCCCATCACGGTGGCGCTGGCCGATATCGATCTTTTCAAGCAGATCAACGACACGCTCGGACATGAAGCGGGAGACCGCGCCATCATTGAAGTGGCGCGCCTGCTGAAAGATGCCTGCCGCAGCGTGGATCTGATCGGCCGTTACGGCGGCGAAGAATTCTGCCTGGTCTTTCCGGGCACCGACGAGGCAGTCGCGAGGACGGTGGCCGAACGGCTGGTGCAAACCGTCGCGGCGCATCGCTTCTCGATTGACCGCAACATCAGCATCAGCATCGGGCTGGCAAGCATGGGCGCGGCTGAAGTCGGGCAGGATTGGGCCCAGCTCGTCAGGCGTGCCGACAAGGCGCTGTATGCGGCCAAGCAGGCTGGCCGCAATCGCCATGAAGTCAGCGCCTGAACCGCAGCGAAGGTCAACGGTCAGCGACCCCGACGGGCGCGGCGGCGGAATGCACGGCGCCGCTGCGCAATTCCGCGCCCACCGCGCTGGCGGCCTGGCCGATACCGGCCAGCACCTCTTCCTGCGCCACGTGATGCAGCATGTGCCCGGCACCGGCCGTCACATGCAGGCTGCTGTGCGGCAGTTCGGCATGCAGCCGTTCGGAATGGTGGCTGGTGGTGACATGCTTGTCGTCGGCGCCGGCCATGATGACCACCGGCATGGTCAGTTCATGGTAGCGCTCCTGCAATGCATAGGCGGCCGGGATCATCAGCGCCGCTTCGGCCGCCGCCGCCCGCAGCTGTGACGGACGCAGCGTCATCCATACCGAGTATTCCTCTTTGAAACGCGCCGGCACCGGTGCCGGGCCAAATATTCTGCCGAGCACCGCGGGCCAGATGGCCCGGCTCAACAGCGGGGAAACGGTAAAGCGCATCAGGTCGCCCAGCACGGGAATGGCCGGCTGCGCGGCCAGTGTCACATCCAGCCGCGCGGTCGGGTAGTAGTATCCCGACATCAGCACCAGGCTCTTCACATAATCGGGCTGTTCGAGCGCCATCGATACCGCGACCTGCGTGCCCCAGGAATGCCCGACGATGATGGGATTCTCGATGCCCAGATGCAGCAAGGCGCGATGCAGCAGCTTGGCTTGCGCCTGCGGCGTCCAGATCGTGCTGCGCGGCCTTTCGCTGTAGCCGTAGCCCGGGCGGTCGAAGACGATCACGCGATACTTCTGGGCCGCCAGATCGATCAGCCCGCTGGTTTCGAAATCCTGGATCATGGTGCCGTTGCCATGTAAAAACACCACGGGCTGGCCCTGGCCCCGCTCCACGTAGTGCAGGCGCACGCCGTCGATCTGGAGAAATTCGCCAGCCGGCGGATTCTCGAGTACCGCCTGCCGGGTCTTCTGCCGCACCACGAGCGCGGCAGTCGCGAGTGCGGCGCCGGCGGCCAGCAGCCAGGGCGTGCGCCGGGATGTGCCCGAGGTTCCCGACGCGCCCGTCCCGGACAAGTCGAGCACCATAGGCCTATGCGATGAAACCTGCGATACAGCCGGGTCGGATGATAGGGACGGATCGGCATCGTACTGCGTGGAATAATTCTTCATTTGTTCTGCTCCCAGGATGGACAAAGCTGTTGGAAGTTCAGTCCATGCATGAAGTTCAATGCACATTTATTAATGTTCAAGCTCCCGCCGATTCGAGCCGGTTTGACAATATATGTACATGCATTTATATTCGCCGCATCTACCGCATCTACCTTTACCCGGCCATCCTCGTGGAACCCTTACGCTTGCCCTGCTATTGCGGCTCACTTCGCCAGGCGTCGCGCGTCGTGACGCAGCTGTATGACCAGGCGCTCAAGCCGTCCGGGCTCAAGATCACCCAGTTCGGCATCCTGCGCCTGCTGGGCGCCTGTCCCGGCCTGACTACCGGTGCGATGGCCGAGCTGCTGGCGATGGACAGCACCACGCTGACGCGCACGCTGAAAATCATCAGCGACAGCGGCTGGATCAAGGCCACTCCCGGTGAAGACAGGCGAGAGCGGCGCTGGACCATTACCAGCGAAGGCGAGGAAAGGGTGAGCCAGGCAATGCCGTTGTGGAAAAATGTCCAGAAGGAATTTGCTGAGATGGCCAGCGATGTCGACCTGGAGGCATTGACTCGCACCGTGCATCAGCTGGTGCTCAAGGCCGCATAGCCATACAGATATAACAATAGAAAGGCAGGACACGCATGGACTCTTCGAAAGACCTCGCCCACTACAATCGCGTCGGCACCGGCTACCTGCCCGGCCTGCTCGGCATTGAAGTGACCGGCCTGGGCGAAGGCACGCTGCAGGCGCAGATCACGGTGCGGCAATCCCACCTCGCGCCGAACGGTTATCTGCATGCCGGCAGCGTCATCACCCTTGCCGATACCGCCTGCGGCTATGCCTGCGTCGCCAACCTGCCCGAGGGCGCAGCCAACTTCACCACCATCGAACTCAAGAGCAATTTCCTCGGCACCGCGCGCGAAGGCATCGTTGCCTGCGAAGCCAAGGCGGTGCATCTCGGCCGCAACACGCAAGTCTGGGATGCGCTCGTTACGCACCGCGACAGCGGCAAGCTGATCGCCACCTTCCGCTGCACGCAGATGATCCTGTGGCCGAAATGAACGCCGCATCGATCAACCGGGCCTGCGATTTTCTGATCTCATCATGACCAGAACCGCAATTACGCCAGGCGTCTACGAGCATTACAAGGGCAAGCGCTATTTCGTGCTCGGCCTGTCTCGCAACACCGAGAGCAATGAAGTCTGCGTGGTGTACCGCCCGTTGTATGAAACCGACTGGCCGCAGCTGGTCCACCGCAATGCCGACATGTTTTTCGAACAGGTGGAAGTGAATGGCATGCAGGTGCCGCGCTTTCGCCTCATAGAACCGGGAATGTGACACGGCCGAACGGCGCGTGACGGTACCGCCATTTGCAATTCTGTTTTGGGAAGTTCGGTTCGGAATGCCTGCCGGCGTGACAAGCCGGACGAGTCCCGGCCGATGCCGATATCTGTGATGTGAGCCCGGGCTTGCGCCACGAAGCCTATGTGCGGAAAGTAAGGCGGTCTCCTGTAAAGGCCCATTGCGGGACTTGCGCCTTGCTTCCGACGGATGTGCTTGCTGCTCGATCGCCCTTGCCACGGGCGCTGCACTTGAATCTACTGCCTGCTATTTTGCTTGTACTGCTTTCTTTCTTAGCTTGCCTTTGCGGCTTGTTGCCTCTTAGGCACGTGCAGCGATTGCGCGCAGTTCCTGAGCCAGGTTCGGCTGGATGGAATCGTAGCTGCGTGCCATGCGGTACAGCTGGGCGATCGATGCGACGTCGCGCTTTTCTTCGGCGGCCGGCTTGGCTTCCGGAGTGATGGCCAGCAGTGCTTGCAGGAAGGCGCGGGCGGCGCGGCTGAGGTTTTCGGTATAGCTCAGGCCAACGGTTTGTGTGGAGTTGAATGTTGCTGTAGACATGGTGTATTCCTCTCAAAAATGTCTGGTACGGATAGAGTGTATGGACGGAACAGATATAATTCCAATTCGAAGTTTAGATATCAGATATTCCCCGTTTGAATTTCACTGGTGCAATATCTGATTGTCATTCCATTGGTTTCAGGAAAGACAATTTCTAACTTTCAAGTTCTTGAGTGACGGCATCCGCGGTTACGGTTCCCCCTCTCTTGTTAAAATGCCAGCCGCAGGCATCCTCTGCCGGTTTGCGTGAGTGCATGGCCGATGATGCCGAAGACGGTTATCGTTCTACGGGCGCCGTCGACCTTTCTCCAACTACTCCTGCCTCCCATGAGCTATCTCGCCGTCAAGCATCTCCACATGAGTTTCGTCGCGCTGAGCGGCATCCTGTTCTTCGTGCGCGGCCTGTTGATGCTGGCCGACTCGGCGGCGTTGCAGCGCAAGTTTTTCCGTGTCGCGCCACACATCGTCGATACCCTGCTGCTGGCCAGCGCGCTGGTGTTGGTGGTATGGAGCGCGCAGTATCCTTTCGTGCAGTCCTGGCTGACGGCGAAAGTCGTTGCGCTGGTGGCCTACATCGCGATCGGCGCGTTCGCGCTCAAGCGCGGCGGAAGCAAGGGCGTGCGCGCCGCCGCCTTCGTGGCCGCGCTGCTCGTCTTCGCCTACATCATCAAGGTCGCGGTGACCCGGCAGGTGCTGTAACAAACCTGCCCGCGTTGCGCTTCACTCACATCAAGGACCAGCATGACCAAGATTTACGAATACACCCAGCAGCCCCATTTCTGGATCGTGCACGACGAACAGGGTTACTGGCAGGTGCCGGCTCGCAATAACGGCTGGCAGGATCGCAGCCCCTTCGTCGGTCACGCGGTGAACCTGCGGGAAGTCGCCGACCTCGGCGGCATCGACCTCGGGCTGCCGGCAGCATCGGCCGCCGATTCCTTCACCCAGGAACTGCAGGCGCTGCCCGGGCTGACGCTGTCGAATGCGCAGGGCGATTCGGCATTCGTCACCCGCCAGGGCGCGCAGGTCGTTTCATGGAAGACCGCCGACGGCCGGGAGCGCATGTACCTGTCGGCCAGCACCGGCGGCATGACGCGCGCCGACGACACCATTCCGGCGGCGGCGATACGCGGCGGCGTGCCGGTCTGCTTCCCCCAGTTTTCCGACCGCGGCCCCATGGTCAAGCATGGCTTCGTCCGCAGCCTGCCGTGGCAGGTCGCGACCTCGCCATCCGCGCAGTCGCCGGCGATGGCGACCTTCGTCATCGAGGACGATGCGCAGACGCATCAAATCTGGCCGCATGCATTCCATGCCGAAGTCGGCGTGGTACTGGACGCCGGCCGCCTGGTCATCACCCTTACCGCCACCAACCGCGGCGATGTTGCCTTTCCGTTCACCGCCGCGCTGCATACCTATTTCCGGGTCGATGATATCCGCCAGGTGGAATTGCAGGGCCTGCAGCAGGTGCGCTACCAGGACGCGACGGCGGGTTGCGTGGAAGTGGTGCAGCAGGATGCCTCGGTGAAGATCGCCGCCGAACTCGACCGCGTCTACATGTCGCCGCCGAAAAAGCTGCTGCTGCTGGAAAACGGGCAGCCTTCGCTGCAGATCGAGCAGGTCGGCTTCGAGGACACCGTGGTCTGGAATCCGGGTCCGGTCAAGGCGGCCGCCCTGCCCGACTTTCCGGACCAGGACTGGCTGCACATGATCTGCGTCGAAGCCGCCTGCGTCATCACGCCGGTCACGCTGGCGCCGGGCCAGACCTGGACCGGCGGCCAGATCCTGAGTCTGCCGTCGCGCTGATCCTGTCACAACAGCGGCGCGCCAAACGTCTTGCGGGATGAATGAGTTTCCCTAAGGAGCCTTTCCGTGAACCAGCGCGCCGCATCCTTTCAAGCCTGCCGCCCCAAGCTCTACGGCATCGCCTACCGCATGCTTGGCTCGCGGGCGGATGCCGAAGACATCCTGCAGGATGCCTACCTGCGCTGGCACGGGCTCGGCGCAGCGGAAATCGCTGACATCCGCAGCGCCGAAGCCTGGCTGGTGACCGCGGTTACCCGCCTCTGCCTCGACCGCCTGCGCCATGCCAAGCTCGAACGCGAAACCTATCAAGGTCCCTGGCTGCCAGAACCTCTGGTGGCGCCGGCGGCATTGACGCCGGAAGAATCGGCGGAGCTGGCCAGCGACGTGTCGATGGCCTTCATGGTAGTGCTCGAACGTCTTGCGCCGGAAGAACGCGCGGCCTTCCTGCTGCACCAGGTATTCGACCTGGGCTATGACGAGATTGCCGGCATGCTCGGCAAGTCGCAGGTTGCCTGCCGCCAGCTGGTGCACCGCGCCCGCGAGCGTGTTGCGCAGGAGCGGCGGCGCTTCGCCATTAGCCGGGAAACGCATGTCGCGCTGCTGCAGCGTTTCATGGACGCCGCCCGGTCGGGCGACCGCGCGCAGCTGACCGCCCTGCTTGCCGACAATGCCAGCATGACGGCCGACGGCGGCGGCAAGGCGGTTTCCGTCAATACCGTGATGCATGGCGCCGACCGCATCGCCCGCCTGTTCCATGTGGTCGCGCGACAGTTCGGCGAACGCGCGAGCTACCGCATCGCCACCGTCAACGGCGAACCGGGCGTGCTGCGGCTGATCGACGGCAAGCTCGACTCGGTGATCTCGCTCGTCACCGACGGCAGCCGCATCGTCGAGATGTACAGCGTGCGCAATCCCGACAAGCTCAAGGGCATCGCGCTGGAAGTCTGAAAATCGTTGTCACAGATCCGGAAGCCGGCGCGTCTGGCAGTTGATCGACAGATCGCGAACAGATCGCCAACTTCAGACAATCTCCGGAAAGGACAACATCATGTCGGACCAACGCATTCCCTACCAGACGCTTTCCAACGAAGCCTACCGCGGCCTCGCCGCCGCCAGTGTTGCGCTTGAACACTCGCCGCTGGGCAAGGCGCTGATCGACTTCGTCTACCTGCGCGTATCGCAGATCAACGGCTGCGCCTTCTGCATCGACAAGCATGCGCATGATCTGCTCAGGCAAGGCGAAGACTTCCAGCGCATCAACAGCCTCTCGACATGGCGCGAAACCGCCTTCTACAGCGAGCGCGAACGGGCGGCGCTGGGGTGGGCGGAAGCGGCGACGCGGCTCGCCAACGGCGAGGTACCGGATCATGTGTTTTTGGCATTGAAGGAACATTTCACCGACCGCGAGATTGCCGATCTCGGGTTTGCGGTGGCGGTGATGAATGCGTTCAACCGGCTGGCCATCGGGTTTCGGCAGCCGGTGAAGAGGGTGGCGGTGGAGGTAGCGGCTTAGGCTGCTCCAGCAAAGTAGAAATCGTTGATTAGAACTGACCAAGCCGGCGGAGAGAGGCTGTTAAGTCTCCCCTTCTGACGACGCCAAAAGAGTGATGCGTAAAGCGGATAAAGAAGCGCAGATGTCTGAGCCGTAGGCGAGTTTCTGCGCTTCCCGCTTTACGCATCACTCTTTTGGGAACCCCGAAGGGGCGTCGGCAGCGGGGTCGCACCTCGGCGGCCCCCTTTCTTTGCTTACTTTCTTTGGCGAAGCAAAGAAAGTAGGTGGCCCGCCGGGGCCAGTCCCGGCAGGTCTCCACGGAGAACCCACGGTTCAAACAAGTGAACACATATAAAGATTCGGTAACTGTGAGTGAATTGATTGAGTACGAGGTAGAAGCTAGGGGCAAGGGAATAACAAGACCTTATTAGGTCGTGCAATCGCCCTCACCCCTGCCCCTCTCCCGCCTGCGGGAGAGGGGTTGTTCCGTTCTGCGCGTTGAAAATTCTGGTTTGCTCGCTCTCGAAGAGCAAGCATCTTTGCAGGCATGGAGGCCCGCACCACTTCAAAAGCTCCCCGCAAACTGATACCGCCCCCCCGGATGCCACATCGTCACCACCGAAGCGACCACCCCCTTCGACAATGTCCGCCGCTTCAGCACCAGACAAGCCTCCTTGTCCTTGCGGATCTGCAGCATCTCGGCAATCTCGCGCGGCGGGTGCAGCGCTTCGATGCTGTAGTTGACGCCCTGCAGCGGCGCGGCCGCCATCAGGTATTCATTGGGCGTGATGACTGAAAAATCCTGGAGCATGTAGTCCGGCGCGACCTCGGGATTGACCCAGCGGTCCTCGACCTGGATGGGGATGTCGTTCTCGAAATGCACGATGACGGAATGGAACAGCGGATGGCCGGGCTTGATGCCGAACGGCGCCGCCAGCAGTTCCGACGCCTTGCTGCGCTCGAGCAGATGCAGTTCGCTGCGATGCACATGCCCGCGCATGCGCACCTCGTCGGCGATGCTCTTGATTTCCACCAGGGTCGACTGGTACTTCTGCTGCGCCACATAGGTGCCCGAACCCTGCACCCGGGTCAGGATCTGCTCGTCGGTCAATTCCCGCACCGCCCGGTTGACCGTCATGCGCGATACGCCGAACTGTTTCGCCAAGGCCTGCTCGGAAGGAATCGCATCGCCTTCCTTCCAGATGCCGGCCTGGATTTCCGCCAGCAGGTAGTTCTTGATATGCAGGAAGGCGGGCGTGCGCTCCGCGTTGCCGCCGTCTTCCATGTCCGCTTTCACATTGTTCTCCTTGTACTCGCCTGCCCGATTCTAGGGAAATAATTTGTATTGTCAACTTAAGTTTTTCTTGCATAAGTTGTCTATACAACTTAAACTCGATTTCAGTAGACCCGGGTCGGGCAGGTTTGCCGGCCGCGTTCGTCATCGCCGCCAAGGAGGAGATTCCATGAACACAGTCACCGACAATATCGACACCGCCGCCGACCCGCGCTGGGATGCGAGCCGCGTCATCCGCGCGCCGCGCGGCAGCGAAAAATCCTGCAAGAGCTGGCTGACCGAAGCCGCCTACCGCATGCTGCAGAACAACCTCGACCCGGAAGTCGCGGAAAACCCGAAGCACCTGGTCGTCTACGGCGGCATCGGCCGCGCCGCGCGCAACTGGGAATGCTTCGACGCGATCCTGGACTCCCTGCGCAAGCTGGAAGACGACGAAACCCTGCTGGTGCAGTCCGGCAAGCCGGTCGGCGTATTCCGCACCCATGCCGACGCGCCGCGCGTGCTGATCGCCAATTCCAACCTGGTGCCGAAATGGGGCAACTGGGAGCATTTCAACGAACTCGACCGCAAGGGCCTGTTCATGTACGGCCAGATGACCGCCGGCAGCTGGATCTACATCGGCAGCCAGGGCATTGTGCAGGGCACCTATGAAACCTTCGTCGAAGCCGGCCGCCAGCATTACAAGGGCGAGTGGTCCGGCCGCTGGATACTCACCGCCGGGCTCGGCGGCATGGGCGGTGCGCAGCCGCTGGCGGCCACGCTGGCCGGCGCGGTATCGCTGAACATCGAATGCCAGCAGAGCAGCATCGACTTCCGCCTGCGCACCCGCTACCTCGACAAGCAGGCCAGGGACATCGACGAAGCCCTCGCGCTGATCAAGCATCACTGCGAGCGCAAGGAAGCGGTTTCCATCGGCCTGCTCGGCAATGCCGCCGAAGTGCTGCCGGAACTGGTCAGGCGTGCGCAGGCCGGCGGCATGAAGCCCGACCTCGTCACCGACCAGACCTCGGCGCACGACCTGATCAACGGCTATCTGCCGCTTGGCTGGAGCGTCGCGCAATGGAAGGCTGCGCAGCAGGACCACGGCCAGCACGCCCGCCTCGCCGCCGAAGCGGCGAAATCCTGCGCGGTGCACGTGCAGGCCATGCTCGATTTCCACGCGATGGGCATCCCCACCGTGGACTACGGCAACAACATCCGCCAGGTCGCGAAAGACACCGGCGTGGACAACGCCTTCGACTTCCCCGGCTTCGTGCCTGCCTATATCCGCCCGCTGTTCTGCGAAGGCAAGGGCCCGTTCCGCTGGGCCGCGCTGTCCGGCGATCCCGAGGATATCTACAAGACCGACGCCAAGATCAAGGAACTGTTCCCGAACAACAAGCACGTGCACCACTGGCTCGACATGGCGCGCGAACGCATCGCCTTCCAGGGCCTGCCCGCGCGCATCTGCTGGCTCGGCCTGGGCGAACGCCACATTGCAGGCCTGGCCTTCAATGAAATGGTGAAGAACGGCGAACTCAAGGCCCCGATCGTTATCGGCCGCGACCACCTCGACACCGGCTCCGTCTCCAGCCCCAACCGCGAGACCGAAAGCATGAAGGACGGCACCGATGCGGTCTCCGACTGGCCCCTGCTCAACGCCCTGCTCAACACCGCCGGCGGCGCGACATGGGTGTCGCTGCACCACGGCGGCGGCGTAGGCATGGGCTACTCGCAGCACGCCGGCATGGTGATCGTCGCCGACGGCACGGAGGCCGCGGCGAAGCGCCTGGCAAGAGTGCTGGTCAACGACA
Source organism: Noviherbaspirillum album (assembly GCF_035916955.1). Lineage (NCBI taxonomy): Bacteria > Pseudomonadati > Pseudomonadota > Betaproteobacteria > Burkholderiales > Oxalobacteraceae > Noviherbaspirillum > Noviherbaspirillum album. The sequence continues at coordinate 18,563 of NZ_JAWIIV010000003.1, read as the reverse complement.
GCGGCTCCGGCGTGATGCGGCATGCAGACGCGGGGTATGAAGCAGCGGTAGCATGTGCGAAGCGCAATAAACTGAATCTGCCGATGGTGAAATAAGAAGCACAACAAAAAGACAGACCAAGCTAAATCAAAGAGGCTGTGCTGTGCCTTTCCCCCTTTGCCGACGCCAAAAGTGCGCTGTACAAAGCGGATAAAGAAGCGCAGATGTCTGAGCCGAAGGCGAGTTTCTGCGCTTCCCGCTTTGTGCAGCGCACTTTTGGGAACCCCGCAGGGGCGCCGGCAACGGGGTCGCACCTCGGCGGCCCCCTTTCTTTGCCTACTTTCTTTGGCGAAGCAAAGAAAGTAGGTGGCCCGCCGGGGCCAGTCCCGGCAAGGTAGTCCGAAGAAACAACCGCATAGCCTCACCGAAGAGCAGCAACCCGAACACAGCAATACAAGAGACAACACCATGACCACACTCACCATCACCCCAGGCAAGCTAACCCTGACCGACCTCCGCCAAATCTGGCGCGGCACAGTCACCCTCCAACTAGCCAACGAAGCCTACCAAGCCATCAACGCTTCCGCCGCCACCATCCAGAAGATCGTGGAAAAAGGCGCCCCCGCCTACGGCATCAACACCGGCTTCGGCAAGCTGGCAAAAACCCACATTCCCAACGACCAGCTCGAAGAGCTGCAGCGCAACCTCATCCTGTCCCACTCGGTAGGCAGCGGCGAGCTGATCGCCGACAACGTCGCCCGCCTGATCTTGGCCACCAAGATCGGCAGCCTCTCCCGCGGCTACTCCGGCATCCGCGCCGCAGTCATCGACACCATGATCGCCCACTACAACGCCGGCATCATGCCCTGCATCCCGAGCAAGGGCTCGGTCGGCGCCTCCGGCGACCTCGCCCCGCTGTCGCACATGACGCTGGCCCTGATGGGCGAAGGCGACGTGCGCGTCGACGGCCGCATCATGCCCGCGAAGGAAGCGCTGGAAAAATCCGGCATCAAGCCCGTCACCCTCGCCGCCAAGGAGGGCCTGGCGTTGATCAACGGCACCCAGGTATCGACCGCCTTCACCCTCAACGGCCTGTTCCTGGCCGAACGCATGCTCGAAGCCGCGACGGTATCCGGCGCCTTGTCGGTCGACGCCGCCAAGGGCAGCGACGCACCCTTCGATCCGCGCGTGCACACGGTGCGCGGCCAGCCCGGCCAGATCGCGGTGGCGCAGATCTACCGCACCCTGCTGCAGGGCAGCGAGATCCGCCGCTCGCACCTGGAAAACGACGAGCGCGTGCAGGACCCGTACAGCCTGCGCTGCCAGCCGCAGGTGATGGGCGCCTGCCTCGACGTGATCGGCAATGCGGCGCGCACGCTGCTGATCGAAGCCAATGCGGTCACCGACAATCCGCTGGTGTACGCGGAGGAAGGCGATGTCATTTCCGGCGGCAACTTCCACGCCGAGCCGGTGGCCTTCGCCGCCGACTCGCTGGCATTGGCCATCGCCGAGATCGGCGCGCTGTCGGAACGCCGCATCGCGCTGCTGATCGATGCCACGCTGTCCAACCTGCCGCCCTTCCTGGTCGCATCCTCCGGCCTCAATTCGGGCTTCATGATTGCCCACGTGACCGCCGCCGCGCTGGCTTCGGAAAACAAGTCGCTGGCCCATCCGGCCAGCGTCGACAGCCTGCCGACCTCGGCCAACCAGGAAGACCATGTCAGCATGGCCACCTTCGCCGGCCGCCGCCTGAACGAGATGGCGGACAACACCGCCACCATCGTCGCCATCGAGGCACTGGCTGCCGCGCAAGGCGTGGACTTCCACCGCCCTCTCGCGACCTCGCCGCTGCTGGCCGAGGTGCACCAGCGCCTGCGCCAGCGCGTGCCCTTCTATGACAAGGACCGCCTGTTCGCGCCCGATATCGAAGCCGCCCGCCAGATGGTGCTGCGCGGCGACCTGAGTGCCGGCTGCCACGACCTGTTCCTGCCGCTGTATTCGAATTGAAAACCTGAACAAGCGAAACGAACGGGGACGCATCATGTACCGCAAAGCCGAGATGAACCGCTGGCAGGGCCGCATCGATGAGGCCGAGGGCATAGGAGGCCGGCGCTGGCACCAGATCGTGCAGGCGCTCGATCCCGATGCCCCGGGCAAGGGCGTCGCCCTGATCGGCTTCGCCTGCGATGCCGGCGTGGCGCGCAACCATGGCCGCACCGGCGCCGCCGAGGGACCGGCTGCGATCCGCGCCATGCTCGGCAACATGCCGGTGCGCCGCTGCACCGCGATCGTCGATGCCGGCGATGTCGCTTGTACCGGCGATGCGCTGGAAGATGCGCAGCAGGAATTGTCGTCGCGCATCGCCGCCCTGCTCGACGCCGGCTACCTGCCGCTGGCCATGGGCGGCGGACATGAAATCGCCTTCGGTTCCTTCGGCGGACTGGCACGGCATCTTGAAAAGAAGGAAAGCAAGCCGCGCATCGGCATCCTCAACCTGGATGCGCATTTCGACCTGCGCCTTGCCGAACGCGCCAGTTCCGGCACGCCGTTCCGGCAGATCGCCGAGGAGTGTGCCGCACGAGGCTGGCCGTTTCATTATTGCTGCCTCGGCATCAGCGAATTCGCCAATACGCAAGCCCTGTTCGAACGCGCCAAGACGCTCGGCGTGCGCTGGATGCTGGATGAAGACATCACCGCCACGCGCATCGAGGACGTGCGCACGCAGGTCGCCGCTTTCCTGTCGGAAGTCGATTATGTCTATTTCACGATCTGCCTCGACGTGCTGCCCGCGGGGGTGGCGCCCGGCGTGAGCGCGCCGGCCGCGCGTGGCGTACCATTGGAGATTGTCGAATCGATTGCGGACATGATCGCAGTCAGCGGCAAGCTTTGCCTGGCCGACATCGCGGAACTCAATCCCGGCCGGGACATCGATCAACGGACAGCCCGGGTCGCCGCCCGCCTGCTGGCAAGGCTCGCAGAGCGTACCGGAACATGAAGTGAACATGAGGGGACCATGCGCAAATTCACCCGCGACGACTATGTATCGATGCCGTGGAAGAACGGCGGCGGCAATACCCTGCAGCTTGCAATTGCGCCGGAAGACGCGGACCTGAGCAATTTCGACTGGCGGGTCAGCACCGCAGAGATCGGCGGCGCGGGACCGTTCTCGCTGTTCGCAGGCTTCGACCGTTCGCTTGCCGTACTGGAAGGCAGCGGCCTGATGCTGGAACTGGACAGCCTGCACGCCACCATCCTGACGCCCGACAACAAGCCGCTGGCCTTTCGCGGCGAACAGCAATTGCATGCCGCGCTGCTCGATGGCCCCATCCGGGATCTCAACGTGATCACCCGCCGCGCCTGCTGGACCCATACGCTGGAAAAGCTGCAGTTCAGCGGCAGCCTGCAATGCGACATGCAGGCCGACCTGATCTTCATCTTTCATGCGCGTGGCGGCGACGTTCATTGCCGCACGCTGGCCGGCCGCGAAGCCGCGATCGGCGGCGGCGAGTCGGTGCTGATCGATGCCAGCGACGGCGAGCATATCGACCTGGCGGCAACGGCGGCAGCCACCCTGTACATCGTACGCCTCATGCAAAAACGCAATGCCGACAACAACTGAATCCGATCCGCGCTGGGATGCGCTGTGGACCCATGTCCACCTCGCCACACTCACACTGTCCGAAGCACAAGGCTACGGCGAGATCAGCGATGCGGCGATCGCGGTGCGCGATGGCCGCATCGCCTGGGTCGGCCCGCGTTCGGCGCTGCCGTCCGGCGCGCGTGCGACGGTCGAACATGACGGCCGCGGCCGCCTGCTGACGCCCGGCCTGGTCGACTGCCATACGCATATCGTGTACGGCGGCAGCCGCAGCGGCGAGTTCGAAGCCCGCCTCAACGGCGCAAATTATGAAGACATCGCCCGCGCCGGCGGCGGCATCATGTCCACCGTGCGCGCGACCCGTGCGGCCAGCGAAGAGGCGCTGATGCAGGCAAGCCTGCGCCGCGTGCGCAGCCTGCTGGCCGAAGGCGTCACCACGCTGGAAATCAAGTCCGGCTACGGCCTCGACCTGGACACCGAACGCAAGATGCTGCGCGTGGCGCGGCGCATCGGCGAGCAGCTTCCGGTGCGAGTCAGGACCACGTTTCTCGGCGCTCATGCATTGCCGCCGGAGTTCGCGGGCGATGCGGATGGATACATCGACGAAGTGTGCGACCGCATGCTGCCGGCGCTGGCCGGCGAAGGCCTGGTCGATGCGGTCGATGCCTTCTGCGAAAAGATCGGCTTTTCCGCCTCGCAGACCGAGCGCGTATTCCAGGCGGCGCAGCGGCATGGCTTGCCGGTGAAGCTGCACGCGGAACAATTGTCCGATCAGGGCGGCACCGCGCTGACGGCGCGTTATCGCGGGTTGTCCGCGGATCACCTGGAGTATTTGTCTGCCGAAGGCATCGCGGCGATGGCGGAAGCGGGGACGGTCGCGGTGCTGCTGCCGGGCGCGTTCTACTTCCTGCGCGAAACGGCATTGCCGCCGATCGCCGCTCTGCGCGAGGCCGGCGTGCCGATCGCGGTATCGACCGACTGCAATCCGGGGACGTCGCCGATGACTTCTTTGCTGCTGGCAATGAACATGGCTTGCACCTTGTTCAGGATGACGCCGCTGGAGGCGCTGGCGGGGGTGACTCGCAATGCGGCGGCGGCGCTTGGGCTGGGCGGGGAGATCGGGACGCTGGAGGTGGGGAAGGCGGCGGACTTTGCGCTGTGGGAGGTGGAGCGGCCGGGGGAATTGGCTTATGGAATTGGGGGGAATGCTTGTTCGGGGGTGGTGTTTGGAGGGGCGGTCAGGGAGATTCGAGATTAAGTTTGGGCTTGGGTAAGATGTCTTGGCAGGCCCCCTCACCCCTGCCCCTCTCCCGCCTGCGGGAGAGGGGTTCCAAGCACTGCCTACTCCCCTCTCCCGCAGGCGGGAGAGGGGTTGGGGGTGAGGGCGTCAGTCGGGACAAACATCTCCAACCAGCGCCGCATAAATCACTTCCATCACCGCCTCGGTCTCGCTTAGCACCTGATTATTCCAAAACCGCAAAACCCGCACGCCCCTTTGCCGCAGCCAAGCATCCCGCGCCTGATCATACTCCCCGGCCTCCACATGCTGCCCTTCATCCAGCTCCACCGCCAGCTTCTTCTCATCGCAGTAAAAATCCAGAATGAACCTTCCCATCGGATGCTGCGTGCGAAACTTCGCACCAGCCACCCTTCGATTGCGCAGCAGCCTCCACATCAGCGCCTCGGCATCCGTCATCCCCGAACGCATCTCCCTCGCATGACGCAAGAAATCTTCCGGCAATCGGCTGAAAAAATGCGGATCCGGACCGCTCATACGTCCGACGCCAGCGCCTCCTCCACCGGCACCCGCACCATCTCCGCACTGATTCCCTTCATGCAGCGATGATGCCCCAGCGGGCATTCCCGCTGCCTGCACGGCGCGCATTCCAGCGCAAGATAAATCGAGGTCGCCACATCCGAGAACGGCGGCGCATGATTCGGGTCGGTCGGTCCGTAGATCGCAACGATGGGCCGGTTGAGCGCGGAAGCGATGTGCAGCAGACCGGAATCATTGCTGACCATCACGCTGGCACCGGCAATCAGCGCCACCGCCTCGTCCAGCGCCGTCACTCCGGCCAAGTTAAGCACGCCGGGCGCCAGCCGCACGATCTCGTCGCACACTTCCCTGTCCTTGCCCGACCCCATCAGCGCAATCTGCACGCCGGGCCGCTGTGCCTGCAGCGTCTTCGCCAGTTCAGCGAAATGGCTTGCGGGCCAGCGCTTGGCCGTACCGAATTCCGCACCCGGCGCAAACAGCACCAGCGGCAGGCCGGACCGCAGGCCCACGCGGGCCAGCACTTCCTGCCTGCGTTCGTCCGATACGCTCAGGCTGGGCCTCGGCAGGGCCGAAGGCGGCGGCACGTCGGCGCGCGGTGCCTCCGCCAGTGCCGCATAGAAGGACACCATCGGCCTCGGCGCCTCGCGGTTGTCGTGATGAATGACGTTGAGCAGGCCGTAGCGCATCTCGCCCTTGTAGCCTACCCGCTTGGGTATGCCGGCCAGCCAGGGAATCAATGCGAACTTCAGGGTGTTGGGCAGCACGTAGGCATCGGCGTAGCCGCGCTGCTTAAGCATGCGCGCGAATTCGCGTCGCTCCCGCAGCTGCAGCGCGCCGTGGCGGAACGGTGCTTCCAGCACGGTATCGACTTCGCGCATCGCGCGCCATACCGGCGCCACCCATTTCGGCGCCAGCACGTCGATGGGACGCCCGGGATGGCGGTCGTGCAGCAGCTTCAGCAGCGGCTGGGCCATCACCGCATCGCCGATCCAGTTGGGGGAAATGATGAGCGTGCGCGCCACGCCCTGAATGGGAACCGTCATTGCGGGACCGTCATTGGCGCGGCACGCGGCCCATCAGGAAAAATTCCTCGTTCGGACGCATGCCGATCACGTTGGCCAGGCGGTTGGACAAGCCGAAGAATGCGGTGATGGCAGTGATGTCCCAGATGTCTTCGTCATCGAAGCCGTGGCCGCGCAGCAGCGCATAATCTTCGTCACCTACGCTTTGCGAATCGAGGCAGACCTTGACCGCGAAATCCAGCATGGCCTTCTGGCGCGGGGTGATGTCGGCCTTCAGGTGATTGACCGCGACCTGGTCAGCCACCAGCGGCTGCTTCGAATAGATGCGCAGCAAGGCCCCGTGCGCGACCACGCAGTACAGGCAGTTGTTCTTCGCGCTGGTGGCGGTGACGATCATTTCGCGGTCGGCCTTGGTCAGGCTGCCGGTGTCTTTCAGCATCAGCGCATCGTGATAGGCGAAGAAGGCGCGGAATTCCGCCGGCCGGTGCGCCAGCGTGAGAAACACGTTGGGCACGAAGCCGGCCTTCTCCTGCACGGCGAGAATCGCGGTGCGGATGTCGTCGGGCAGGTCCTTGATCTCGGGCACGGGAAAGCGGGAAATCGCTTGTTGGGGTTGATCGGCTTGCTTGGCTTGGCTCATGCGACATTCTCCTTGGCGAACTGAAGTTGATGCAGATTGGCATACACGCCGTTGGCTTCGAGCAGCTGGGCATGAGTGCCGCTTTCGACGATCTCGCCGCCAGACAGCACGACGATGCGGTCCGCGCGCTCAATGGTGGACAGGCGGTGCGCGATGACCAGCGTGGTGCGGTCCTGCATCAGGTCGTCCAGCGCCGCCTGCACCGCGCGCTCGGATTCGGTGTCGAGCGCCGAGGTGGCTTCATCGAGGATGAGGATGGGCGCATCCTTGTAGACCGCGCGCGCGATCGCCAGGCGCTGGCGCTGGCCGCCCGAGAGCCGGCTGCCGTTGTCGCCGATCATGGTGTCGAGCCCTTCGGGCAGGCGGGCCACCACCTCGCCCAGGTGCGCGGCACGCACGGCCGCTTCGATGCGCGCGCGGTCAGGGCTGACGTCGCCGTAGGCGATGTTGGCCGCCACCGTGTCGTCGAACAGCACCACGTTCTGGCTGACCATTGCCATCTGCGCGCGCAGGCTGGCCAGCGCGATGTTGCCGATCGGCTCGCCGTCGAGGCGGATTTCACCCGAAGTCACCTGGTGAAATTCCGGCACCAGGCTGACCAATGTGGATTTGCCGCCGCCCGACGTGCCGACGAAGGCCACGGTCTCGCCGGGATGTATGGTGAGGTTGATATGGTTAAGCGCCATCTGGGTCTGGCCCGGATAGTGGAAGCTGACATCGATGAAATCCAGCCTGCCCCGGGCGCGGCCGGCGAGCTTCTTGCCGTCGGTGCGTTCGGGCAGCGAATCGATCAGGTTGAACACCGCGTCGGCCGCAGCCAGGCCGCGCTGCAGCGGACCGTTGACTTCGGCCACCCGCTTCAAGGGCGTGAGCAGCATCAGCATCGCGGTGATGAATGAGACGAAGCCGCCGACAGTGGTCTGATTCTGGCTCGACTGGATCAGCGCGATCACGATCACCACCGCCACCGCGCACGCAGCCATCACCTGCGTGATCGGCACCGTCGCGCCATAGGTGGTGGCCATGCGCATCGAGTAGCGGCGCAGCTTGGCGGCACGGCCTTCAAAGCGGTCGCGCTCGTACTTCGTGCCGCCGAAAATCTTGATCACCTGGTTGGCGCGGGTGGTTTCCTCGATCACCTGGGTCAGTTCATTGTTGACTTCCTGGTATTCGCGGTTGAGGCGGCGCAGCCGCTTGCCGGTCATGCGCACCACCAGCGCCGTCAACGGCAGCAGGATCAGCGCAACGATGGTCAGGCGCCAGTTCAGCCAGATCAGGAAGGCCATCAGGCCGATTACGGTGAGCATGTCGCGCACGGCCGAGGTCACCACGTTGCGGATCATGTCGACGATCTGCTGCACCTCGAACATCATCGAGTTGATGATCTTGCCCATGGAATTGGTGGTGTAGTAGCTCGCCGGCACCTCAAGCATGCGGGCGAACATCTGGCCGCGCAGGATGCTCAGCAGCTGGGTGGTGATCCAGGTCATCAGGTAGCTGGTAGCGAAGGTCGACAGGCCGCGCACGACGAAGATGGCGATCACCGCCACGGGCACCAGCCACAGTTCGAGAGTCGGCTTGCCGACAAAACCCTTGTCGAGCAGCACTTTCATCACGGCGGGGAATGCCGGTTCGGTGGCGGCGGTAAAGATCATGCCGAGGAAGGCAAGAAACAGGCGCCCCTTGAACGGACCCACCATTCGAAAGATCCGCACCAGGTTGGGGGGCAAAGTCATATATTTCAGCTCGCTGCTTGCGGCCGTACCGCGCGGCAAATTCAAACCGTTGCGCGGCGGGCCTTGGAATTGCATGAATAAAAGGAAACCCGGCTGGGAACCGGGCATAGGCTCTCGATTATAGAGGATGCGCTGCCCGGCAACACCTATCGGATTGCCACGCCCGCTCGGGTATACTCGCGGCCTTGATCAACCCGCGTGCCTGCAACGCGCTTGCAAAATCCTCAACATGCTGATTTCGGTCATCGTCACCACCTACAACCGGCCCGACGCGCTGTCAGCGGTGGTACGCGCCCTGCTCGACCAGACCGATGCAAATTTTGAAATCATCATTGCCGACGACGGGTCGCGGCAGCCCACGCGCGACGCCCTGTCCGCCTTCGCCGCCGTGCCGCATGCGCCTGGCGCAAGACGTCTGGTGCATGCCTGGCAGCCCGACACTGGCTTTCGCGCTTCGGCGGCGCGCAATCTGGGCGTCTTCGCGGCCAGGGGCGACTATCTGGTTTTCCTCGACGGCGACTGCATCCCGCGCCCCGACTATGTCGCGCGCCACCGCCTGCTGGCCGAGCGCGGCTTCATGGTCTCGGGCAGCCGGGTGCTGCTGTCGGAACGGTTCACCGGCGAACTGTTGTCCTCTTCCGCTCCCGTCCACCGCTACGGGCTGGCCTACTGGCTGAAGCAACGCCTGATCGGCAAGACCAACAAGGTGGTGCCGCTGCTGCACTTTCCCGACACCCCGATGCGGCATTACCGCGCGGTCAAGTGGAGTCGCATCAAGAGCTGCAACCTGGCGATCTGGCGCGACGACTACCTGGCGGTCAATGGCTTCGATGAAAGCTTCGTGGGATGGGGACATGAAGATGCCGACCTGGTGCTGCGGCTGGCACGCCACGGCGTGCGGCGCAAGGGCGGCGCGTTTTCGACGGAAGTCTTTCACCTCTGGCACCGCGAGAATACCCGCGCCACCGAATCGGAGAATCGCCGGCGCGTCGAGGAACGCATGCAGACCGGCGTCACGCTGGCCGACATCGGGATGGATAGTCATCCGAAGGCGGAGGATCGGGTTGAGGTGGTGTTCTCAGCTATGTAGAATGAAACCCCTCTCCCGCAGGCGGGAGAGGGGCAGGGGTGAGGGTGATCGCCAAGCCGTACTGCCTAAATCCTGTCCTTGTTGAATGCCCATGAAGACAACTCCCGCATTGGCGGCTGCAATTGTCCCGACTACCGCCCTCACCGCCTAACCCTCTCCACGAACTGGTTTGCAAGCCAGTTTGACTGCGGGAAGGGAGGAGTAACGGCGCTCCGCCATCACCAGATATGCGTCAATTAGCCTTTCCCGCGCCGCAAAATCCCCAACACCTGCTCCGCAATCCCCGTCCAGGTCAGCCCGCGAGCAAATTCTATCCCCTCCGCGCTGGCCCGCTCCCAATAATCCCGCTCCTCAAAGCGCCGGATCTCCTGCAGCCATGCCGCCTCATCAAGATGCGCCGCATAACGCGGATAATCTCCAGCCCAGACCTTCACGCTGTCGAGTTCATGCGTGATCACCGGCACGCCGGCCGCCATGCCTTCGAGGATGGTCAGGCCGAAGCTTTCCAGGTCGGTGGGGTGCAGCAGCAGGAAGGCGCCATGCAGCAGGCCGATCACTTCCTCCTGCCGCTTGCGGCCATGCAGGCGGATACCGGAATCGGCGCTGTAGGCGCCGCGCAAACTGTCGAGCAGGGGACCGTCGCCGATGATGTCCAGCCGGTATCCCTGCTGCGCCAGTCCGCTCGCGGCGAAGAATTGCGCCAGCCAGTCCACATGCTTGCTCCTGTCGAGTCGGCCGACGAACACCAGCCGCCTTTGCCCCGGCTCAGGATAGGCGGGCGCGGCCGCAGGAAAAAAACGCTCGTCGACGCCCAGCGGCAGGGACCGTACTTTCACCCCCCACTTGCGTTCGGCGCGGGGCGCGGCGCGGTACCCGAAGAAGAACACGTCGCTCGCCGGCACCCGCTTGAAGAAGCGCCGCATCGACACGCCCGGCAGCAGATGGCGGAAGCGTTCGCGCAGCGCCGGATACTGCTTTTCCAGCAGATAGGCGTCGGCTTCGTAAAAGGTCGCGATCACGTCGTAGCGTGACAAATCGATACCGCTGCGCGCGAGGGACCGGAAAAAGCTGTAGCTTTCAATCTTGAAGCAGCTGGTCATCAACAGCTTGCTCCAGAAACGGTTGCGCCTGGAATCGCGGCCGGCAAACGGCAGCGTGAGCAGCTCACATCCGGCGGCATCGAACAGGCCTCCTTTTCCATCGCCCGGCACACCGCTCAGCACGGTCAGCCGCATCTTGTGCTTCAGGCACTGCGCTAGCTGGCCCACCACGGTTTCGGTGCCTCCGATATAACAGTCCACGGTCGGACTGATGAACAGGACGTTCAGGGATTGGCTCATTCCGGAATAGGAAAAATCGATAAGGCGTTATGGAATCGCTCAGGAGTGTATCGCATGCCGTGTTTCCGGCATCGGCATCGGCGGCGCGGATCGATCGGCGCGGCCGAGCGCCGAATGCCGAATGCGGCCGGCGATCAGTTCTGCGGCAACTTTGCGGCCAGGCGCGGCCATAGCTTCGAGCGCAGCGGTCTGGGCGTGTTATAGAACACAAAGCTGGAGAACGATTTGTTTTTCATCCGATAGTCCCCGAATGTCGTTTGCCTGAGCAGGTCCCAGTACCGGAAGCGGTAAGGATGCTTGCAATGGTACATCCAAGGCTTGAGCTTCTGATTGAAATGCACAATGACCGGCTTGTTTTCGGCTGGAACCTTGCCCTTCAATACATTTTTTAGAAAATGCCGGTCAAGGTTGAGATGGTAATTCCATTTTTCAGGAAAGAAAATGACGTCCTTCTGCAGCACGACATTGAGCGCATCCTGGTCGGGGAAGCGCAGAACGTCGGGGTTCTGCTGCATGAAATCGATGGCCTTTCGCTTGACATCCTCGCGGCGCCAGTAATCGAGGTTGATAAGCATCACGCCGGAGTTGAAGTAGCGTGCAGGTGAGTGCCTCGCCAAATGCTTTGGTGCCCCATCCTCGACCACGACGGCTGCCTTGCCGCTCATCTCCTCGTTCCACAGCGTGTCCAGCCGGCCTTCGACTATCACGTCCATGTCGAGATAAAGAACCTTCTCTATTTTCGGCGAGATCAGCTCGGGAATCATCAAGCGATAATAAATGGCGATGGTGAAATAACCGATCTCGGGCAGATCGGCGAAGACCACATCGTCCAGAAGGTAGCGCGAAAACTGCAAACCCTTGTCCGCCGCATACCGCTCGATCTTTTTCAGGGTGAGCGGCTCGAGCGGGGAATGCAATAGATGGAACGAGACTTCGTCGGCAGAATGGTGCTGCAGGACCGACTGCGCGATAACGGGAAAGTTGAAGGCGTAGTTTTCGTCCGTACAGCAAACTATATGAATCATGTCTTTTTTCGCTTAATGCAATGGCGCTCACTCCGCCCGGGCAACAGATCTCGCGCTTCCGCTCGCCCCGGCGAGAGACTCCTTGCGCCTGACCATGCCGGCAAACAAGACCGCCAGCAGGATGATATAAAAGGCGTAGCTCACCCTCCAGTAAAACATTGTATCGCTCAGGCCGAAAACGAAGAATCCCAGGGCAAGGACACATCCCATGCCGGCGATGGTTCTGGTTTCCCGGTCGGGATGGCGTACTTCCTTTAGAAAATAATAGGCAGGAGCGAGGTAAAGAGCCAGGATAGCGGCGAGGCCAAAGAGGCCTAGCGTCGCCATATGAAACAGCAAATCGCTATGCATGTGCGGCTGGGTGGCGGCAAGCGGCGTGATGATCTGCCGCTCCGCCAGCTTTTGCACAGTCGTCCGGTAATGTTCGCGTCCAGTCCCCGCGACCGGATGTTCCTTGAATACTTCCCAAGACGCCTGCCAGAGCTGGAGACGCTGCCCAAGCGAAGTATTTTTTTCCTTGGCACTGACAAAGAGCTCAATGTCGGCATGCGCAAGACGGACCCTTGCTTTCACCGCATCGCTGAACAGATAAGTCCCGAAGAACAGTCCCGCCATCATGGCGAAAATCGCAAGCTTCAGGCGAAGCTGCATGTTTCTGAAAACCAGCAACGCAATGATGACAAAGACGGGATAAGCCACCCAGCTGCTGCGCGTAAGCGACAAATAAGAGGCGTAAACGGCTACCGCACCGGTCAGCAGTTTAAGTGCGATTTCCAACTTGTCGCCTTTATTGTTCCAGCCGATGGAAAACAGGACCAGCACGCCCATCATGACCGTCATGTTGGTAAAAGGCACCAACGGCATCCCTAGCACGAAATTCGGGCGCAATCCCAATGCAACCGCCTCCGGGCGCAATGCCATTGCAGCCGTCTCCATGTACAGCGCCGCGGTACATAACAGGACGCCGGCAGCCAAGCCCCATTGCACCTGCCTGAGCTGCTGGAAGGAACCGAAAAGCAGTCCCCACAGTACCAGGGGAAAACAAGCCAGCTGCAACGGCAGTTCATACCGGGCGGTATGCCCGTTCACCAGCTGACTCGCCAGGACGGCACCCAGCATGCCTGCCATCGCAAGGTGCAGCGGCCAATGCTCGCCGATTCGCTCAAGGAAACCTTTTCCCGCCGGACGGAATCGGCAAGCGATGCAGATCAGACTCAACAGGATAAGCAGGTAGAGATAGAAGCTTGGCCCAACACCCTTGACGGGAAGGAAGCAAAGCAGGGGAAAAAGTGTTGATATGACAACCATCGACCACTGCATTGACCACTGCAAATTACGCAAAATGGATCCCATCAGAAATTAGTAAGGGCTTTCGCCCGCGCCCCTCGTCCGGCAAGCGGATAAGATTTCATGTCCCTGAGGTGCCCCTATTGGTTATCGCATGCACCAAACCGACCCGGCCGCCTTTTGGAAAAACCGCAAATTTTACATGCAATGACTGCATCAGGGAAATTGCCGGCGACCCCTTGACCTGCCGTATTCATTGTCGCAACAAACATCGGGGTGCGCTGACGCATAGGATATGGCATGGGCGGGTCGAGCCGGCAACGAGGGTCTAAAACTGGTCCCAGTGCGGCTCGGGGCCGAAATGCTCCATCAGGTGATCGATGAAAGCCCTTACCTTCGGCTGCATGTAGCGATTGGGCAGGTAAATCGCATGCATCGCCATGCCGGGATTGGCTTCGAAGTCCGGCAGGATCTGCCTGAGCCGCCCATCCTTGAGATACGGCCCGAGAATATAAGTGGGGAACAGGACAATACCCATGCCACCGAGCGCCAGCTGCAGCAGCACTTCGGAATTGTTGACACGGCACTTGCCGTTGGTCGATGGCGACACTTCCCTGCCCCCGGTCTGGTAGCGCCAGCCGCTGCGCAGCGTCGGTATGCCCTGGTAGAGCAGGCAATGATGCTGCGCCAGTTCCTGCGGCGTCGTCGGCGTGCCGTGCTTTTCCAGGTAAGCCGGCGCGGCGCAGGTAACCCAGCGCACCGGCGCGATCCTGCGCGCTACCATGGTCGGCGCGGGATGGTCGGTGATGCGGATGGCCAGGTCATAGCCCTCCTCCACGATATCCACCGGTCGGTCGGTGGCATTGAGTTCGATCTCGACCTCATCGTAGCGCCGCATGAAGGATTGCATCGCCGGCGCCAGGTGCAGCGACGCGAAGATGACCGGCGACGTGATGCGCAGCACCCCGCGCGGCTCCACCTGCAGCTGGGTCACGGTCTCGGCCGCCGCATCGATCTCCTGTGAGATACGGGAACAATGCTCATAGTAGGCGGCGCCGATCTCGGTCAGGCTCATGCGACGCGTCGTGCGGTTCAGCAGGCGCACGCCGAGTGCGGCTTCCAGATTGCTGACCTGCTTGCTCACCAGCGATTTCGACGTCTTCAGCGCCACCGCCGCCGCCGAAAAGCTCTTTGTCTCCACTACCTTGGCAAACGCCATCATCTCCACCAGCCGCTCCATCGCCCCCTCCCTCCGCTCAATCGATTGTCCATTTACAAGAACAATCTTATTCCAATTTGATGGATTGTAAATACCTGAGAACAAACCATAATGTGCCACATGGAGGTTTCCATCCACGAACCTTCCCACCCACACAAAGGGAGAACACCATGAACGCCACCGTCCACAAGACACTTGAACGCAATGCCGCACCGGCTCAGCTCAGACTCGATCCCGCCGGCCAGGAAATCGCACTTGAAGCGCTCCATTCCACCCATGTGAAGCATGCGCTGGGATGGACGGTGCGCGCCCTCGAGGGTAGCGTCTGGATCACCCAGGACGGCGATATCCGTGATGTCGTCCTCGCCGCCGGACAGTCCTTCGTCCTCGACCGCGACACCCCGGCCCTGCTCTCTGCCTTCAGCGATGCCCGCATCAGCCTGCGGCTCGAAACGGCCCGCGCCCGTCCGCTGTCGGGTGTGGAAACCGCGCCGGCACGCCGCACCGGCCCCCAATGGTCCGCCGCCTGATCCCATCAGACAGGAGCGCATCATGGGCAACCTCTTCCCTTTCTCGCTGAGCTGGAAAGACTATCTTCCGTTTGGCCTCAACAACTCCAGCTCCTCCGCAAACCGGGAGCTAAGCGACATCGTCCGCCTGCGCGACGGCACCGCCGTCACCTTGCGTGCCGTGCGCCTGGACGACGGTGAACGGATACAAGACCTGGTGCGCGGATTATCGCTGGATAGCCGCTATCAACGCTTCTTTCATCCGCTGCATGAACTGTCACCCGACATGCTCGCGCGCTTCCTCCAGGACGACCCGACCGGAGCCATCACACTGCTCGCCACCGTGCAGCAGGGTGGCGAGGAAACCGCCATCGCGATGGCCCAGTACGTCTGCGACCCTTATCCGGTACGCGGCGAATTCGCAGTGGTCGTCGCCGATGCCTGGCAGCGCGGCGGCCTTGCAACCCGGCTCATCCAGACATTGATCTGCGTCGCACGGGCGGCGGGCATCGCCATCCTGCAGGGTGACGTCCTCGCCGACAATGAAGCGATGGTCAGGCTGATGGTGAACATGGGGTTCGTGCTTGATGACAGCGAAGATGGGGCTTATCTGCTGAAGGCATCAAAAGTGTTGGAGGCGCCGGATTGGAAGTGCTCGCCTTTGGTGGTGCTGGCGAGTGAGGCGAAGAGGAAGGTTGAGGGGCGGGTGGGGGTTTAGGGCAGTTAAGAAGCGCCGTGCGTTGTAACGGCGGTTGGCCAGGACGAGTCAGGCGCCAGAGATGCCAAGTGCCATCCTATCTCTTGGGATCATCGCCGATCAGATTTCTTTGCGACTGACTGGCCTTCCCAACGTTGATAATTGTTACCCAACTTATTAATGATATTGATACGCAATTGATTTTAAACCGCTACTAATATCGTTTAGCAGACGACAATACCACTCCCATTTGCGTTCATCATTCGTAAAATCATGTTCGGTTGTAGTTTCGATATTTCTGTGCATTGAATGAGCATTATCGATAGCCATTACCCTCAGCAATTCAGCAATTTCTGCTCTAAAATGCTCCGAATAATTCTTATTAAAACGCGTTACCGAATAGTGCGCTAATTCCAATGTGTTTTCATATCTAATATTGCCTTTTAACGTTTTTTGGTGATAAAACTTCTGAAATTCTGTTAATAGTGCATCTTCGGGCGTTTCTGGGAGATGTTCTTGCAATTCCCATACGACCTCCCTTCCATTGACGAAAGGAAGGCTTTGCCCTGCATCGATCTCAATAGGATTTTGAGATACTTCATTGCTAACCCAATGTCCGGCCGTCTTTACACATCGCCCTGAACGCGCAACATTAGGATATTGCCTTTCAATTTCCAGTGCCAAATCTAGGAGAAATTGCCTTATGTTATGATCAGTCTCGTTCTCAAATCGCTCCTGCAGATAGACTTCCAAGTTCTCTTGCAGCGCAATGATGTCTATGATTTTCTTCAAGTACCATTGAGGTGGATATTTGTATAGCCAAGCATGAACAAGACTTGTCATGACACGGCTTATTTCGTTTCTTCTAAGACCTTTCCAGCGCACTGGAAGTAGCATTGCATTCAACGGTCCTTTGATTTCATCAATATATTCCATTTGTCCTCCGTAGTAGACTTAAGGCTAACGTGCTGCTGATCTAAAATTAGTCAAAATCTGTGAATACATATCTCATATCTACGCCATTTTCTTCAAGTTGTTGAAGGGCCTGTGCCATAAGCTCTTTAGTTGGCTTATAGTGGCCACTGCGATCCGAAATCAATGTGATGACACCTTCGACAACTTCTAGCTCACCAGCTGCAGCCACAGGTCCTCCGGATGTCAAACTTGAATGATGGAATTTACCTACTTTCTGGTTGACCGAGGCGTACATGTTTCCTTGCTCATCCATCACAAAAATAGCTCGACCGCCTTCCCCTTTAGCAGAATCAAATAGTGCCCCATATTGATCTACTACCTTCCCTTTATAGAAATTAATTTTATAATCTTCTCTTTTAATTGGCGAAAGGTATTCAACTTGCACTCTCATACCATTGCTGATCCAATTACGTGCGGTGTTGCCTTGTAAATTTTCATCCATATAACCCGGGTCCATCACCTTAGTTTTATACTTAGGCGAAAATTTCAAATTTCCGCCACTCATTCCCAAAGAGCCATGCTCAACGTGTAAATTAAGTCCTTTAGGTACACCTTTCAATCCTAAGAATCCACCTGCCATCGACCCTGCCAGCATCGACCATTTCTGCCCGTCGCTGCCCGCGCCAAACACCCGCTCTCCAACCCGGCCCAACACTTCTCCGCCAGCCAGCCCGCCGAACGTACCTGCAGCTGTGACTATCGGTCCGCCCAGAACGAGTGCTGTACCCAACCCGACTGCAAGCAATGCAGCATGCACCCAGCCTGGTACCAAATTTTCCGGTTGAACCGGGTCAGTCTGCGCTATTCCTCCGCCGACGAAAACGTTACTCGATCCTCCTGCAATGACTGCACCGCTGTAACGACCCACTGAAAGCCTGCTCAGGTGATAATCACGAAAGGGAATCACATGAGCATGACAATGGACGAAGAATTCAAGCGGTGGACAGCCAAGCGCAAGGCGGCGCTGGTTACTGAAATCATTCAGGGCAAAACCAGCGTCGCTGAGGCCAGTCGGGCCTTCGACATCCCGCCGTCCGAGATCGAAGAATGGGTTGACGAAGGACGCAAAGGGTTGGAAAACGCATTGCGCGCCAAGCCGCTGGACGTCAAGGAACAGTACGAGCGGCAGATCAAGGAACTGCAGGAGGCGTACGGCGAAGCCATGCTTGAATTGCGTGCAAGAAAAAAGCTGCAGTCCCTGCTGGGCGAGGACGAGAAGTGATCGAGACGATCCACCAGGGACTCAAGGACGACGGCTTTACCGTCTCGACCAGCAAGATCTGCCAGTGGTTCGGCGTGCCGCGCAGAACGGTGTACTACAAGCCGGCCAAGTCGGCACCCAAGGTCCAGGACCGCTTCGCCGGTCCGATCAAGGCCATGATCGCCGAGAATCCGTCCTTCGGCTATCGGACGGTAGCGCACCTGTTGGACTTCAACAAGAACACCGTGCAGCGCATCTTCCAGCTCAAGGGCTGGCAGGTGAAGAAACGGCCCATCGGCTTCCGGCCGCGGGTGCAAGCGTTACCTTCGGTGGCCAAAGCGCCGAACGAGCGGTGGGCAACGGATCTGTGTCGAGTCTGGGCCGGTCGGGATGGCTGGGCGGTGCTGGCGCTGGTGATCGATTGCCATACCAGAGAGCTGCTTGGCTGGCACCTGTCCCGCTCTGGTA